>NZ_JBVIWC010000004.1:208967-505693 GCF_055594965.1 Kitasatospora sp. NPDC040550 | reverse complement strand
CGGGGGGGGTGTTGCCCCCCCCCCCCCCCCCCCCCCCCCCCCCCCCCCCCCCCCCCCCCCCCCCCCCCTGCCCCCCCCCCCCCCCCCCCCCCCCCCCCCCCCCCCCCCCCCCCCGCGGCGTGTGGGGGCGGTGGGGTGGGGGTTCAGAGCCGTACGGGCAGCTCCCGCAGCGCCGGGAGCACCTCGGCGGCGAAGGTGCGCAGCGCGGTGAAGGCCGTGTCGGCGGGCAGGGTGCCGTACTCGAAGGCGGCGTTGACCCGGGTGACGCCGGCGGCGGCGAGTTCCGCGATCTGCTCGACGATCTGCTCGGGCGAGCCGGCCAGCAGCCGCTGGTAGGCGCGTTCCTCGTCGGCCGGGTCGACGGCGGCCGGGACCGGCGGTCGGCCGCCGGTCGGGTAGGCGCCCTCGGCCAGGGCCCGGGAGGTCTGGATCTGCCGGGCGACCTCGCGGGCGGCGGCCCGGCGCCCGGCCGGGTCGGTGCCGACGTGGACGAAGCGGTTGACGGCGTACTCCAGGCCCTCGGCCGGGACCCCCTCCTCGGCCGCCAGGGCGTTCACCGTCCGCCACTGGTCGGCGAGTTCGGCCGGGGTCGACAGGGCCAGGCCGAGCAGGTGGAAGCCGCGCCGGACGGCGAAGCGGGTGGACTCCGGCGACACCGCGGCGGCCCAGACCGGCGGGTGCGGGGCCTGGTGGGAGGGCGGCAGGACGGTCACCGGGGCGTCGATCCGGTGGAACTCGCCCTTGTGGGTGACCTCCGTCCCGGTGAGCAGCCGCAGCACCAGGTCGGCGGACTCCTCGAAGGCGGCCCGGCTGCGGTCGAGGTCGCGGCCGAAGCCGAGGAACTCGTGCGGCTGGTAGCCGCGGCCGATGCCGAGGTCCAGACGGCCGCCGGAGAGCTGGTCCAGGGTGTTGACGTCGGCGACCAGGCGGACCGGGTCCCACAGCGGCAGCACCAGGATGCCGGTGCCGATCCGCAGGTCGGGGGCGAGCGCGGCGGCGTGGCCGAGCAGCAGCAGCGGGGAGGAGCTGAGGCTGTAGCCGGAGAAGTGGTGCTCGGTGATCCAGATGCCGGAGAAGCCCCGGTCGTTGGCCCATTCGACCTGCCGGGCGAAGTCCAGGTACTTCTGCCGGGCGGCGGACCGGTCGACCGACGGGGAGATGCTGAGGTAGGTGATTCCGACGCGCATGACCGGGGTTCGCTCCTCTGGGAGGTTCGGCGGAAGGGTGGACGGACGGGGCTGGACGGGCTGGACGGGCTGGACGGGCTGGACGGGGCTGGACGGGCGTGGTGCCCGGGGTGGTGCGGTGCCTCAGGCGGCGGGCAGGACGGACTCGGCCAGCAGGCGGTCGAGGTGGGCGGTCAGTTCGACCGGCGTGGGGTGGTCGAAGGCGACCACCGGCGCCAGCGTGAGCCCGGTCGCGGCGGCGAGCCGGTTGCGCAGGTCCAGGACGGTGAAGGAGGAGAAGCCGAGGTCCTGGAAGCGCTCCCGCTCGCCGATCCGGGCCGGGTCGGCGTAGCCGAGGGCCTCGGCGGCCTGCTCCCGGACCAGGGCGAGCAGCACGGCGGTGCGGTGCCGGGGCCCGGCGTCCGTCCAGCGCCGCAGCAGGGTGGCCGGGTCCTCGGCGGGCTCCCGCTCCTCGGTGGTGGCCCCGGGCAGCGGCGCGGGTGCGGGGCCGGCGCCGGACGGGCCGGGGGTGGCCAGCCAGTGGACCGTCGGGGCGAAGGGGTGGCCGGGCACGGTGTCGGGGTCGGCGGCGGGCGCCGGCCCGGTCGGCCCGCCGACCGGCAGCCCGTGCAGCTCGGCCCCGGCCAGCGCGGCGGCCAGCGCCCTCGACTGGGGCCGTTCGCGCAGCTGCACGGGCAGTTGGACGGCCTCCGGGTGGATCGCGGCGGTCAGCGCGGCGAGCGTGCTGTGCGGGCCGAGTTCCAGGTAGGCGGTGACGCCGTGGCGCTCGCGCAGGGTGCGCACGCCCTGCTCGAAGCGGACGGTGGCGCGGATCTGCTCGGTCCAGTACCGGGGGCCGGCGATCCGCTCGGGGTCGGCGGTCTCGCCGGTGAGGTTGCTGATCACCGGCAGGTTCGGGGCACGGTAGCCGATCCGCCGCGCCTCGGTGTGGAAGCGCTCCAGCACCGGGTCCAGCTGGGCGGAGTGGAAGGCGTGCGAGACCCGCAGCCGGCGGGTGCGCAGGCCGAGGCCGGTGAGCTCGCGGTCGAGCCGGGTGATCGCCTCGGCGTCTCCGGAGACCACGGTGGAGGCCGGTCCGTTGACGGCGGCCAGGCCGAGGGCCTCCCCGTACGGTGCGAGCAGTGCGGTGAGCCGCTCCTCGGGGGCCTGGACGGAGAGCATCGCGCCCGCGCCGGCGGGCAGTTCGTCCATCAGCCGGGCCCGGGCGGCGACCAGCGCGGCCGCCGACTCCAGGTCGAACACCCCGGCCAGGTGGGCGGCGGACAGTTCGCCGATCGAGTGGCCGAGCACCGCGACCGGCGGGGGCAGCCGGGTGCCGAGCAGCCGGGCCAGCGCGGTCTGGTGGGCGAACAGGGCGGGCTGGGTGTAGCGGGTGCGGTCCAGCAGTGCGGCGTCGGTGGAGCCCGGGTCGGCGAACATCACGTCCCGCAGCGGGCGGTCCAGGTGGGGGTCGAGGGCGTCGCAGACCTCGTCCAGCGCCTTGGCGAACTCCTGGTGCTCGGTGTGGAGTTCGCGCCCCATGCCGGGTTGCTGGGAGCCCTGGCCGGTGAAGGTCCAGGCGGCCCTGGGGGCGGCGGCGGCGGTGCCGCGCACCAGGGCGGGGTGGCTGCGGCCGGCCGCCAGGGCGCGCAGGGCCGGGGCGATCTCCGCCGGGCGGTCGGTCAGCACGGCGGCCCGGTGCGGGAACCGTGCCCGGCCGTGGCCGAGCCAGTGGGCGGTGTCCCGGGCGCGGTCCGCGGCGCCGTCCTCGGCGTGCGCGGCCAGTGCCAGCGCGTGGTCGCGCAGCGCCTCGGGGGTGCGGGCGGTGAGCAGCCAGGGCCGGTCGGCGGGCCCGGCGCCGGGTTCGGCGGGCGGCGGCTCCGGGGCCTCCTCCAGGACCAGGTGGGCGTTGGTGCCGCTGATCCCGAAGGAGGACACGGCGGCCCGGCGCGGGCGCTCCCCGCGCGGCCAGGGCGTGGCCTCGGCGAGCAGTTCGACGGCGCCTTCCGACCAGTCGACGTGCGGGGTGGGCGCGTCCAGGTGGAGGCTGGCGGGCAGGGTGTCGTGCCGCAGGGAGAGGATCAGCTTGATCACCCCGGCGGCTCCGGCGGCGGCCTGGGCGTGGCCGATGTTGGACTTCAACGAGCCGAGCCGCAGCGGGCGTTCGCGCTCGGCGCCGCCGTACACCGCGAGCAGGGCGCGGGCCTCGATCGGGTCGCCGAGCGTGGTGCCGGTGCCGTGCGCCTCGACCGCGTCGACCTGGTCGGGGGTGAGCCGGGCGTCCGCCAGCGCCTCCCGGATGACGGCCTCCTGGGCCGGTCCGCTGGGGGCGGTGAGCCCGTTGCTGGGCCCGTCCTGGTTGACGGCCGAACCGCGCAGCACGGCCAGCACCCGGTGGCCGTTGGCCCGGGCGTCGGAGAGGCGCTCCAGGAGCAGCAGGCCGACGCCCTCGGCGAGCCCGGTGCCGTCGGCGCCCGCCGCGAAGGCCTTGCACCGCCCGTCCGGGGCCAGCCCGCGCTGGCGGCTGAACTCCAGGAACACCCTCGGGTGGGCCAGCACGCAGGCCCCGCCGGCCAGGGCGAGGTCGCTCTCGCGCGAGCGCAGCGAGCGGGCGGCCAGGTGCAGCGCGACCAGCGAGGAGGAGCAGGCGGTGTCGACGGTCAGGGCCGGGCCGTGCAGGCCGAAGTGGTAGGCGAGCCGGCCGGAGGCGACGGACCCGGCGTTGCCGGTCATGAAGTGGCCGTCGAGTTCGCCGGCCACCTCGTGCGGGCGCGGGGCGTAGTCCTGGCCGATCATGCCGACGTACACGCCGGTCCGGCTGCCGCGCAGGGCGGCCGGGTCGAGGGCGGCGGACTCGAAGGTCCGCCAGGCGGTCTCCAGCAGCAGCCGCTGCTGGGGGTCCATGGCGAGCGCCTCGCGCGGGCCGAGGCCGAAGAAGGCGGCGTCGAACTCGCCGGCGCCGTCCAGGAAGCCGCCCTGGCGGGCGTAGGAGGTGCCGGGGGTGGCCGGGTCCTCGTCGAACAGCGCGTCGAGGTCCCAGCCGCGGTCGGCGGGGAAGTCGCCGACCGCGTCCCGGCCCTCGGCGAGCAGCCGCCACAGGTCCTCGGGGGTGCGCACGCCGCCGGGCAGCCGGCAGGCCATGCCGACGATCGCGATCGGCTCGTGCGCGCGCTCCTCCAGGGCCTCGATCCGGCGCCTGGCCTGGCGCAGGTCGGCGGTCGCGCGGCGCAGGTAGTCGCGCAGCCGTTCCTCGGTGCCGCCGGGGGTGGCGGTGGGTTCGGTCGTCCCGGGCATCTCAGACCTCCGTTCCGGGATGGTTGAGTTCGTCGTCGAGCGCGGCGAACAGTTCCTCGTCGCTGGCCGTCGCGAGGTCCTCGGCGCGCTCGCCGTCGTCCTCGGCCGGGGTGTCGTCCAGGCGCCAGAGCAGCTCGCGCAGCCGCCGGCCGACCGCCCCCCGGACGCCGTCCGCGGCGGCCAGCGCGGGCAGCAGGGCCTCCAGCCGGTCGAGCTCGCGCAGGAACGGGTCCGGCGCGGCCTCGTCCTCGGGGGCCAGCGTCCGGTGCAGGTGGGCGGCCAGCGCCGACGGGGTCGGGTGGTCGAACACCGTGGTCGGGGCCAGCCGCAGGCCGGTGGCCGTGCCCAGGCGGTTGCGCAGTTCGACGGCGGTGAGCGAGTCGAAGCCGATCTCCTTGAAGGCCTGGTCGGCGGCGACGGTTCCGGCGCCGCCGTGGCCCAGCACGGCGGCGGCCTGGCCGACCACCAGCTGGAGCAGGGCCTCGGCCCGCCCGGCCGGGTCCAGGCCGGCCAGCCGGTCCAGCAGCGGGGCCGGGGCACCGGCGGCGGGCGCACCGGCGGCGCTGCGCCGGGCGGGGGCGCCCGCCAGGGAGCGCAACAGCGCGGGCACGGTGCCGGCGGCCCGGCCCGCCCGCAGGTCGAAGCGGGTGGTGACGACGGCCGCCCGGCCGGTGGCGCGGGCCGCGTCCAGCAGGGCGAGGCCCTCCCGGTCGGTGAGCGGCACCAGGCCGCCCCGGGCCAGTCGGGCCCGGTCGCCGTCGGTGAGCTGCCCGGTCAGTGCGCTGGCCCGCTGCCACAGGCCCCAGGCGAGCGAGGTCGCGGGCAGTCCCTCGGCGGCGCGGCGCTGCGCGAGGCCGTCCAGGTAGGCGTTGGCGGCCGCGTAGTTGGCCTGTCCGCCACCCCCGAGCACGCCGGAGACGGAGGAGAACAGCACCAGGTCGGCGAGGTCGGCGCGCCGGGTCAGCTCGTCCAGGTGGCGGGCGGCCCGGGCCTTGGGGGCGAGCACGGCCTCCAGCGCGGCCGGGTCGAGGGCCTCCAGGACGCCGTCCGCGAGGGCGCCGGCGGCGTGCACCACCAGCGTCAGCGGGTGCTCGGCGGGGACGGAGTCGAGCAGCGCGGCCAGCGCCGCCCGGTCGGCGACGTCCACCGCGGCCACGGTCACCTCGGCGCCGAGGCCGGTGAGTTCGGCGGCCAGCTCGGCGGCGCCCGCCGCCTCGGGGCCGCGCCGGCCGGCCAGCAGCAGGTGCCGGGCGCCGTGCTCGGTCACCAGGTGCCGGGCCGTCAGCGCGCCGAGGGTGCCGGTGCCGCCGGTGACCAGCACGGTGCCGGCCGGGTCGATCGGCGCGGGGACGGTCACCACGACCTTGCCGGTGTGCCGGGCCTGGCCGAGGTGGCGCAGCGCCTCGCCGGCCCGGGCGACCGGCCAGGTAGTGATCGGCGGCAGGGTCAGCACCCCGCGCTCGAACAGCGCCAGCAGCTCGGTCAGCAGCTCGCCGATCCGCTGCGGCCCGGCCTCCAGCAGGTCGAAGGAGCGGTAGCGCACACCCGGGTACTGCTCGGCGATCCGGTCGGCGTCGCGCAGGTCGGCCTTGCCCATCTCGACGAAGCGGCCGCCGCGCGGCAGCAGCCGCAGCGAGGCGTCGACGAAGTCCCCGGTGAAGGAGTTCAGCACCACGTCCACCCCGGCGCCGGCCGTCCCGGCGAGGAACAGCCCCTCGAAGTCGAGCGTGCGGGAGGAGGCGGTCCGGGCCGGGTCGACGCCGAGCGCCGCCAGGGTGTCCCACTTGCCGGGCCCGGCCGTCCCGTACACCTCGGCGCCCAGGTGGGCGGCGAGCTGGACGGCGGCGATGCCGACGCCGCCGGCCGCCGAGTGCACCAGCAGCCGCTCGCCCGCGCGGAGTCCGGCCAGGTCGACCAGCGCGTAGTGGGCGGTCAGGTAGGCGGCGGGGACGGCGGCGGCCTGGGCGAAGCTCCAGCCGGCCGGGACGCGGGCCAGCAGCCGGTGGTCGGTGACCGCGACCGGGCCGATGCCTCCGGACACCAGGCCGGTGACCCGGTCGCCGGGCGCCAGGCCGGCCACCTCCGGGCCGACCTCGGTGACCACACCGGCCGCCTCGGTGCCGAGCAGGGCGCGGTCCGGGTAGACGCCGAGGGTGATCAGCACGTCCCGGAAGTTCAGTCCGGCGGCCCGCACGGCGATCCGCACCTCGCCGGGGGCGAGCGGGCGGGCGGCGTCCGGGGCGGGGAGCAGGGCCAGCGCGTCCAGGGTGTCCCCGGTGGGGGCGAGCCGCCAGGGGCCGTCCCCGGGAGCGGTCAGCTCGGGCCGGGCGGGCAGCGGGACGACCGCCGGGGCGAGCACCGTGCCCCGGCGCAGGGCGAGTTGGGGCTCGTCCAGGGCGAGGGCGGTGGCCAGCGCCGCCCGGGAGTCGGGGTGCCCGTCGGTGTCCAGCAGGCGGAACCGGCCGGGGTGCTCGGTCTGGGCACTGCGCAGCAGGCCCCAGAGGGCGGCCGCGACGGGCCGGACCGGGCGGTCGGCGGGGCCGGTGTGCTGGGCGTCGCGGGTCAGCACGGCGAGCCGGGTGTCGGCCAGGTGGTCCTGGGCGAGCCAGCGTTGGACGAAGCCGAGCAGAGCGGCGGTGGCGGCGCCCGGGTCCGGGTCCGGGTCCGGGTGCTCGGGGAGGGTGAGCGGCAGGACGGCGAGGGCCGGCGGGTCGGTGGTGAACAGGGCGGCGGGATCGGGGAGTTCGGTGGCGACGTGGTGCTCGGGCAGTTCGACCACCGCCTGCCCGGCGGGGGCGGCCGCCGACGGGGGCACGGGCGTCCAGTCCAGGTGGTACAGGCCGTCGGCCCGCCCGACCGGCCGGGCGGCGGCGAGCGCGCCGGGGGCGAGCGGGCGCAGGGCGATCCGCTCGGCGGAGAGCACCGGCCCGCCGAGCGGGTCGGTGGCGGACAGCGCGACCGAGTCGGCGCCGTGCCGGGTCAGCCGGACCCGCAGGCTGGTGGCGGCCGTGGCGGCGAGGGTGACGCCGGTCCAGGCGAAGGGCAGTGCCGTTCCCAGGTCGGCGTCCACGGGGGTGCCGTCCTCGGGGGCGGCGGACTCGAGGGCGGTGAGGCCGGCGGCAAGCGGGTGCAGGGCGGCGTCCAGCAGGGCGGGGTGGATGCCGTAACGGGCGGCGTCCGGGTGCGCGGCCTCGGGGAGTTCGACGGTCGCGTAGACGGCGTCACCGGCGCGCCACAGGGCGCGGACGCCCTGGAAGGCCGGGCCGTAGTCGTAGCCGCGATCGGCGAGGCCGGGGTAGAGGTCGGCCGGGTCCACCGGGGTGGCGCCGGGCGGGGGCCAGGCCACCGGCCGGTCCTCGGCGGCGGCGGACGACCGGCGGTCCGGGAGGAGCAGGGCGGAGGCGTGCCTGGTCCACGGCTCCTGCGGGCCGGCGGCGGCCGGGCGGGAGTGGACGGCGAGCGCGCGGGCGCCGTCGGCGTCCGGCGGCTGGACGGTGGTCTGCAGGTGCACGGCACCGTCGTCGAGCAACAGCGGCGCCTCCAGGGTCAGTTCGGCCAGGGCCGGGACGGCGGCGCGGTGGCCGGCGTGCAGGGCGAGTTCGACCAGTGCGGTCGCGGGCAGCAACGGGGTGCCGGTGACGGCGTGGTCGAGCAGCCAGGCGTGGGTGCCGGTGGAGATCCGGCTGGTGTAGAGCGCGGTGCCGTCCGGCAGGTCGGTGGTGGCGCCCAGCAGCGGATGGTCGGCGCTCTGGAGGCCGAGGTGGCCGGGGTCGCTGATGTCCGGGGCGGGGTCGAGCCAGTAGTGCTCGTGCTGGAAGGGGTAGGTGGGCAGGCCGGGTGGGGTGGTGGGGGTGGTGAGGGGCCAGCTGAGGCGGTGGCCGTGGAGTTCGACGGCGGCCAGGGCCTGGAGCAGGGGTTGGTCGTCCTCGCGGTTGCGGCGCAGGGTACCGGTGACCAGGGTGTCGGCGACCAGGGCCTCCGGGTGTTCCGTCAGGGTCTCCTGGATGCCGACGGTCAGCACCGGGTGGGCGCTGGCCTCCACGAAGGTCGTGAAACCGTCCCCGGCCAGAACGCGGACGGTGTCCTCGAAACGGACCCGGCTGCGCAGGTTGCGGAACCAGTACCCGGCGTCCAGGGCGCCGGTGTCCAGCGCTCCTGCCGTGACGGTGGAGTAGAACGGGATGCCGGAAGGCTGGGGGTTGATGTGTGCCAGCAGGTCCAGGAGTTCGGCCTCAAGGGGCTCGACCTGGGCGGAGTGCGAGGCATAGTCCACCGGAACCCGCCGGACCCGCACCTCCTGCCCCTCGCCCCAGACGACCAGTTCGCCGATCGCCGTCGCGGTGCCGGAAACCACCGTCGACGACGGGCCGTTGACCGCCGCGACCTCCAACGCCCCGCCCCAACGGGCGATCAGCGCCTCCACCTCCGCCACCGGAAGCGGCACCGACGCCATCCCGCCGTCACCCGCCACCGCCCGAATCGCCCTACTGCGCAGGGCCACCACGGCCGCGGCGTCCTCCAGGCTCAACGCCCCCGACACCGCCGCCGCCGCGATCTCACCCTGCGAATGGCCCACCACCGCGTCCACCGGCAACCCGTACGAGCGCCACAGCCCCGCCAGCGAGACCATCACCGCCCACAGCACCGGCTGCACCACGTCCACCCGCTCCAACAGGACCGGATCCCGCAACGCCTGATCCAACTCCCACTCCACATAAGGCTCCAGCGCCCGACCCGCATCCGCCAGCAGCGAGGCGAACACCGGAGACGACGCGGCCAAGGCCACCCCCATCCCCACCCACTGCGACCCCTGCCCCGGGAACACCAGCGCCACCCGACCCGGCGAGGACGCCACCCGACCCGACACCACCGCCGGATGGTCGGTCAGCGCACGGAGTGCGGCCACCACCTCGGCGCGCTCGCCCGAGGCGACGGCGGCGCCGTACCCGTGCCGGGCTCCGCGGGTCAGCGTCCAGGCCGCGACCTCGGCCAGGTCGACCTGGGCACCCGGGCCTTCCAGCCAGTCCGCGAGCCGCTCGGCCGCCGCACCCAACGCCGCCTCGGAACGCGCCGAGAGCAGCACCGGGGCGAGCACCGGAACCGGCTCCGACTCCGACTCCGACTCCGGCACGTCGGCGGCCGGGGCCTCCTCCACGATCACGTGCGCATTGGTGCCGCTCATCCCGAAGGCGGAGACCCCCGCGCGACGCGGCCGCTCGCCCGGCGCCCACACGACGGGCGTGCGCAGCAGCTCGACGTCACCGCTCTCCCATTCGACGGCGCCGGTCGGCTCGTCGACGTGCAGGGTGGCCGGCAGCACACCGTGCCGCAGCGCCTGCACCATCTTGATCACGCCCGCCACCCCGGCCGCCGCCTGGGCGTGCCCGATGTTGGACTTCACCGACCCCAGCCACAACGGCCGTTCCGCAGGCCGGTCCTGGCCGTAGGTGGCGAGCAGCGCCTGCGCCTCGATCGGATCCCCCAGCCTGGTCCCCGTCCCGTGCGCCTCCACCGCGTCCACGTCCGCCGCACCCAGCCCGGCCGCCGCCAGCGCCGCCCGGATCACCCGCTCCTGCGAGGGCCCGTGCGGGGCGGTCAGGCCGTTCGAGGCCCCGTCCTGGTTGACGGCGGTGCCGCGCACCACCGCGAGCACCGGGTGGCCGTTCGCCCGGGCGTCGGAGAGCCGTTCGACCAGCAGCAGGCCGACGCCCTCGGAGAAGCCGGTGCCGTCGGCGGCGGCCGCGAAGGCGCGGCAGCGGCCGTCCGGCGACAGGCCGCGCTGGCGGCTGAACTCGATCAGGGTGTCCGGGGTGGACATCACGGTGGCGCCGCCGACCAGGGCGAGGCTGCACTCGCCGGAGCGCAGCGCCTGGCCCGCGAGGTGCAGGGCGACCAGGGAGGAGGAGCAGGCGGTGTCCACCGTGACCGCCGGCCCCTCGAAGCCGTAGGTGTACGCGATCCGGCCGGAGGCCACGCTGCCCGCGCTGCCGGTGCCGAGGTAGCCCTCCGCCTCGGGGGCGGAGCCGCGCACCCGGCCGCCGTACTCGGTGTAGATCAGGCCGGTGAAGACGCCGACCGGGGTCGCGCGCAGCGCGGCCGGGTCCAGGCCGGCGCTCTCCAGCGCCTCCCAGGAGGTCTCCAGCAGCAGCCGCTGCTGGGGGTCCATCGCGACGGCCTCGCGCGGGTTGATGCCGAAGAACGCGGGGTCGAAGTCGGCGGCGCCGGTCAGGAAGCCGCCGTGCCGGGTGTACGAGGTGCCGGTGCGCTCCGGGTCCGGGTCGTACAGCCCGTCCAGGTCCCACCCCCGGTCGGCCGGGAACTCCGAGATCGTCTCCCGGCCCTCGGCGACCAGCCGCCACAGCTCCTCCGGCGACCCGACCCCGCCCGGGTAGCGGCACGCCATCCCGATGATCGCGAGCGGTTCGTCGGCGGCGGCCCGGGTACGGGCGGGCGCGGTGGCCGGTGCGCTGTCGCTGCGGCGCAGCAGGTCGCCGAGGTGCTCGGCCAGGGCGCGCGGGCTGGGGTGGTTGAACACCAGGGTCGGCGGCAGCTTGAGGCCGGTGGCGGCGGCGATCCGGTCGCGCAGTTGGACGGCGGTGAGGGACTCGAAGCCTAGGTCGCGGAAGGCCCGGTCGGGGTCGAGCTCGGCCGGGGTGGCGTAGCCGAGGACGGCGGCGACCTCTCCGCGCACCAGCTCGCGCAGCTGCCGCTCCAGGTCGGGGCCGGTCAGCCGGCGGAGGCGCTCGACGGCACCGCCCTCCCCCGCCGTGCGCCCGGCGGCCCGGCGGGCCGGGGTCCGGGTGGGGCGGGCCGGGCCCCGGGGGGCGGGGGCGGTCAGCCGGTCGGCGGCCACCGGGCGCAGCACCAGGGTGTCGACGGTGAGGACGGGGGCGCCCTCGGGGTCGACGGCCAGGATCCTGAGGGTGTCCTGGTCCAGGCGGTCCAGCCGCACCCGCAGCGCGGTGGCGCCGACGGCGTGCAGGCCGAGGCCGTTCCAGGCGAACGGCAGCCGCAGTTCGGCGGGGCGGTCCGGGCCGTCGGCCGCCGCTTCGGCCTGGAGGGCGGCGTCCAGCAGGGCGGGGTGGATGCCGTAGCGGGCGGCGTCCGGGTGGGCGGGCTCGGGGAGTTCGACGGTCGCGTAGAGCACGTCGCCGTGCTGCCAGGCGGCGCGCAGGCCCTGGTAGGTCGGGCCGTAGCCGACCTCGGCGGCGGCGAACCTCGCTGCGGCATCAGCAAGTTCGAGGGGGACGGCCTCGGCCGGGGGCCAGTCGGCGGGGAACTCCTCGGTGGGGGTTGCCGGTTCGGCCGACTCGGCGGCCAGGGTGCCGGTCGCGTGGTGGGTCCAGTCGCCCGCGCCGCCGTGCTCGGGGCGGGAGTAGACGTCGAAGGTCCGGCGGCCGTCCTGGTCGGCGGCCGGGACGAGGACCTGGAGGTCGAGCACCGCCTCGCCGAGGGTCAGCGGCGCCAGCAGGACCAGCTCGTCCACGGCGGAGGACCCGGCGGACTCGGCGGCGGCCAGGGCGAGTTCGGCGAATCCCGTACCCGGGAACAGGACCGTCCCGGCGACGGTGTGCTCGGCCGACCAGGGGTGGCTGCGTGGGGAGAGCCGGCCGGTGAGGACCAGCCCTCCGTCGTCGGCGCGTTCGACGGTCGCGCCGAGCAGGGGGTGGGCGGACGCGTCCTGGCCGCCCGCGTGGGTGGGGGCGTCGAGCCAGTGGTGGCGGTGCTGGAAGGGGTAGGTGGGCAGGCCGGGTGGGGCGGTGGGGGTGGCGAGGGGCCAGCTGAGGCGGTGGCCGTGGAGTTCGACGGCGGCTAGGGCCTGGAGCAGGGGTTGGTCGTCCTCACGGTTGCGGCGCAGGGTGCCGGTGACCAGGGTGTCGGTGCCCCGGGTGTCCGGGTGTTCCGTCAGGGTCTCCTGGATGCCGACGGTCAGCACCGGGTGGGCGCTGGCCTCCACGAAGGTCGTGAAACCGTCCTCGGCCAGAACCCGGACGGTGTCCTCGAAACGGACCCGGCTGCGCAGGTTGCGGAACCAGTACCCGGCGTCCAGGGCGCTGGTGTCCAGCGCTCCTGCCGTGACGGTGGAGTAGAACGGGATGCCGGAAGGCTGGGGGTTGATGTGTGCCAGCAGGTCCAGGAGTTCGGCCTCAAGGGGCTCGACCTGGGCGGAGTGCGAGGCGTAGTCCACCGGGACCCGCCGGACCCGCACCTCCTGCCCCTCGCCCCAGACGACCAGTTCGCCGATCGCCGTCGCGGTGCCGGAAACCACCGTCGAGGACGGGCCGTTGACCGCCGCGACCTCCAACGCGCCGCCCCAACGGGCGATCAGCACCTCCACCTCGACCACCGGCAGCGGCACCGACGCCATCCCGCCGTCACCCGCCACCGCCCGAATCGCCCTACTGCGCAGGGCGACCACGGCCGCGGCGTCCTCCAGACTCAACGCCCCCGACACCGCCGCCGCCGCGATCTCGCCCTGCGAATGACCCACCACCGCGTCCACCGGCAACCCGTACGAGCGCCACAACCCCGCGAGTGAAACCATCACCGCCCACAGCACCGGCTGCACCACATCCACCCGCTCCAACAGGACCGGATCCCGCAACGCCTGATCCAACTCCCACTCCACATACGGCTCCAGCGCCCGACCCGCATCCGCCAACAGCGAGGCGAACACCGGAGACGACGCGGCCAGCGCCACCCCCATCCCCACCCACTGCGACCCCTGCCCCGGGAACACCAGCGCCACCCGACCCGGCGAGGACGCCACCCGACCCGACACCACCGCCGGGTGCGCCACCTGCCCGGCCAACGCCCGCAGTCCGCCGATCAGTTCGGACCGGTCCGGGGCGACCACGGCGGCACCGAGCCGGTGCCGGGCGCTGCGGGTGAGCGTCCAGGCCGAAACCTCCGCGAGCCCGACCTGCGCGCCCTCGCCGTTCTCCAGCCAGTCCGCGAGCCGCTCGGCCGCCGCACCCAACGCCGCCTCCGAGCGGGCCGAGAGCAGCACCGGGGCAGCTGCCGGGCCCTCGATCGGAGCCGCCTCCGCAGCGGCGGCCGGGGCCTCCTCCAGGATCACGTGCGCATTGGTGCCACTGATCCCGAAGGCGGAGACCCCCGCACGGCGCGGCCGCTCGCCCGGCGCCCACGCGACCGGTGCGCGCAGCAGCTCCACCCCGCCGGCGGACCAGTCCACCTCCCCGGTCGGCGCGTCGACGTGCAGGGTGGCCGGCAGCACACCGTGCCGCAGCGCCTGCACCATCTTGATCACACCCGCCACCCCGGCCGCCGCCTGGGCGTGCCCGATGTTGGACTTCACCGACCCCAGCCACAACGGCCGCTCGGCCGAACGGCCCTGGCCGTACGTGGCCAGCAGCGCCTGCGCCTCGATCGGATCCCCCAGCCTGGTCCCCGTCCCGTGCGCCTCCACCGCGTCCACGTCCGCCGCACCCAGCCCGGCCGCCGCCAGCGCCGCCCGGATCACCCGCTCCTGCGAGGGCCCGTGCGGGGCGGAGAGCTGGCTGCTGGTGCCGTCCTGGTTGACGGCCGAGCCGCGCACCACCGCGAGCACCGGATGCCCGTTCGCCCGGGCGTCGGAGAGCCGTTCCAGGAGCAGCAAGGCCACCCCCTCGCCCCAGCCGGTGCCGTCCGCGCCCGCCGAGAACGCCTTGCAGCGGCCGTCCGGCGACAGCCCGCGCTGGCGGCTGAACTCGACGAAGGTGTTGGGGGTGGCCATCACGGTCGCCCCGCCTGCGAGCGCCAGCGTGCACTCGCCCGAGCGCAGGGCCTGCGCGGCCAGGTGCAGGGCGACCAGGGAGGAGGAGCAGGCGGTGTCCACCGTGACCGCCGGCCCCTCGAAGCCGTAGGTGTACGCGATCCGCCCCGAGGCGACGCTGGGCGCGCTGCCGATGCCGACCTGCCCCTCGACGGCGGCCGGCAGCGGGTTGAGCCGCGAGCCGTAGTCGTTGTACATGATCCCGGTGAAGACGCCGACCGGGGTCGAGCGCAGCGCGGCCGGGTCCAGGCCGGCGCTCTCCAGCGCCTCCCAGGTGGTCTCCAGCAGCAGCCGCTGCTGGGGGTCGATGGTGCTGCTCTCCCGGGGGCTGATGCCGAAGAACTCCCCGTCGAAGCCGGCCGCCGCGGCCAGGAAGCCGCCGTGCCGGGTGTACGAGGTGCCGGTGCGCTCCGGGTCCGGGTCGTACAGCCCGTCCAGGTCCCACCCCCGGTCGGCCGGGAACTCCGAGATCGCGTCCCGGCCCTCGGCGACCAGCCGCCACAGCTCCTCCGGCGACCCGACCCCGCCCGGGTAGCGGCACGCCATCCCGACGATGGCGATCGGCTCCGTGTACCTGGCCTCGGCCTCCTGCAGCCGCAGGCGGCTGTCCTGGAGGCTGGCGCTGACCCGCTTGAGGTAGTCGCGGAGCTTCTCGTCGTTCGACATGCGTGCTCTGCCCTTCGATGGTTCGGGGTACGGCGGGGCCGGAGAGGTACGGCGGGGCCGGACGGGTGGGACGGGGCCGGCGGCGGTGGGGCGGGGCCCGGAGGCGGTGGGGCGGGGCCCGGAGGGGTCAGACGTGTTCCAGGGCGAACCCGGACTTGATCCACTTGCTGGACTCGACCGCGATCGCGGCGGCCCGGTCGCCCGGGGAGAGCTTCGGCAGAACCTGTTCGAGCTGGAAGAAGACCAGCGCGTTTCCGGTGTTGGCGGTCTCACCGACGCAGCTGATCTCCTCGGCGCCGGACAGCCCGAGGCGCTCGACGATCCGGGCGGTCATCCGGGTGGACAGCTGCGGCGGCAGTAGGTGCGTCACCTCGCCCTCCTGCCAGCCGGCCTCGCCGAGCAGCCGGTGCAGGATCTGCTCGGCGAACAGCGGGACGGTCTCCTCGATCGCCTTGTAGTCCTCCCGGGCCGTCGGCCGGCCGCTGTGCCGGTCGACCGGGCCGAACCACTCCAGCACCTGGCCCGGTTCCCGTCCCCGGCCGGCCAGTTGGACGAAGGAGGCCCGGACGGCGGTCGGGCCGGCGGCCGGGTCGGCGCTCAGCACGGCGGCCCCGGCGGCGTCGCCGAACAGCACGTAGTTGACCAGTTCGGCCGGCGGGACGGCGCGCAGGTCGGCCGTCAGGTCGTAGTGCTTGGCGATGACGTCGCCGCCCAGCACCAGGGCGGTGCGGTGCCGGCCGGTGGAGAGCAGCTGGCGGGCGACGTCGATCGCCTGGACGGCGCCGGAGCAGCCGGACTGCAGCTGGTAGGTGGCCACGCCGTCGATGCCGAGCCGGTCGGCGATCAGGTTGACGGTGGCGGGCATCAGGGTGTCCGGGGTGGCGGTGCCGAGCACCACGAGATCGACGTCGGCGGGGTCGGTGCCGGCCGCGGCGAGCGCGCGGCCGCCGGCGGTGGTGCCGAGGTCGGCGAGGGTGTCGCGCTGCTCACCGGTCTCCAGGTCGAGGGCGAGGTGCCGGGTGCGGGTGCCGATGAAGGCGTCCACCCACTGCTCCCAGAGCGCGTCCATGCCGAACCGGCGGCCCAGGGCGGCGTTGTCGATGGGCGGGCCCGGCAACGCGGTGCCGGCCGCCAGGAGGCGGATCTCTGCGGGGTCCATCTGCGGTCTGCTCCCAGCCGGGTCGGAGTGCGCGTCGGGTCGGAGTGCGCGTCGGGTCGGAGTGCGCATCGGTCGGAGTGCGCGTCGGGCCGAACGGCGGTCCGGCGCGGGGGTGTTCAGCGAGGGTGTTCAGCGGTAGAGGACGATCGCCGAGGCGTACGCCTTGTGGGTCTCGACCGGCCGGAACTGGCGGAACCCGATCGCCCCGCGCAGCGGGCCGGCCACCGCGACGGCCTTGATGGTCTGCTGCTCGCCGAGGGTCAGCCGGGCGTCGTCGACGATGCCGCCGGTCCGGATGACGTTGCCGTCGATCAGCCGGATCTCCTCCGAGAAGTAGCCCAGGAAGTTGCCCTCCGGGCCCTTGCGCAGCATCCGCCCGATCCCCTTGGTCGTCCCGACCAGCGCGCCCTGCTGGTCGCGCAGCTCGTAGCGGACGTGGGCGAGGTCGTCCAGCGTCGGGGTGGCCCCGCTGAAATCGGAGTTGGTGGACTCGTAGCTGATCAGGGTCTCGGCGAGGTCGGTCAGGTGGAGCAGGTTGTCGGGGTCGCCGACCGGCGGGTTCGGCCCGGTCGGGCCGAGCGGGGGCACCGCCAGCCAGGCCAGCAGCCGGCCCCGCAGGGCCGCCGCGACGGGGGCCAGCGGGCCGGGGAGGGGAATCGATGCCATGCCACAACTCCGTTCAGCACAGGGACGGGACGGCGCCGGTGGGACGGCGCACCGATCACGCTAGGCAACGGTGCTAAACCGGCCCGGCGCCTCCACTGAACCGCCCCCCGCCGCCCGGCGAATGCGCCGCTGAATCCGCGACAAACGCCCATTGAATTGCCGTTGATTCCCGACGGAACTGCCGTGGCCCGCGCCCGGGGCGCGGAACTAGCATGCGCCGGAGCAACCAGAATTCCCCCCGGAAAACCATTCCGGGAAATCCGACCGGGAGGCCGCGTTGTCCGCCAGTTCCGTCGAAGCACCGTCGTTCCCGGTGCGCCGCACCTGCCCCTACCAGCCACCGGACGTCTACCGGGAGATCAGCACCCGGGGCCCGATCAACCAGGTCACCCTGTGGGACGACCGCCGGGTGTGGCTGATCACCGGCTACGCGGAGGCCCGCCGGCTGCTCGCCGACGAGCGGCTGTCCTCCGACCGCAGCTACGACGCCTACCCCACCATGGCCCCGCACCTGGGCGCGCCGGCCGCCCGCAAGCTGGTGCTGGTGGGCGAGGACCCGCCGGTCCACCACCACCACCGCCGGCTGCTCAACCCGGAGTTCAGCCTCAAGCACGCCCGGGCGCTGCGCCCCGACATCGAGCGGATCGTCAACGGACTGATCGACCGGATCGAGGAACTCGGCTCCCCCGCCGACCTGGTGGAGCACTTCGCGGCGCCGATCCCGTCGCTCGTCATGTCGGCGCTGCTGGGCATCCCGTACGAGGACCACGCCTTCTTCCAGACCGCCACCGCCGGCGTCATGCAGGGCCGGGACCCGGAGCACACCGAGGCCTCCGCCGCCGAACTGGTCCGCTACCTGGACCGGTTGGTGACGGCCCAGGAGCGCAAGCCGGACGAGAACCTGGTGGGCCGGCTGGTGGCCCACGTGGAGAGCGGCGAGCTGACCCACGACGAGGTGGTGCAGCTGGCCATGGTGCTGCTGATCGCGGGCCTGGAGACCACCTCCTCGATGATCCCGATCAGCGTGCTGGCCCTGCTGGAGCACCCGGAGCAGCTGGCGGCGCTGCGCGACGGCGTGGTGCCCGCCGCCATCGCGATCGAGGAGCTGCTGCGGATCACCGCGGTGACGGACTTCGCCGGGGTGCGCTGGATCACCGACGACATCGAGATCGACGGCCTGGTGTTGAAGGCCGGGGACGGCCTGGTGGTCTCCTCCACCATGACCAACCGGGACGACCGGGTGCACGCCGAGCCGTACGAGGTCGACCTGGCCCGGGCCAGTCGGCAGCACCTGACCTTCGGTTACGGCATCCACCAGTGCCTGGGGCAGAACCTGGCCCGGCTGCAACTGGAGATCGCCTTCGAGACGCTGGTCCGCCGGCTGCCCGGACTGCGGCTGGCGGTGCCGGCCGAGGAGCTGGTGATGCGCCGCACCGGCACCATGCAGAGCGTCGAGCGCCTGCCGGTGGCCTGGTGAGCGGGGCCGGGGTGCGGATCTCCACCGACCGGGACCGCTGCATCGGCGCGGGCCTGTGCGTGCTGACCGCGCCGGACGTCTTCGAGCACGACGACGACGGGCTGGTGACCCTGCTGGAGCCGGAGCCCGCGGCCGAGCGGGAGCAGGACGTCCGGCTCGCCCACCAGCTCTGCCCGGCCCGGGCCCTGACCGTGGAGGCCGCCCGGCCGGACCCGACCTGAGGGGGCGGGCCCCAGGGCGTGTCTGACAATTCGCGTCGGATCAGCGTGCGGCGTTGGGGTGCGTGCATCGCAAGGCGGAGGAGGGAGTCCATGCGGAGCATCGGCGACTGACGACAACGCGGCGAGGTGCGTGCCCCGGCGTCGCGCGCCCGGCGGGAATTGTCAGACACGCCCTAAAGCCGTCGGGAACCCTTCCGGCTCCCGGCCGGCGGGGCGTATCCGCAGGTCACCGATGCCCGACCGGCGGCCGGGCGCCCCGCCGAAGGCCGTCGGCCCGCATTCCGGGTCGACGGCCTTAACGGTGTCTAAGGGCCGATGGCCGCCGACCCTGACTTGTTTATACGCTCTTTCAGCACGCCGGTTCTCAGAACGCCCGTTCTCCGGATACCGGTTCCGGGACACCGGTTCCCCTGATACCGGTTCCCCCGGTACCACGGCGGCCTCCCGGGCCGGGTGATCCCTCGCCGCTCCGCCGGAAATCCGCCCGCCGCATTCCGCGGCCACGGGGCGCCACGCGATGCGCGGCCGCCCTCCTCCGTTTTCTTCTCCCCTGCTATCGCTAAGGACTGAAATGACGCAATCGGCCGAGAATCGGCTGGACGGTCCGCTGGTCAAGCTGATCGTCGTCATGGCGCTCGCATCGGTCACCGCGACGCTGAACGCGACCATCGTCGGCGTCGGGCTGAGCCCGCTGGCCGACAACTTCCACACCACGCTCACCACGGCCGAATGGGTCATCACCGGCTACCTGCTGGCGGTGGCCGCGACCATCCCGGTGACCGGCTGGGCGGTGGACCACTTCGGCGGCAAGAAGGTCTGGCTGTTCGGCCTGGTGCTCTACACCGTGACGGCCGTCGCCTCGGCGCTGTCCTGGAACATCGGCTCCCTGGTCACCTTCCGCATCCTCCAGGGCGTGGCGGCCGGCATCATCGAGCCGGTCATGATGACGCTCACCGCCCGCGCGGCCGGCCCGGCCCGGCTGGGCCGGGTGATGGGCCTGCTGGCGCTGCCGATGACTCTCGGCCCGGTGATCGGCCCGATCCTCGGCGGGGTCATCGCGGACAACCTGCACTGGAGTTGGCTGTTCCTGGTGAACGTGCCGATCGTGCTGGCGGCGCTGGTGTTCTCGTTCAAGGTGGTGCCCGCCGACGTCCCCGCCGAGGGCGAGCGCGCGACCTTCGACGTGCTCGGCACCGTCCTGCTGAGCCCCGGCTTCGCCGTCCTGGTGTACGGGCTGTCGCAGACCGCCCACGAGGGCTTCGGCTCCCCCACCGTGATCGTGTCGCTGCTCGTCGGGGTGGCGCTGGTGGCCGGCTTCGTGGTGCACGCGCTCACCACCCGCCGCACCCCGCTGATCGACGTGCGCCTGCTCGCCAACAAGGGCTTCACGGCCGCGGTGGTCGCGATGGCGCTCACCGGCGCCGCGGTGTTCTCGCTGTACGTGCTGCTGCCGCTCTACCAGCAGCAGGTGCACGGGCAGAGCCTGATGGCCAGCGGGCTGCTGCTGGCGCCCTTCGGGGTCGGCACCTTCCTCGGGATGCCGCTGGCGGGGCGGCTCAGCGACAAGCTCGGCGCCAACCTGCTGGTGCCGGTCGGCGCCGCGCTGGTGGTGCTCGGCACCCTGGGCAACGCGCTCTCCTCCGGCGCCACCAGCCAGCTGGTGCTCGGCCTCTACGCGTTGGTCTCCGGCCTCGGCCTCGGCTGCGTCGGTGCGCCCACGCTCGCCTCGCTGTACCGGACCGTGCCGCTGGAGAAGACCTCGGGGGCGACCAGCACCATGCTGTCGCTGAACCAGGTCGGCGGCTCCTTCGGCGTGGCCCTGGTCGCGCTGCTGGTCCAGCGCGGGGTCGCGAACGGCGACTCGGTCCGGGACGCGTACTCCACCGCCTTCTGGTGGGAGCTGGCGATGACCGCGGTCATCGTGGCCGTCGGCCTGCTCCTGCCGGGCCGGCCCAAGGCCTTCGCGGCCGACCCGGTGCTGGAGGAGGTCAGCCCGCAGGACAGCGGTGAGCCGGTGGCCTCCTGACCGGCGGACAGCAGCGCGCACCGGACGGGCCCGAAGGTCCGTCCGGTGCGCGCGGTGCAGGCCGTACCTGCGGTGCGTGCGGCCGGCCGCCGGTCAGCGGTCGACGAACTGCCGGCTGAACTCGGTGAGCCGGTCACCGGCGACCTGCTCGGCGGGCACCGCGGCCTCGATCGCCGCCAGCTCCTCGGCACCGAGGGCCAGCGTCGCGGCGGCGAGGTTCTCCTCCAGGTGGTCGATCCGTCGGGTGCCCGGGATCGGGACCACGTCCTCGCCCCGGTGGTGCACCCAGGCCAGCGCCAACTGGCCGACGGAGACGCCGAGTTCGATGGAGAGCGGCTCCAGTCGGTCGACCAGCGCGAGATTGCCCGGGAAGTTCTCCGGGGTGAACCTCGGCTGGGCGACGGTCCGGAAGTCGGTCGGCCCGAACACCTCGGCGGCCCGGTAGCGCCCGGTGAGCAGGCCCCGGCCGAGCGGCGCGTTCGGCACGATACCGATGCCCAACTCGCGTGCCAGCGGGACGATTTCGCTCTCCAGCTCGCGGGAGAACAGCGACCACTCGGTCTGCACCGCGGCCAGCGGGTGCACGGCGTGCGCCCGGCGGATGGTCTCCGGGGCGGCCTCGGAGAGCCCGATGTACCGGACCTTCCCGGCCCGGACGAGTTCGGCCAGCGCGCCGACCGTCTCCTCGATCGGCACCGAGGGGTCGACCCGGGCCGGGTAGAGGAGGTCGATGTGGTCCAGCCCGAGCCGCGCCAGCGAGGCGTCGGCGGCCTGCCGCACGTAGGCGGCGTCGCCGCGCACCGCCTGCCCGATCCCGTCGCCGGTGCGCAGCACCCCGAACTTGGTGGCCACCACCGCCTCGTCGCGCCGGCCGGCCACCGCCCGGCCGACCAACTCCTCGCTCAGGCCGTGCCCGTAGACGTCGGCGGTGTCGATCAGGGTGACCCCCAGGTCGAGCGCCCGACGAATGGTGGCGACGGCCTGCTCGGGGTCGGTCGGGCCGTAGAACTCGCTCAGGCCGAGGGCGCCGAGCCCCTGGGCGCCGACTTCCAGACCGCCCAGGCGGCGGGTGGGGACATCGTTCACTCGAATCGCTCCGTCATCGCTCGGGGTTCCGGTACTGCCTCCCCCAGCGTGCCGAAGGGGGCTAAACCGCACCCAAACGGCGGCGCGAGGTCGGTGCCGGGCGCGAGCGGAGTGGCGGGCGCGAGGTCGGTGCCGGGCGCGAGCGGAGTGGCGGGCGCGAGGTCGGCGGCGCAGCGGCGTCAGGCCCGGACGGCCGCGGGCGTCCGCCGGGCGGGGCCCTCGCCGCGCACCTCCAGGATGGTGCGCTGCAGGTTGCGCAGCCAGCAGCCCGGCTCCAGCCCGAGTTCCCGGTTGAGCGTGTCGCGCGCGGAGTGGTAGACGCCCAGGGCCTCGGCCTGCCGGCCGGAGCGCCACAGGGCCAGCATCAGCTGGGCGTAGAAGCTCTCCTGCAACGGGTGCTCGCGGATCAGGCAGCGCAGCTGCGAGACCACCTCGCGGTCCCGGGAGAGCATCAGCTTGGACTCCACCAGCAGCTCGCTGCACTCCAGTTGGAGCTCCTGGAGCCAGGCCGCGAAGGTGTTGACCACCGGGCCGGCCTGCAGTCCGGCCAGCACCGGGCCGCGCCACAGCGCGACGATCTCCTCCAACAGGTCGCAGGCCTCCTCGTACCGCCGCTCGCGCATCATCGCCCGGGCGGTCGGCAGTTGCTCCTGGAGGGCCTGGAAGTCGACGGCCCGCGGCGGCGTCCACAGGACGTAGCCGGGCGCCCGGGTGATGACCGGATCGGGCTCGCCGGGGCGGGTGAGCAGCTTGCGCAGCTGCGAGACGTACACGTAGACGGCGTCCCGGGCGCGCTGCGGCGGATCGGCGGGCCACAGCTCGCGCACCAGGTCGTCCACCGAGACCACCTGGCCCATCCGGGCGAGCAGGACGGCCAGCACCGTCTCGGTCTTCCGGGACGTGATCACGACCTGGCCGTCCGGGTCGCTGACCCTGAGCGGGCCGAGTACCTCGTACCTCACCGGTGCTCCTCCTCCGCGCTCACCCTGCCGCCCTCCCCGCCGCGCACACCTCCGTGCACACATCCGCGCACACCTCCGTGCACACATCCGTGCACACATCCGTGCACACCGGCGCAGCCGCGGTCGGCGGCCGTCCAGCGCCTCAACAGCCCCCGGCGGACGGGTATTCCCGCCGCGCGGCCGTTCCTCGGGCTCGGCCCGGCACGGTTGCGGGCCCGTCCAGGATGCCCGGCCCGGCATCCTGGACGGGCCTCCCGGTCACGACGCCCGGCGGTGCTCCTCGACCACCAGGCGGACCAGCGCCGCACGGGAGCCGATGCCCAACTTCCGGTAGGTGCGGGCGATGTGCACCTCGACCGTACGGGCGCTCAGCCCGAGCCGGTCGGCGATCTCCCGGCTGCGCAGGCCGGTGCCGGCGAGTTCGGCGATCTCCCGTTCCCGCCCGGTGAGCAGGTCCAGGGTCGGACCGGCGTACGGTCCGCCGGACGGACCGGCCCCGGTCGGCCCGCCGGGCGCGGGCGGCGCGGCGACGGCCGGCGCGCGGGTGGTCCGGGCGCGGGCACCGTCACCCCGGCTCCGCGGCCCCGCCCCCGGCGGACGGCCGGACCCGGCCCGCTCGGGGCGGAAGTCCTCGACGCCCAGCCGGACGGTGGCCTCGGTGAGCAGGGCGCGCGATCCGGTGCGGGCCGCCACCTCGTCCGCCGCGGCCAGCAGTTGACGGGCCACCCGGTCGTCCGCCGGGCCGCCCCGGCCGAGCGCGGTGAGGGCGGCGCCGAGCCAGTGCCCGGCCAGCTCGGTGTCGCCGGTGCGCAGCGCCGTCCGGGCGGCCGCGGTGAGCACGGCCGCGTCCTGCGGGTCCAGCCCGGGGGTGGCCCGTTCGATGTGCGGGGCGAGCCGGTCGGCGGGGGCGCCCCGGGCCGCGAGGACCTCGATGGCCCGGCGGTGGGCGTCGGCGCGCCAGCAGCTGTCGGCGCCGTCGTAGACCAGCCACCGCACCAGCGGGTGCCGGAAGCCGCTGTGCGGGCTGCCGGCGAGCGGTCGCAGCAGGTCGAGCCGACGCAGTTCGTCGAGGATCCGGCAGGCCTCGTCCTGGGTCGTGCCGGCGACCGCGGCGACCCCGTGCGGGTCCAGCTCGGTGCCGAGCACCGAGGCGGCCGCGAGGACGAGCCGCTGGCGCGGGCCGAGGACGGCGAGTTCGGTCACCAGGTGGCGGGCCAGCCGGTCGGGCAGGGCGGCGTCCGGCGGCAGGCCCCGCAGGTCCGCGAGCGAGCCCTCGGGACGGCCGGCGAGCCGACCGGGGCAGACCCTGGCGAGGGCCAGCAGGTAGAGCGGGTTCCCGTGGGCGTCCCGGTGCAGGGCGCGCGTCCGGGGGTCGGTGGCGGGCAGGTCGAGCAGTTCGGCGGCCCGGGCCAGGTCGAGCCGGCAGAGCTCGATCCGCCGGGTGGTGCCGAGCTGGCTGCCGCGGGCCAGGGCGGCGAGCAGCCCTTGCGGGGCCTGCCGGGGCCGGTGGGCGACCACCAGCGCCAGCGGGGCGCGCACCGGCCAGCGGAGCAGCCGGTCGAGCAGCGCGAGCGAGCCGGGGTCGGCCGCGTGGACGTCGTCCAGCACGATCAACAGGCCTCGGCAGGTGTGCTGTTCGAGCAGCGCGCAGAGGCGCTCCGGGACCGGGCAGCCGCTCGCCGGATCACCCACGGACCCGGCGATCCGGCGGATCACCGCGAGCAGTTCGTCGCGCAGCCCGGCCCGGTCGGCGAGGCTGATCCAGGCGCGCAGGACCTGCACGAACAGGCTGCCGGCCAGGCCCTGTTCGGCCGGGTCGGCGAGCGCGCGCAGCACGGTGAAGCCGCGTGCGGCGGCCTCCTCGGCGAGCGCGGTGAGCAGGCGGGACTTGCCGCTGCCCGGGTCTCCGGCGAGCTCCACCACCTGCTGGCGGCCGTTGGTCACTTCGTCGAGGACGGACTGGAGTTGGCTCAGTTCGGCGCGTCTGACGGTGTCCGTGCGGGCACGGTCCCGGGTCACGACGCGGGCTTCTCGGGTGTCTCGGACGTCTCGGGTGTCCCTGGCGTCCTGGGCTTCTCGGGTTTCCCTGGCGTCCCTGGCGTCCCTGGCGTCTCGGATGTCTCGGGTCTGCTGGACTGCGATCACGGTTGCTGCCCCTTCCCCCTCCCCCGTGGCGGGCGGAACTGGCGGATCCCCCCAACCTCGGTCGATCGTAGCTTCGAACACCGATCAACTGGCCGGACGAAACAAGGATTTCACGATTCCGGTGACCGCTCCGGAGCTCGCGTTTCAGAACCTGTTTGGCCCCGTGCGCCAGGCTCGGCCCCTCCACCGGTCCGGCCCGTGACCACCGACCGACCGGACCGATCCGACCCAAGGGGCCCGTCATGACCAGTCCGACCGGAGCCGATCCGCGGCTCGCACCGCCGCCGCGCGAACGGCGGCACACCCTGTACTTCCTGGAGGCGATCCGGGACTTCTCCCCGGTCTTCCTGGACACCGAGGTGGACGCCACCCGGCTGCTCGCCGACCGGGCGGCGGCCCGCGCGGCCGGGCAGCGCCGCTCGGTGGTCGGCTACCTGCTGGTGGCGGCGGGCGGGGTGCTGGCCCGCCACCCGGAGGCCAACTCCGCCTACCGGGGCGGCCCGCGCCCCCGGGTGGCCACTTTCCCGACGGTGTCCGGGAAGGTCACCCTGGACCGCACCCTGGGCGGCACCCGGGTGGTGCTGTCCACCGTCGTCCCCGAGCCGCACACCGCCGGCCTCGCCGAGGTGCAGCGCCGACTGGACCGGGTGCTGGACGGCGACCCGGCCGAACTGCCCGAGTTCGCCGGCATCCGCGCCCTGCACCGGCTGCCCTGGCTGCGCGGCCGACTGCGGTTCGCCCGCGCCGCCCGCGACCTGCGGCTGCGCCCGCTGATCACCGGCACCTTCGCGGTCACCTCGCTCGGCCACCGGCCGGTCGACGGCTTCCACTCGGTGGGCGGCACCACCATCACCCTGGGCGTCGGCCGGATCGTCGAGCGGCCGGTGGTCCGGGACGGCGCGATCGTCGCCGCACCGGTGTTCCGGCTCAGTCTGGCTTTCGACCACCGGGTCATCGACGGCGCGGAGGCGGCGGACGTACTGACCGAGATCCGGGCCGCGCTGGAGGAGTGGCCCGGGGACGGCGGACCGGCGACCGGCGAAGCGGCAGCCGGGGCGACGGCCGGCGCGCCCGCCCCCGTCCGTTCGGAGGCGACGGCATGACCGGCCGCGCCCCGGCGAACGACCTCGCCGAGCTCAAGCAGTTCGTGGTCGCCCAGGCCACCTCCCAGGGCATCACCCCCGCCCAGTACGGAGCCGTGCTGGACGGTGTCGTGGACGACGGCGACGGCGGCCCCGGCTCCTGGGTGCGCCGCTGGACCGAGGCGGGCGACCGGCTGGAACGCGAGGGCCGGCTGCTGGAGGCCGGCCGCTACTACACGATGGCCCGTTTCCCCTACCCGTCCGGCTCGGCCCGGCGGGAGGCCGAGGAACGCGCCCGGGACGTGTTCGCCCGCTGGGCCGGCGACTTCCCCGGAATCGAACGGATCGAGGTGCCCACCGCGGCCGGCCCGGTCGCCGCCTGGGCGGGCGGGCTGTCGGCGGAACAGCCGAGGCCGCTGCTCCTGATGTCCGGCGGGATCATCAGCCTCAAGGAGCAGTGGGCGCCGGTCCTGCTCCAGCTCGCCGAGTTCGGCCTGGCCGGGGTGGTCACCGAGATGCCCGGCGTCGGCGAGAACCCGCTGCCGTACGACCTGACGGCGCCCGCACTGCTGCCCGCCGTCCTGGACGCCGTCGCCGACCGCGCCGACACCGCGCGGACGTACGCGCTGGCGCTCAGTTTCAGCGGCAACCTGGCACTGCACGCCGCGCTCGACGACCCGCGCATCCGCGGCGTGGTCGGCGCCGGCCTGCCCGTGCACGACTTCTTCACCGACCGGGCGTGGCACGCCACCGTTCCCCGGGTCACCGTGGACACCCTCGCCCACCTCGCCCGCACCGACGCCGGCTCGGTGTTCGACGCGCTCGCCCCGCTCGCCCTGGACCCGGCCCGGCTGAGCGCCGTCGACGTCCCGGTCGCCCTGGTCGCCAGCGCCCGGGACGAGATCATCCCGCCCTCCGACACCGACCGGCTGCGGCGCTCGCTGCGCAGCCTGCGCCTGCGGGTGCACGACGACGTGCACGGCTCGCCCCGGTTCTTCCCGCAGACCCGGCTGTGGACGCTGCTCACGGTGCTGCGGATGAGCGGCGGCCCGCTGGACCGCCGGCTCGCCCTCGGCGCCGAACTGCGCGCGCTGGACCGGCGGTAGCGGGGGCGAGGCACGGCACCGGGGCCGTCCGTACGTAGTTCCGCTGATGCGCGGACGGCCCCGGTGGGACACCCTGAGCCGGACGACACGCCCTCAGGAGGCCCACTGTGAGATACCAGTTGCTCGGAAGCCTGCACGTCACCACGGAGCACGGCACCTCGGCCGTCAAGGCCCGGAACATGGAGGTGCTGCTGGCGACCCTGCTGGTCCGCGCCAACGAGGTGGTGCCCGTCCCGCAACTCGGCTTCGAGATCTGGGGCGACGCCCCGCCACGGCGCCATCTGGCGGCGATCCACGTCTACATCTCGCGGCTGCGCAAGCTGCTCGCCGACGGCCGGCCGGAGAGCGTCATCGTCACCCAGTCCCCCGGGTACGTGCTGCGCCTCGGCCCGGACGACCGGCTGGACTCCGACGAGTTCCAGCAGCTGATGCAGACCGGACGGGCCGCCGCCCGGGACGGCCGCACCGAGCAGGCCGCCGCCGCCTTCGAGGAGGCCCTCGCCCTGTGGCGCGGCCCCGCGCTCGGCGACCTGCGCTCCGGGCCCGTCCTGGAGGGCTTCACCACCTGGGCCGAGGAGGCCCGGCTGGAGTGCGTCGGCATGCACGTCGAGACCGGCCTGGCCACCGGGCGCCACCGCGAACTCATCGGCAGGCTCTACTCGCTGGTCGCCGAACACCCGCTGCACGAGGCATTCCACCGGCAGCTGATGATCGCCCTCTACCGCTCCGAGCGGCAGGCCGACGCCCTGCGGGTGTACCGCGCGGCGCACCGCACCATCACCGCCGAACTCGGCATCGAGCCCGGACGGGCGCTGCGCGAGGTGCAGCGGGCGATCCTGCTGTCGGACCGGCGGCTCGACCTGCTCCGCCCGCAGTGGGGCGAGCGCTCCGGGCCCGCCGAGCCGGCCGACCGCTCGGAGCGCTCGGAGCGTTCGGACCGGCCCGAGCGTTCGGACCGGCCCGAGCGTTCGGACCGGATCGAGCGGCAGGCGGCGGCATGAGCGGCGCGGGCGCCGCCGCCGTCGACAGCTCGCTGTGGGTACGCCGGTTCGGTGCCCCCGGGACGCCTCGCAACCCCGACCCGGCCCGCTCGGCCGACCCGCCGTTGCGCCTGCTCTGCCTGCCGCACGCCGGCGGCTCGGCCTCCGTCTTCCGGCCCTGGGCCGCCGCGGCCGGACCGGACGTCGACGTGCTGGCCCTGCAGTACCCGGGCCGTCAGGACCGCTACCGGGAGCCCGCCGTCGCTGACCTCACCCGGCTCGCCGAGCTGGCCGCGCCCGCCGTCCGGGCCGCCGTGGGCGACGGCCGCTACGCCCTGTTCGGCCACAGCATGGGCGCCCTGCTCGCCTTCGAACTCACCCGCCGGCTGGAACGCGACGGCCGCGCACCGGAGTTGCTCACCGTCTCCGGCCGGCGCGCCCCCTCCACCCGGCGCGACGGCGAGTACGCCCACCTCACCGACGACCGTTCCCTCACCGCCCACCTGCGGGACCTCAGCGGCACCGACCCGCGACTGCTCGCGGACGAGGAGGCCCTCCGGATGATCCTGCCGGCCGTCCGCGCCGATCTGGCCGCCGTGGGCGGCTACTTCGCCGGGCCCGAGGTCACCGTGGGAACGCCGGTCCTCGCCCTGATCGGTGACGCCGACCCGTGGGTCACCCCCGCCGAGGCCGCCGCCTGGCAGCGCCACACCACAGCCGGCTTCGAGCTCGGCATCCACCGGGGCGGCCACTTCTACCTCGACGGACGCCAGCAGGAGTTGCTCGCCCTGCTCGACGCCCGCCTCACCGCAGCCCGCCACTGACCACTCCGCGACACCCGCCCAGGACGCACCGCCGGAGCGGGAAGTCGACCCTGCCGACTTCCCGCTCCGGCTCCCGTCGTGCCCCCAGGGGTGTGCCGGCGCAGCCGGAACGCGGCGGACTCGTGGTCGCGCGATCGTTCCTCTGATCCCGCCCCCCACCCTCTGCCCCCACCCTCTGCCCCTACCGTCTGCCCTACCGTCTGCGCGGCACGAGTCCGGTTTCGAAGGCGATGATCGCCAGGTGGACGCGGTCCCGAGCTTCGAGCTTGGCGAACAGCCGCGCGACATGGGTCTTCGCGGTCGCCGCGCTGATCACCAGCCGCTCGGCTATCGCCGTGTTCGACAGTCCCTGTCCGACCAGTGCCAGCACCTCGCGCTCCCGGTCGGTGATCCCCGCGATGGGACTCGGGTCCACGGCCGGCCCGGGGTCCGGTTCGGGGACCGCGGGGCCGGACGTCCCGACGAAGTCCGCGATCAGCCGTCGGGTCACGCTCGGCGCGATCAGCGCGTCGCCCGCGGCCACCACGCGGATCGCCTCCAGGATCGCGTCCAGGGCCATGCTCTTGAGCAGGAATCCGCTGGCCCCGGCGCGCAGTGCGCCGTAGACGTACTCGTCGTCGTCGAAGGTCGTCAGCACCAGGACCTTGGGCGGGTCCGGCTCGGCGGTCGCCTGCCGGGTCGCCTCGATCCCGTCCACGCCCGGCATCCGGATGTCCATCACCACGACGTCCGGCCGCAGTTCACGCACCAGGCGCACCGCCTCGCGGCCGTCGCCGGCCTGGCCGACCACCTCCAGGTCGTCGGTGTCGCCGATCAGGATCCCGAGCCCGACCAGCATCAACGGCTGGTCGTCGACCAGCAGCACCCGCACGCTCATGCCGGGAGCCTCGCCGTCACCCGGAATCCGCCCTCCGGACGCCGGCCGGCGCTGAACTGGCCGGACAGCAAGGTCACCCGCTCGCGCATGCCGAGCAGGCCGAAGCCGCTCGCGCCGGCCGCGGCGAGCCTCGGCCGGCCGGGCCCGCCGCGACCGTCGTCCCCGTCGTCCACCACCTCGATCGTCACTCCTTCCGGCTCGTAGCCGACCGCGACCCGGCACGTCCGTGCCCTGGAATGCCGCACCACGTTCGTCACCGACTCCTGGATGATCCGGAACGCCGACAGTTCGATCTCCGGCGGCAGTGGACGCCGCTCGCCCCGCCAGGTCACCTGAACCCGCACCCCGGCGCCCGCCGTGCGTTCCGCGAGCTGCGGGACGTCGGCCAGACTGCCGGCCGGCGCCAGTGGCGCGGTCTGCGGCATGGCGTCGTCCGGGTTGGCGCGGCGGAGCGCCCCGAGCATGCGCTGCAGCTCCAGCAGCGTCTCCCGGCCGGTGGTCTCGATGCCGGCCAGCGCCTGCCGCGTCTGCTCGGGCTTGGTGTCCACGACCCGGGCCGCCGCTCCCGACAGCACCGTGATGATCCCGATGCTGTGCGCGACGCTGTCGTGCAGCTCGCGGGCGATCCGCAGCCGCTCGGCCATGACGACACGGGCCGCGGTCTGCTCCTGCAGGGCTCCAAGGTATTCACGGCGTTTGCGGTACACCCCCCCGAAGACCCACGCGACCGCGAACCACAACGCGAACTGCCCGGCCCACTGGGACGCGTCGCCGACGGTCTGCTCGCGGCCGTGGAGACAGTTGAGGAACGCGGCCGCGACGGCCGCGACGGAGCCGACGGCGGCAACCTTCGGCCGCCGGACGGCGAGGTACCCGCCCAAGCCGACGAGCAGGACGAACACGATCACGGGCCGCGCGCCGAAGGCGTCGCCGAGGACCGCTTCGCCCAGGACCGCCGCGAAGACCGCCGCCGGCAGACGGCGCACCAGCAGAACCGGCAGGGCGAGCAGGACGCAGAGACCGAGCATCTGGAAGGGCGCGATGGCGGGGAACCGGAACAGGCCGTCGTAGTGCGCCCAATCGGTGGGCAGCATCGTCAAGGCGAGGATCAGCGCGTACAAGCAGGCGGTGGCCAGCACCGCTGCCTGTGACATCAGCCAGGTCACGCGCTTCGATGTCGAGAGACGCTGGAGAAGCTGTTCCATACGGAGATCGTATGCAGTGGCGTCGGCGCTGCGCGTCGCCCCGGGGATGTACGCCGGATACGCCCCCGGGCCGACCGCCTGGGAAGAGGTGAGGCGGGAGTCGGGGAAGGGCCCGGGGGTGCCGGGCCCTTCCCCTCGTGGTCACAGGCCGAGTTGGCGGTCGATCAGGTCGAACAGGTCGTCACCGTCGGCCTCCTCCAGCTGGTCGGCGAAGCCGGCGTCCGGCTCCGCGGCGCGCGCGGTGCGGACCTGGTCCAGGGCTGCCTGGAGGCGGGCCGCCAGTCGGTCCAGCTCGGCCGGACCGGCTGCCCCGGCCGTCAGTCCGGCCAGTGCTGCCTCGACCTGGGCGAGGTCGGCCGGGCCGGGGTGGTCCTCCGCCGGGGTCACCAGGCCGGTGAGGTGTCGGGCCAGGGCCGCGGCGGTGGGGTGGTCGAACAGCAGTGTGCTGGGCAGCCGCAGCCCGAGCAGGGTGCCGAGGCGGCCGCGCAGTTCGACCGCCGTCAGCGAGTCCAGGCCCAGGTCCAGCAGCCCTCGTTCCACCGGCACGGCGGCCGGGTCGGCGTGGCCGAGGACCTCGCCGACCGAACGGCATACCAGGTCCAGGACGGCCCGGCCGCGTTCCTGCGGGTCGAGCCCGGCGAGCGCGTCCCGCTGCTCCGGCACGGCGGGGGCCGCCGGGGCGGTGCCCGCGGGCCGGGAGCCGAGCAGTTCGCGCAGGGCGGCCGCCGGTCCGGTGCCGGGCCCGCCGGTCCCGGGTGCCGCCAGCCGGGCCGCGACCGCCACCGGCCGACCGGCCGCCAGGGCCTCGTCGAGCAGTGCGAGGGCGCTCCCGGCGGGCAGCGGGGCGATCCCGGTCCGGGCGATCCGGGCCCGGTCGGCCGCGCCCAGGTCCTCTCCCATGCCCTCGCCCTCCCAGAGTCCCCACGGGAGGGACAGCGCGGGCAGACCGAGGGCGTGGCGGTGCCCGGCGAGGGCGTCGAGGAAGGAGTTCGCGGCCGCGTACGAGCCCTGGCCCGCCGTCCCGAGCACCCCGGCGACCGAGGAGAAGAGTACGAAGGCGCGCAGCGGCAGTTCCGCGGTCGCCTCGTGCAGGGCCCAGGCGCCGTCGACCTTCGGCCGCAGCACGGCGGCGACCCGCTCGGGCGTCAGGCCCTCGACCAGGCCGTCGTCCAGGACGCCGGCGGCGTGCACCACCCCGGTGACCGGCAGGCCGTCCGGCGCCTGTGCCAACGCGGCCCGTACGGCGCGCGGATCGGCCACGTCGCCCGCGACCGGCACCGTCACGGCCCCCAGGGCCGCGAGTTCCTCCGCCAGTCCGGGCGCCACCCGCCCGCTCCGGCTCATCAGCACCAGCCCGCGCACCCCGTGCGCCTCCACCAGGTGCCGCACCAGGACCGCCGCCAGTGCCCCGGACGCGCCGGTCACCAGGACGCTCCCGGGGCCGAACGCCCCGGTCGCACCGCCGCCTGCGGCGACGGCCGCCGTCAGGCGCGGGGCGAGCACCCGCCCGGCCCGCACCAGGAGGTGCGGTTCGTCGTCCGGCCAGGCCACGGCGGGAAGCTCCGGCAGGCGGTCGGCCGTGAGGTCGGTGTCCAACAGCAGGACGCGGCCGGGGTGTTCGGCCGCGGCGGAGCGGACCAGCCCGCCGGCCGCCGCCGCGGCGAGCGCGGCCGGGCCGCCCTCGGCCGCGGCGGGCAGGGCGACGACGAGACGGGAGGCCTCGTACCGGCGCCCGGTCAGCCAGGTCCGCAGGACGGTCAGGGCCCAGCCGGTGGCGTGGGCCACCTGCTCGGGCACGGGACGGTCCGCCGGGATCGGCGGCAGGGGCAGCAGGACGGCCGGCGGCACCGGAGCCGTCAGCTCGGCCAGGCTCGCCACCAGGGCCGCCGGGCGGGGGGCGGCCGGAAGGGCCAGCGGGCGGGTGCCGGGGACGAGCAGCGGGTCGGCGGGGCGGGCCGCGCTGAACCGCCCGGCCGGCACCTCGGCGAGTTCGAGGGCGGCCGCGTGCAGCAGCGGGGCGCCGTCGGCGCCGTAGAGGGTCACGGCGGCGCGGTGCTCCCCGTCCGGCGCGATCCGGGCCCGCAGCGGTCCGGCGGGGACCGCCCCGTACGCACGGACCTCGCGCCAGGCGGCGGGCAGTCGCAGGGTGGTGCGGCCGTCGGACGGCAGTCCTGCGTGGGCCCAGGGGTGGAGGGCGGCGTCCAGGGCGGCGGGCGGCACGGCGAAGCGCCGGTCGCCGTCCCGGGCCCCTTCGGCGGGGCCGGCGAGTTCGGCCCACAGGGTGCCGTCGGGCTGCTGCCAGGCGGCGGTGACGGTGCGGAAGGCGCCGCCGTACCCGAGGCCGTGGGCGTCGAGGGCGGCGTACAGCTCCTCGGCGCCGACCGGCCGGGCGCCGGACGGCGGCCAGGTGCCCGGCAGCGGCGCGGTGTCCGGCAGCGGTGCCGTGCCCGACGGCTGCCGGTCGCCTGCCGGCGGGGCCGCCACCGTCGAGGTGGGCGCGAGCACGCCGGTGGCGTACCTGGTCCAGGGCTCCTCGGCGGCGCCGTCGGGCCGGGCATGGATCCGCACGGTCCGTTCGCCGGCGGTGTCGGCCCGGTCCAGCGCGACCTGGAGCCGCAGCGCTCCGTCGGCCGGGATCAGCAGCGGGGCCTCCAGGTCGAGGGCGGCGACCACGGGCAGCCCGGCGGTGCGGCCCGCGTGCAGGGCGAGGTCGAGCAGGGCGGTCGCGGGCAGCACGGTCGCGCCGGCCACGGTGTGCCCGGCGAGCCAGGGGTGCTCGCGCCGGTCCAGGCGGCCGGTGAGGACCGTCCCGGCGCCGTCGGCGAGGTCGACGGCGGCACCGAGGAAGGGGTGGCCGGCGGTGCTGAGCCCGGCGGCCCGCACGTCGCCCGCGGGGGCCGGGGCGTCGAGCCAGTGCCGGGTGCGCTGGAAGGGGTAGGTCGGCAGGCCGGGGTGCGGGGCCCCGGCCGCGCCCAGCACGGCGGGCCAGTCGACGCTGCCGCCCGCGGTGTGCACGGCGGCGACGGCCCGCAGCAGGGTGGCCGCCTCACCGCGTTCGCGCCGCAGCACCGCCGCCGTGACGGCGGGCGGGTCCTGCGGGCCCTGGCCCTGGGCGACCCGCGGGTCCTGACCCTGGGCGACCTGCGGGTCCTGCGGCCCTTCGGCCAGCACGTCCTCGACCAGGGCGGTCAGCAGGGTGTCCGGCCCGATCTCCAGGTAGCGCACGGTGCCGAGCTCGCGCAGGGCCCGGACGCCGTCGGCGAAGCGGACGGTCCCGCGCACGTGGCGGGCCCAGTAGTCGGGCGAGGCGGTCTCCTCCGGTCCGGCCGGGCGGCCGGTCAGGTCGGAGACGAACGGGAGGGTCGGACGGCCGAAGGCGAGACCGCCGAGGGCGGCGCGGAAGTCGTCCAGCATCGGGTCCATCAGCGGCGAGTGGAAGGCGTGGCTGACGGTCAGCCGGCGCGCCTTGGCGCCCGTGGCGGCGAGCCGGGCGGCGACGGCGAGCACGGCGTCCTCCTCGCCGGAGACCACGGTGGCCCGCGGACCGTTGACGGCGGCCACCGAGGCCCGGTCGGTGTGCCCCTCCAGGGCGGCGAGGACCTCCGGCTCGGACGCCCGGAAGGAGAGCATGACGCCCTCGGCGGGCAGCGCGTCCATCAGTCGGCTGCGCGCGGCGACCAGGGCGACGGCGTCCGCCAGGGTGAGCACCCCCGCGGTGTGGGCCGCGGCGACGGCGCCGATCGAGTGCCCGAGCACGGCGTCCGGCCGCACGCCCCAGTGGGCGAGCAGTCGCACCAGGGCGAACTCCACCGCGAACAGGGCGGGTTGGGTGTAGGCGGTGCGGTCCAGCAGGCCGGTGTCCTCGAACAGGACCTCCCGCAGCGGCCGTTCCAGGTGCGGGGCGAAGGCCGCGCACACCTCGTCGAGGGCGGCCGCGAACTCCGGGTGGGTCTCGGACAGTTCCCTGGCCATGCCGACGCGCTGACTGCCCTGGCCGGTGAAGACGAAGGCCGTCCGGCCGGCCCGGGCGGCGCCGCGCAGCAGGTGCGGGGAGTCCGTTCCGGCGGCCAGCGCCCGCAGCCCGTCGAGCAGTTCGGCGCGGGAGCCGCCGAGGGCCGCCGCGCGCTGCTCGAAGGCCGTCCGGGTGGTGGCCAGGGCGGCGCCCGCAGCGGCGAGTCGCTCCTCGGGCAGGTCGGCGGCGAAGGCGAGCAGCCGCTGCGCCTGCTCCCGCAGCGCCGCTTCGGTGCGCGCCGACACCGGCCAGACCACCGGCGCGGCGGGCCCGGTCGCGGCGGGCGCCGGGGCGGCGGGCGCGGCGGGCTCGGACACGGTGGCGTCCGGCGCCTGCTCCAGGATCACGTGCGCATTGGTGCCGCTGATCCCGAAGGAGGACACACCCGCCCGGCGCGGCCGGTCCAGCTCCGGCCACTCCCGGGCCTCGGCGAGCAGTTCCACCGCGCCGGCCGTCCAGTCCACGTGCGGCGAGGGCGCGTCCAGGTGCAGGGTCGCGGGCAGCCGGCCGCGCCGGAGGGCCTCGACCATCTTGATCACGCCCGCCACGCCCGCCGCCGCCTGGCTGTGGCCGATGTTCGACTTGATCGAGCCCAGCCACAGCGGACGTCCGGCCGGGCGGTCCTGCCCGTACGTCGCCAGCAGGGCCTGGGCCTCGATCGGGTCGCCGAGGCGGGTGCCCGTCCCGTGCGCCTCGACCGCGTCCACGCCGTCCGCCGTCAGCCGGGCGGCGGCCAGCGCGGCCCGGATCACCCGCTGTTGGGCGGGCCCGTTCGGCGCCGTCAGGCCGTTCGACGCGCCATCCTGGTTGACGGCCGTGCCGCGCACCAGGGCCAGCACCGGATGCCCGTTGCGCCGGGCGTCGGAGAGCCGCTCCAGGACCAGCACGCCCGCGCCCTCGGCCCAGCCGGTGCCGTCGGCGCCGGCCGCAAAGGGCTTGCAGCGCCCGTCCGGGGCCAGCCCGCGCTGCCGGCTGAACTCGACGAAGGTGGCGGGGGTGGCCATCACGGTGACGCCACCGGCCAGGGCAAGGGTGGCCTCGCCGCTGCGCAGCGCCTGGGCGGCCAGGTGCAGCGCGACCAGCGAGGAGGAGCAGGCGGTGTCCACGGTGACGGCCGGCCCCTCCAGTCCGAGCGCGTAGGAGACCCGGCCGGAGGCGACGCTGCCGGCGCTGCCGCTGACCAGGTAGCCCTCGTAGCCCTCCGGTGCCTCGGGCGCCTGGCTGAGCCGGGAGCCGTAGTCGTCGTACATCACGCCGACGAAGACGCCGGTGCGGCTGCCGCGCAGCGCCCCCGGGTCGATGCCGGCCCGCTCGACGGCCTCCCAGACCGTCTCCAGCAGGATCCGCTGCTGCGGGTCGGTGGCCAGCGCCTCGCGCGGGCTCATGCCGAAGAAGGCGGGGTCGAAGTCGGCGGCGTCGTAGAGGAACCCGCCCTCGCGGGCGGCGGACGTGCCGGGCCGCTCCGGGTCCGGGTGGAAGAGCCGGTCCAGGCGCCAGCCCCGGTCCTCGGGGAACGGGCCGACCGCGTCGACCCGGTCGGCGACCAGCTGCCACAGCTCCTCGGCGGAGCGCACCCCGCCGGGGTAGCGGCAGCCGATGCCGACGATGGCGATCGGATCGTCGGCGGCCTCGACCGGCGGCTCCGCCGGCCGGTCCGCCCGCTGGTCCTCCGGCCGGGCCCCGCCGCCGCCCGGGGCCGACGGCAGCAGCGCGTCGCCCAGGTGGGCGGCCAGCGCCGCCGGACTCGGGTGGTCGAAGACCAGGGTGCTGGAGAGCGCCAGGCCGGTGGTCGCGTTCAGTCGGTTGCGCAGGTCGACGGCGGCCAGCGAGTCGAAGCCCTGCTCGGTGAAGGAGCGGTCCTGCTCGACGGCCTGCGGTCCGCCGTGCCCGAGTACGGCAGCGGTGGCGGTGCGGACCAACTCGACCAGCAGCAGGGCGCGTTCGGACTCGGGCAGGGCCGCGAGCCGGTCCGCGAGCGGGGTCGTGCCGGGCCCCGCCGCCGCTGGGGTGTGCGCCGCGCGGCGCGGGGCCGGGCGGGCCAGGCCGCGCAGCGGCGCGGGCAGGGCGGTGCCGCTCGCCGTGGCCGTGGCGAGGTCCAGCCGGACCGGCGCGAGCAGCGGGTGCGGCGAGCCGAGCGAGTCGTCCAGCAGGGCGAGCGCCTCGGCCGGGGGCAGCGGGGCGATCCCGGTACGGGCCAGCCGTGCCAGGTCGGCGGCGGACAGCCTGCTCCCCATGCCGTCGCCGTCCCACAGCCCCCAGGCCAACGAGAGCCCGGGCAGGCCGAGTTCGCGCCGGTGGGCGGCGAGCGCGTCGAGGAAGGAGTTGGCGGCCGCGTACGGGCCCTGGCCTGCGGTGCCGAGCAGTCCGGCGACCGAGGAGAAGAGCACGAAGGCGTGCAGCGGCAGCTCCCTGGTCGCCTCGTGCAGGGCCCAGGCACCGTCGGCCTTGGGCCGCAGCACGGCGGCGACCCGCTCGGCCGTGAGGCCCTCGGTCACTCCGTCGTCGACCACGCCGGCCGCGTGCAGCACGGCGGTGACCGGAAGCCCGGCGGGCGCCCGGTCCAGCGCGGCCCGTACGGCCCGGGGGTCGGCGACGTCGGCGGCGACGGTCGCCACGGCGGCCCCGGCCGCCGCCAACTCCTCGACCAGGCCCGGCTCCACGCTGCCGCGGCGGCTGAGCAGGAGCAGGCCCCGGACGCCGTGGACGCGCACCAGATGGCGGGCCACCGACGCGCCGAGCGCCCCGGAGGCCCCGGTGAGCAGGACGGTCCCCGCCCCGAGGTCCGGCCGCCGATCGGCGTCCTCGGCCCGGTCGGCCCGGTCGGCCTGCTCGGCCCGGGTCAGCCTGGGGCGGAGCAGTCGTCCTTGACGGATCGTCAGCTCTGGTTCCTGGTCGAACCGGAGCAGGTCCGGCGTCACCGGCTCGCCCTCCCCGGCGTCCCACAGGGCCACCCGGCCCGGGTGTTCGGCGGCCGCCGAGCGGAACAGGCCCCGCACGGCGGCGGCGGCGAGGTCGCGCACCGGGTCGTCGGCGCCGGTCGTGACGGCGCCCCGAGTGAGCAGGACCAGCCGGGAGCCGGCGGTGCGCGGCTCGGCCAGCCACTCCTGGAGCACCGGCAGCAGGAGCCGGACGGCGGCCTGGGCGGCCTCCGCCGGGTCCCCGGCGTCGGCCGGGGTGGCGTACGGGAGCAGGACGGTCGACGGCACCGGCTCCGGGAGTTCGGCGAGCACGGCCACCGGGGTCCCGGCGGGCAGCAGGTCGAGGTCCGGCCGCTGCCCGGCCGGGAGGAGGACGGCGACCGCAGCGGCGGCGGGGTCCGTGGCCGGCGCGGACGGTACGGACGGTGACGCGGGCACGGACGCGGGCACGGGCACGGACACGGACACGGGCTCCCAGGAGAGCGCGTACAGCGAGCGGTCGGCGACGGTCCGCAGACTGCGGGCCAGTGCCTCCCGGGTGACCGGGCGCAGGTCGAGCCGGGCGACCTCGGCCAGCGGACCGCCCTGGGCGTCGGCGAGGACCAGCCGGTAGCCGCCGTCGGTCGGCCGCAGCGCGACCCGGGCCGCGGTGGCGCCCGTGGCGTGCAGGGAGACACCGTGCCAGGCGAAGGGCAGCAGCAGTGCGGACTCCGCGCCCGCGGCGCGGCCGTACCGGGCGAGCAGGTGGAGGGCGGCGTCCAGCAGCGCCGGGTGCAGCCCGTACGCGCCGGCCTCGGCCGCCGGGCCCTCGGGCAGCTCGACCTCCGCGTAGAGCGTGCCGTCCGGGGCCCGCCAGGCGGAGCGCAGGCCCTGGAAGGCGGGGCCGTAGCGGTAGCCGTCGGCTGCGAGTTCCGGGTACAGCGCGTCGGTCTCCAGCGGCGCGGCACCGACCGGGGGCCACACCCGCACTGCGGCGAAGTCGGCGGAGTCCACAGCCTCGACGGCATCCTGGGCTTTCGGGGCGAGGGCGCCGGTGGCGTGCCGGGTCCAGGGGGCGTCCCCGTCCCCGGCCGGCCGGGTGTGCACGGCCAGGGTACGCAGGCCGTTCGGGTCGGACGGGTCGGGCGGACCGACCGCGAGCTGGAGTTGCAGGGCGCCCTCGGCGGGCAGCGGCAGCGGGGACTCCAGGGTCAGCTCGACCAGGTGCGGGGCGCCGACGCGCTGCCCCGCCCGGAGCGCGAGCTCGACCAGGGCGGCTCCGGGCAGCAGCGGAGTGCCGAGGATCTCGTGGTCCGCGAGCCAGGGCAGTGCGGCCGGGGACAACCGGCCGGTCAGCACCAGGCCGCCGCTGTCGGGGAGTTGCAGTTCCGCGCCGAGCAACGGGTGGTCGGCCTGGTCGAGGCCCACCTCACGCGGGTCCGCCGGGGTGGCGTCGGCGTCGAGCCAGTAGCGCCGGTGCTCGAACGGATAGCCGGGCAGTTCCGGCGCGTCGGCGATGCGGCCGGTCACTCCGGTCAGGGTCGGCCAGTCGACGGCGGTCCCGGTGACGGCCAGCCGGGCCAGGGCGGTCGCCACGGCCTGCGCTTCGGGGCGGCCCCGGCGCAGGGTGGCCGCAGCGGCCACGGGCGCGTCCGCGCCGAGCGCCGCCTCGACCAGCGGGGTGAGGACGGCGTCGGGGCCGAGCTCCAGGTAGCGGGTGACACCCTGCTCGTGCAGGGTGCGCACGACGTCGTGGAAGCGCACCGCCGAACGGATGTGCCGCGCCCAGTACCCCGGTTCGGCGAGCTCCTCCGCCGTGGCGAGGCCACCGGTCAGGTCGGAGACCACCGGCAGCAACGGCTCCGCGAACTCCACCCCGCCCGCCACCCGCGTGAACTCCTCCAGCACACCGTCCATGTGCGGCGAATGGAACGCATGACTGACCGTCAACCGCTTGACCCTGCGCCCGCGTTCACGCCAACGCCCGGCCAGCTCCAGCACCGCGTCCTCGTCCCCGGAGAGCACCACCGAACGCGGCCCGTTCACCGCCGCCAACGATACCGCCCCTTCCAGGCCCACCAGTTCGGCCAACACCTCCTCCTCGACGGCCTCCACCGCCACCATCGCCCCACCCGAGCGCGCCGACCCCATCAACCGACCCCGGGCCGCCACCAGCACCGCCGCATCCGCCAGCGAGAACGCGCCCGCCACGAACGCCGCCACCACCCCACCGATCGAATGCCCGGCCACCACGTCCGCCGTCACACCCGCCGACACCACCAACCGGTACAGCGCCACCTCCACCGCGAACAACGCCGGCTGAGTGAACTCCGTACGATCCAGCAGCTCCCCGCCCTCGAACACCACCTCACGCAACGACCGACCCACCAACGGATCGAACACCGCGCACACCTCGTCGAACGCCGCCGCGAACACCGGGAACGCCCCGTACAACCCACGCCCCATGCCCAACCACTGACTACCCTGCCCCGTGAACACGAACGCCGTACGACCACCGGGCGCGACCCGGCCGTGCAGCACGGCCGCACTCTCCTCGCCCGAGGCGAACTTCGTCAGTGCGTCGAGGAGTTCGGCGCGGTCCGCGCCGAGCAGGACGGCCCGGCGCTCCAGTGCACCACGCGTCCGGGCGAGCGCGAGGCCGAGGCGGGCCGGGTGCAGTTCCGGGCGGTCCTGGGCGAAGGTCAGCAGGCGTGCGGCCTGGGCGCGCAGCGCCGTGTCGGTGCGCGCGGACAGCGGCCAGGCCACCACCTCCGGCTCCACCACGTCCTCCGACGGCAGCGCGACCTCCGGCGCCTGCTCCAGGATCACGTGCGCGTTCGTGCCGCTGATCCCGAACGAGGACACCCCCGCCCGACGCGGCCGACCCACCTCCGGCCACTCCCGCGCCTCGGCCAGCAACTCCACCCCACCCGAAGCCCAATCCACCAACGGCGACGGCTCCCCCGCGTACAACGACCCCGGCAACACCCCCTCCGCCAGAGCCCGCACCATCTTGATCACACCACCCACACCCGCAGCCGCCTGCGCATGCCCGATGTTCGACTTCAACGACCCCAACCACAAAGGCTGTTCAACAGAACGCCCCCGACCGTAGGTCGCCAGCAACGCCTGCGCCTCGATCGGATCCCCCAACCGCGTCCCCGTCCCGTGCGCCTCCACCACATCCACCTCACCCGCACCCAACCCGGCCGCCGCCAACGCCGCCCGAATCACCCGCTCCTGCGAAGGCCCGTTCGGCGCCGTCAAACCATTCGACGCACCGTCCTGATTCACCGCCGAACCCCGCACCACCGCCAACACCCGATGCCCACGACGAAGCGCGTCCGACAACCGCTCCACCACCAGCACCCCCACCCCCTCACTCCACCCCGTCCCGTCCGCACCCGCCGCGAACGACCGGCACCGACCGTCCACCGACAACCCCCGCTGCCGACTGAACTCCACGAAGGTGTCCGGCCGGGCCATCACGGTGACGCCGCCGGCCAGCGCGAGGTCCGTCTCACCGCTGCGCAGCGCCTGCGCGGCCAGGTGGAGCGCGACCAGGGAGGAGGAGCACGCCGTGTCCACCGTCACCGCCGGCCCTTCCAGCCCGAAGGTGTAGGCGACCCGGCCGGAGATCACGCTGGAGGTGTTGCCGGTCAGCAGGTACCCCTCGTAGCCCTCGGGGGCGCGCTGGAGCCGGGAGCCGTAGTCGTTGTACATCACCCCGGCGAAGACGCCGGTCCGGCTGCCGCGCAGTGCGGCCGGGTCGATCCCGGCCGACTCCAGCGCCTCCCAGGACGACTCCAGCAGCAGCCGCTGCTGCGGATCCATCGCCGCCGCCTCACGCGGCGAGATCCCGAAGAACTCCGCGTCGAAGTCGGCGGCGTGGTGCAGGAACCCGCCCTCGCGGGAGTAGGAGGTGCCGTGATGGTCGGGGTCGGGGTGGTAGAGCGCGTCGAGGTCCCAGCCCCGGTCCGAGGGGAACGGCGAGATCGCGTCCCGACCCTCCACCACCAACCGCCACAACTCCTCCGGCGAACCCACCCCACCCGGATACCGGCACGCCATCCCCACGATCGCCACCGGCTCGTCCACCACCACCGCCCGCACCACCGACGCCTCCCGGCCCACCGCCCGGGTGCCGTCCAGCTCGGCGAGCAGGCGCCGGGCCAGCGCGGCCGGGGACGGCTGGTCGAAGACGACGGTGGCGGGCAGTCGCAGGCCGGTCGCGCTGTTGAGGCGGTTGCGCAGTTCCACGGCGGTCAGCGAGTCCAGGCCGAGGTTCTTGAAGGCGCGGTCCGGGTCGACGGTGTCCGCGTCGCTGTGACCGAGCACGGCGGCCACCGCGCCGCGCACCAACTCCTCGGCCGTCCGCGCGCGTTCGGCCTCGGGCAGGGCGGCGGTGCGCTCGGCCCAGCCGGTGCCGCCGGCTGTTCCGTCGACGCGCGCGGCGGCACTGCGGCGCAGCGGGGTGCGGACCAGGCCGCGCAGCGGGGCCGGCAGCGGCCCCTCGGCGGCGCGGGCGCGCAGCGCGGCCCGGTCGATCCTGGCCGGTACCAGCAATGGGTCGGATCCGGCGAGCCCGGTGGATCCGGCGAGCGGGACGGATCCGGCGAGCGCCGAGTCGAACAGCTCCAGTCCGGCCGTGGTCTCCAGCGGCGGCAGACCGCTGCGGCTCCAGCGGCGGAGGGCCTCGGCGTCCAGGGCGCCGGCCATGCCGTCCTGGTCGGCCCAGAGCGACCAGGCCAGCGAGAGGGCGGGCAGGCCGAGCGCCCGGCGGTGCTGGGCGAGCGCGTCCAGGAAGCTGTTGGCGGCCGCGTAACCGCCCTGGCCGGCGGTGCCGGTGATGCCGGAGACGGAGGAGAACAGGACGAAGGCGGACAGGTCGAGGTCGGCGGTGAGCTCGTGCAGGTGCCAGGCGGCGTCCGCCTTGGGCCGCAGCACCCGGGCGATCCGGTCGGCGTCGAGCCCGGTGAGGGTGGCGTCGTCCACGATTCCGGCGAGGTGGAGGACCGCGCGCAGCGGGCGGTCGGCCGGCACGTCGGCGAGGAGGGCGGCCAGCGCGGACCGGTCTCCGGTGTCGGCGGCGGCGAGGACCACCTCGGCGCCCCGGGCGGTCAGTTCGGCGGCGGTCTCGGCCGCTCCGGGAGCCGCCGCGCCACGGCGGCTGACCAGCAGCAGCCGTCGGACGCCGTGCCGCTCCACCAGGTGGCGGGCGAGCAGGCCGCCCAGGCCGCCGGTGCCGCCGGTGATCAGGACGGTGCCCCCGGTCAGGTCCGGCGCGGGGCCGTCGGCCGGGTCGGACGCGGGGCCGTCGGTCCGGTCCGGCGCGGGGCCGTCGGCCGGTCGGGCCGGGGCCGTCGGCGGCACGGGCTGGAGTACGGGCTGGAACACCGTTCCCGCGCGCAGGGCGAGTTGGGGCAGGCCGGTGGCCAGGGCCGCCGGGAGCGCCGCAGCCGAGGCCGGGTCCTCGTCCAGATCGACGAGCCGGAAGCGGTCCGGCTGCTCGCTCTGGGCGCTGCGCAGCAGCCCCCAGACGGCGGCCGTGGCCGGGTCGGGCGCGGGGCCGTCGGGTGTGACGGCGACCGCATGCCGGGTGAGGACGGCGAGGACGGTGTCCGCCAGCCGCTCGTCGGCCAGCCACTCCTGGGCGAGCCGCAGCGCCTCGCGGGTGAGCTCGCGCGCCGCGGCGGGCCGGTCGGCGCCGGCCTCCGGCAGGACGGCGAGGACGGTCCCGGGGGCGGGCTGCCCCGCGTCGAGCGCGGCGCGCAGCGCGGCCCGGTCCGGGAGGGCGGGCAGCGCGGACAGGCCCTGCGGTGCGGGCCCGAGCAGCAGGGTCCGTCCGGGGGTGGGCCGGGTGTCGACCGGCACCGGGCGCCAGGCGAGGCGGTGCAGGGCCCCGCGCTCGGCGGCCCGGTCGGCGGCGTCGGCGGGTGTCGCGGTGCGCAGGGCGAGCGAGCCGACGGAGAGCACGGGCCGGCCCTCGACGTCGTAGGCCGCAAGGGCGGCTCCTGCGGCGCCCGGTGTCCAGCGGACCCGCAGCAGGGCCGCTCCCTGGGCGTGCAGCCGGACGGCGCCGAAGGAGAACGGCAGTGGCAGGCCGCCCCCGGCGTCCCGGTCGGCGGTCTCGGCGTCCACCAGCGGGTGCAGGGCGGCGTCCAGCAGGGCCGGATGGATGCCGAACGCCTCGGCGGAGGGCGCCTGTTCCTCCCCCAGCGCGAGTTCGGCGAACAGCTCCGGGCCGAGCCGCCAGGCCGCGCGCACGCCCTGGAAGGCGGGGCCGTACGCGTACCCCCGGGCGAGCAGCCGGGCGTACAGGGCGTCCGGGTCCAGCGGTTCGGCTCCGACCGGGGGCCAGGCGGCGAGCTGCGGCGGGGCCGCCCGGCCGGCTACCGGTAGGTCCTCGGTGAGCAGGCCCTCGGCGTGCCTGGTCCAGTCCTCGGTGTCCTCCTGGCCGGGGCGCTGGGGGCGGGCGTGGACGGCCAGGGTCCGGCGCCCGTTCCCGTCCGACGGGCCGACCGCGAGCTGGAGTTGGACGGCGCCGCCGGCGGGCAGCGGCAGCGGTGCGTGCAGGGTCAGCTCCTCGACGCCGTCGGCACCGATCCGGGCGGCGGCGGCCAACGCCAGTTCCAGGAAGGCGGTGCCGGGCAGCAGCGGGGTGCCGAGGATCTCGTGGTCCGCGAGCCAGGACTGTCCGGCCGACGAGATCCGGCCGGTGAGCAGCAGCCCGCCGTCCTCGGCGGTTCCGACGGCGGCGGCCAGCAGGGGGTGGCCGGCCTCGGCCAGCCCGAGGGCGGCGGCATCGGTGGCCGGGCGGGGCGCCGACCAGTAGTGGGTGTGCTGGAACGGGTAGGTGGGCAGGTCCAGCGGGACCGCCGGGCCGGGCAGCAGCGGCCGCAGCACCTCGGCCGGGGCGCCGGCGGTGTGCAGCCGGGCGAGCGCGTCCGCCAGGACGCGGACCTCCGGGCGGCCGCGGCGGGCGAGCGGGAGGACGACGGGGTCGGCGTCCTGGTCCAGTGCCTCCCGGACGAGCGGGGTGAGGACGGCGTCGGGGCCGAGCTCCAGGTAGCGGGTGACACCCTGGTCGTGCAGGGTGCGCACGACGTCGTGGAAGCGCACCGCCGAGCGGATGTGCCGCGCCCAGTACCCCGGTTCGGCGAGCTCCTCCGCCGTGGCGAGGCCACCGGTCAGGTCGGAGACCACCGGCAGCAACGGCTCCGCGAACTCCACCCCGCCCGCCACCCGCGTGAACTCCTCCAACACACCGTCCATGTGCGGCGAGTGGAAGGCATGACTGACCGTCAATCGCTTGACCCTGCGCCCGCGTTCACGCCAAAGCCCGGCCAGCTCCAGCACCGCGTCCTCGTCCCCGGAGAGCACCACCGAACGCGGCCCGTTCACCGCCGCCAACGACACCGACCCCTCCAGGCCCACCAGTTCGGCCAACACCTCCTCCTCGACGGCCTCCACCGCCACCATCGCCCCACCCGAGCGCGCCGACCCCATCAACCGACCCCGGGCCGCCACCAGTACCGCCGCATCCGCCAGCGAGAACGCGCCCGCCACGAACGCCGCCACCACCCCACCGATCGAATGCCCGGCCACCACGTCCGCCGTCACACCCGCCGACACCACCAACCGGTACAGCGCCACCTCCACCGCGAACAACGCCGGCTGAGTGAACTCCGTACGATCCAGCAGCTCCCCGCCCTCGAACACCACCTCACGCAACGACCGACCCACCAACGGATCGAACGCCGCGCACACCTCGTCGAACGCCGCCGCGAACACCGGGAACGCCCCGTACAACCCCCGCCCCATGCCCAACCACTGACTACCCTGGCCCGTGAACACGAACGCCGTACGACCACCGTCGCGGGCGGAGCCGGTGACCGGCCCGGCGGAACCGGCGGCATCCGGGCCGGACGCCAACGCCCTGAGGCCGTCCAACAGTTCGGAGCGCTCCGAGCCCAGCACCACCGCCCGCCGCTCGAAGGCGGACCGGGTGGCGACCAGGGCCCGGCCCAGCGCGCCCGGGTCCACCTCCGGGTGCTGCTCGGTGTAGGCCAGCAGGCGTGCGGCCTGGGCGCGCAGCGCCGTGTCGGTGCGCGCGGACAGCGGCCAGGCCACCACCTCGGGCTCCACCACGTCCTCCGACGGCAGCGCGACCTCCGGCGCCTGCTCCAGGATCACGTGCGCGTTCGTGCCGCTGATCCCGAACGAGGACACCCCCGCCCGACGCGGCCGACCCACCTCCGGCCACTCCCGCGCCTCGGCCAGCAACTCCACCCCACCCGAAGCCCAATCCACCAACGGCGACGGCTCCCCCGCGTACAACGACCCCGGCAACACCCCCTCCGCCAGGGCCCGCACCATCTTGATCACACCACCCACACCCGCAGCCGCCTGCGCATGCCCGATGTTCGACTTCAACGACCCCAACCACAAAGGCTGTTCAACAGAACGCCCCCGACCGTAGGTCGCCAGCAACGCCTGCGCCTCGATCGGATCCCCCAACCGCGTCCCCGTCCCGTGCGCCTCCACCACATCCACCTCACCCGCACCCAACCCGGCCGCCGCCAACGCCGCCCGAATCACCCGCTCCTGCGAAGGCCCGTTCGGCGCCGTCAAACCGTTCGACGCACCGTCCTGATTGACCGCCGAACCCCGCACCACCGCCAACACCCGGTGCCCACGACGAAGCGCGTCCGACAGACGCTCCACCACCAGCACCCCCACCCCCTCACTCCACCCCGTCCCGTCCGCACCCGCCGCGAACGACCGGCACCGACCGTCCACCGACAACCCCCGCTGCCGACTGAACTCCACGAACATGCCGGGGCTCGACATCACCGTCACCCCGCCGGCCAGGGCCAGGTCGCAGTCCCCGGTGCGCAGCGCGGCGACGGCCTGGTGCAGCGCGACCAGGGAGGAGGAGCAGGCCGTGTCCACCGTCACCGCCGGGCCCTCCAGCCCGAGGGTGTAGGCGACCCGGCCGGAGATCACGCTGGTCGTGCTGCCGGTGAGCACGAAGCCGTCCGCGCCGTCGGAGCCCTCGGAGAGCCGTGGCCCGTACTCCATCGCGGTCGCGCCGACGTAGACGCCGGTCCGGCTGCCGCGCAGTGCGGCCGGGTCGATCCCGGCCGACTCCAGCGCCTCCCAGGACGACTCCAGGACCAGCCGCTGCTGCGGATCCATCGCCGCCGCCTCACGCGGCGAGATCCCGAAGAACTCCGCGTCGAACCCGCCCGCACCGGACAGGAATCCGCCGTGCCGGGCGTAGCTGGTGCCCGGGCGGTCGGGGTCGGGGTGGTAGAGCGCGTCCAGGTCCCAGCCCCGGTCCGAGGGGAACGGCGAGATCGCGTCCCGACCCTCCACCACCAACCGCCACAACTCCTCAGGTGACCCCACCCCACCCGGATACCGGCACGCCATCCCCACGATCGCCACCGGCTCGTCCACCACCACCGCCCGCACCACCGACGCCTCCCGGTCGTCACCTCGCAGGTGCCGGGCCAGGGCCTCCGGGGTCGGGTGGTCGTAGACGACGGACGCGGACAGGCCGAGCCCGGTGGCGGCGGCCAGGCGGTCGGCCAGTTCGGCGGCGCCCAGCGAGTCCAGGCCGAGGTCCTTGAAGGTCCGCCGGCCGTCCAGGGTGTGCGGGGTGGGGTGGCCCAGCACCACGGCGGCCTGGGCGCGGACGAGGTCCAGCAGCGCGCCGTCCGGCCGCCGCACCGGCGCCGCCGGAACGGGCTCGGGCTTGGCGGCGGGTACGGGTTCGCGCTCGGCGGCCGGGGCCGGTCCGCCCGGGAGGGCGTCCGCCCCCGCCAGCCAGTACCGCTCCCGCTGGAACGCGTACGTCGGCAGCGCGACCGTCCGGGCCGCCGCCGGCGCGCCCGCGCCCGGCCCGAAGTACCGGGCCCAGTCGACCTCGCCGCCCCGGGCGTGCAGCAGCCCGACCGCGCCGAGCACGCTCGCCGGCTCCGGCCGCCCCCGCCGCAGCAGCGCGGCCCCCGCGACCTCGGCGCCCAGCCCGTCGGCCGCCGCCGTGTCCCGGGCGAGGGCGGTGAGCACCGCGTCCGGACCGAGTTCGAGGTGGGTGCGGACGCCGAGGCCGTGCAGGGCGCGCACGCCGTCGGCGAAGCGGACGGCCGCACGGGCGTGCCGGACCCAGTGCTCGGGGTCGGCCAGGGTGTCCGCCGCGACCGGCCGCCCGGTGAGGGTGGAGACCAACGGCAACCGGGGCGGCGCGTACGACAACCCGGCGGCGACCGCGCGGAAGCGCTCCAGGGCCGGGTCCATCAGCGGGGAGTGGAAGGCGTGGCCGACCCGCAGTCGGCGGGTGCGCCGCCCGAGCGCGGCGAGTTCGGCGGCCACCGCGAGGACGGCCGGTTCGGCTCCGGACAGCACGACGGCGCGCGGACCGTTGACGGCCGCGATGCCCACCTCGCCCTCCCGCCCGGCCAGCCGGCCCCGCACCTCCTCCTCGGCGGCCTCCACCGCCACCATCGCCCCGCCCGCGGGCAGTTCGGCCATCAGCCGGCCCCGGGCGGTGATCAGGACGGCGGCGTCGGCCAGGGTGAGCACCCCGGCGGCGTGGGCGGCGGCGATCTCGCCGATGGAGTGCCCGGCCACGGCGTCCGGGGTCACGCCCCAGGAGCGCAGCAGGGCGTGCAGCGCGCTGCCGAGCGCGAACAGGGCGGGCTGGGTGTACTCGGTGCGGTCCAGCAACTCGCCCTCGGGGCTTCCGGGTTCGGCGAACAGCAGGCTGCCGAGCGGCCGGTCCAGGTGCGGGTCGAGGGCGGCCAGGGCCTCGTCCAGGGCGGCGGCGAACGCCGGGAAGCGCTCGTACAGTCCGCGGCCGGCGCCGGGGCGCTGGCTGCCCTGGCCGGGGAACAGGAAGGCGGTGCCGCCGACGGTGCCGGCCGTGCCGGTGACCGTCCCAGCGGCCTCCTGGCCGGCGGCCAGCGCGTCGAGCGCGGTGAGCAGCCCGGCCCGGTCCCCGGCCACCAGGACGGCGCGGTCCTCGAAGGCGGTCCGGGCGACGGCGAGCGGGCCGGCGAGTTCGGCCGGGCCGAGCGCGGGGTGCGCGGCCAGGTGCGCGCGCAGGGCGGCGGCCTGTCCGCGCAGCGCCGGGCGGCCGCGGCCGGAGAGCAGCACGGGCGCGGGCAGGGCTGCCGGGGCGGGGGCGGGCGCGGGCACCGGCGGGGCGCCGGTCAGCACGACGTGGACGTCCGTACCGCCCATGCCGAAGGAGCTGACCCCGGCCAGCCGGGCCGCCGTCGCGGCGCCGGGCCAGGGGGTGCGCTCGGTGGCGACCCGCAGCCGCAGCGCCGTCAGGTCGACGGCCGGGTTGGGGGTGCGGTGGTGCAGGGTCGGCGGCAGCTCGCCGTGGTGCAGCGCGAGCACCGTCTTCACCAGGCCGACCAGGCCGGCCGCCCCTTCCAGGTGGCCGACGTTGCTCTTGGCCGAACCGACCAGCAGCGGGGCGTCCTCGGCCCGGCCGGCCCCCAGCACCCGGCCGAGCGCGGTGGCCTCCACCGGGTCGCCGACGGCCGTACCGGTGCCGTGCAGCTCGACGTACTGGACGGTGGCCGGGTCCACCCCGGCCCGGCGGTAGGCGGCCGCCAGCACCTCGGCCTGGCCGTCGGCGCCGGGCACGGTCAGGCCGTCGGTGGCGCCGTCGTTGCCGATGGCGCTGCCCAGCAGCACGCCGTACACCGGGTCGCCGTCCGCCAGTGCCGCGGCCAGCGGCCTGAGCAGCACCGCGACGCCGCCCTCGCCGCGCGCGTAGCCGTCGGCGGCCGCGTCGAGCGGACGGCTGCGCCCGTGCGGGGACAGGCCGCCGAAGCGGGCCGCGCCGAGCGTGCTGTCCGGCGCGGCGATCAGGTTCACCCCGAGGGCCAGCGCGAGGTCGGACTCGCCGCGGCGCAGGCTCTCGGCGGCCAGGTGGACGGCGGCCAGGGAGGAGGACTGGGCGGTGTCCACGGTCAGGCTCGGACCGCGCAGGCCCAGCTGGTAGGAGAGCCGGTTGGCGATCATGCCCCGGTTGAGGCCGGTCAGCACGTGCCGGTCCACCGCGTCCGGGCCCTGCCGGTGCACCAGTGCCGCGTAGTCGTCCAGGAAGGCGCCGACGAACACCCCGGTACGGCTGTCGCGCAGCCGGGCGGGCAGCCGGCCGCCGTCCTCCAGCACCTCCCAGCCGAGTTCCAGCACCAGCCGCTGCTGCGGGTCCATGGTGGTGGCCTCGCGCGGCGAGATCCCGAAGAAGGCGGCGTCGAAGGTGTCGATCCGCTCCAGGAAGGCGCCCGCGCGCGGCACACCGGGGGTGTCCGCCGGCCAGCGGTCGACGGGGGGCTCGCCGACGGCGTCCCGGCCCTCGCGCAGCAGCTCCCAGAACGCCGCCGGGTCGGGCGCACCGGGGAGCCGGCAGGCCAGGCCGACCACAGCGACGGCGCCGGGCGGCACCTCGACGGCGGGGACCGCGGGGACGGCGGGGACGGCGGTGCGGGCGGCAACGGCGGCAGGGGTCTCGGGCTTGGCGGTCATCGCGGGGTGTGTGCTCCTCGTCGAGGCGGTGCGGGGCGTCAGGGCGTCAGGCGTCGGGCGTCGGGCGTCGGGCGTCAGGCGTCGGGCGTCGGGCCGGTGTGGCGTGGTGACGGAGTGCTGGCGGGGCGGCGGCCCGGGGCCGGGCGGGGGCGCCGGCCGGGTGTCGCGGCGGCAGCGCCATGGCTGCCGGGGTGCGCCGGCACCGGCCGGCCCCGGCGGTCATGCTCGGCGGGGCGGCTGAACCACCCCTGAACGTCGCCCGCTCAGCCCGGCCGGGTCAGGCCCGCCCACAGCTCCCGCTCGACGGGCGTGGGCGGCACCCCGACCAGCAGCCGCTCGGGGTGCCCGGCCGGCGGGCCGACCGGCGACGACGGAAACAACGGCGACGACGGCGACGACGACGAAGAAGAACGGGGCCGCGGCGGCGGGCCGGCCCACTCCGAGCCGTCGCAGCCCGGCAGCGGCGCCCAGCCGACGGCGAACCACCTCATCGGCAGCAGGATCCGGCGCAGGGCCCAGGCGGCAGCCCGGTGCCGGCGCGCCGACCGGGGATGCAGGACGTCCAACCCGGTACCTCCCGGGGTCTCGGGGTCGAGGGAGCCACCCACTCTCCGGGGTGCCGCGAAAACGGCCCTGAACCGGCCCTGAACCGCCCTCGCCCGGCCGGGATTCAGGCCCGGTTCAGTCCGCCCGGCCACGATGGCCCGGCACCGCTCCCCGGCCCCACGCCCCGGAGCAGACCGATCGGAGAGCCCCGATGGAAACGACCGCCGACCCGGCCCACGCCCTGCTCGCGCTCCGCCGTCAGGGCCGCCTCGCCGCCGAGTACCCCGGCGTCCGCGCCCTGCTCGCGGAGGCCGACCCGGCCCGGACGGCGCACGCGGGCCGGATCCTGGCCGGGCTGGACCCGACGGAGGTGCTGGCCGCCCACCCGGGCACCCCCGCGCTCACCGTCGCCGTCCTCGGGCACGGCACCGTCGGCCCGCTGATCGCTCCGCTGACCGGCGAACTCGCCCGGCACGGACTGCTGTTGCGCCCGTACCGGGGCGACTTCGACAGCTGGGTGTTCGAGCTGTCCGACCCCGACAGCGCGCTCTACGCCGCCGATCCGGACCTGACGCTCTGCCTGCTCGACCCGGCCGTGGTCTTCGACGAGGTCCCGCTGCCCTGGCGGCCGGAGGACGCGGCCCGGGTGCTGGACGGCAAGGTCGAGCTGATCACCGCACTGGCGGCCCGCTTCGCGGCCTCGGCCCGCGGCGTCCTGGTCCTCAACACCGTTCCACTGCCGAGGCGTTGGACCCACCAGCTGGTCGACCACCAGTCCCGGGCCCGGCTCGGCGCGCTCTGGCGGGAGGCCAACGCCCGGCTGCTGCGGCTGGGCGAGGAGAACCCCTCGGTGGTGGTCCTCGACCTCGACCCGCTGCTCGCCGAGGGCGTCCCGGTCACCGACGCCCGGCTCGACGTCTACGCGAAGGCCCACCTCTCCGAGCCGCTGCTCGCCGCCTACGCCCGCGAGGCCGGGCACCTGGCCCGCCACCTGGCCGGGCTGACCCGCAAGGTGCTCGTCCTGGACCTGGACCAGACGGTGTGGGGCGGCATCCTCGGCGACGACGGCCCGGAGGGCGTCGAGGCGGGCGGGACGCCGCGCGGCGAGGCGTTCCGCGGGTTCCAGCGGGTGGTCAAACAGCTCGGCTCCCAGGGCGTGCTGCTCGCCGCTGTCAGCAAGAACGACCGCGAGCCGGTCCTGACGGTCCTGCGGGAGCACCCCGAGATGACGCTGCGCGAGGCGGACTTCGTCCGGGTGACGGCCGACTGGCGCCCCAAGCCGGCCGGGATCACGGACCTCGCCGAGGCGCTCAACCTGGGCACCTCCGGCTTCGTCTTCGTCGACGACTCGCCCTACGAACGCGGCCTGGTCGGAAGGGAGTTGCCGGAGGTCGCGGTGGTGGCGGTGGACGAGGAACCGGCGCTGCACGTCGAACGGCTGCTGTCCGACGGCTGGTTCGACGTCCGCCGGCTGACCGGCGAGGACCGCCGGCGCGCCGAGCTCTACCGGGGCGAGGTCGCCCGCAGCGACTTCCTCCAGGGCTTCGACTCGCTCACCGACTACCTGAACGAGCTGGGCGTCGAGGTCCGACTGCGCCCGCTGGCCGCCGAGGAACTCCCCCGGATCTCCCAACTCACCCTGCGGACCAACCAGTTCAACCTGACCACCCGCCGCCTCCAGCCCGCCGAGGTGGCCGCCTTCGCGGCCGCCGAGGGCTCCGGGGTGCTCACCGTGCGCTCCGCCGACCGCTTCGGCGACAACGGCCTGGTCGGCGCGGTCTTCCTGGCCCGGGAGGGCGAGGCGCTGCGGATCGACAACTTCCTGCTGAGCTGCCGGGTGTTCTCCCGCGGCATCGAGCAGGCGGTGCTGTCCGCCGTCCTCGGCCTGGCCGCCGACACCGGCCTGCGCGCGGTCACCGGCCACTTCCGGCCCGGCCCCCGCAACGGCACGGTCAAGGACCTGCTCCCCCGGTACGGCTTCGTCCCCGCCGACGGCTCGCCGGCGGCGGACGGCGGACTCGCCTTCCGCCACGACCTCGACACCGAACTGCCCCCGCCCGGCCACCTGCGGCTCGACGCCGAGCTGGCCGGCCTCCTGGAAGGACACCCCGCATGACCGCCCCCGACGGCCTCGCCGAACTGATCACCGTGGCCGCCACCGAACTGGGCCTGCCGCTCGGCCCCGAGGACGCCGAGGTCGACTTCGACGACCTCCCCGGCTGGGACTCGCTCCACCTGCTGAGCCTGCTCACCGCCCTGGAACGCCTCAGCGGCCGCCGGCTGTCGCTGCCCGACCTGCTGGACGCCCGCACCCTCGCCGAGATCCACCGGATCGCCACCGTCTGACACCGGCCCGCAGGCCGTACGACGCCCCACCCGCACGCCGCCTCGCGACGGCCCACCCGCGCACCGTACGGCGACCCACCCGCCCACCGCACCACCCGATCGAGGTTCCCATGGCCCGCATCCTGACCCTCTCCGGCAGCCCGTCCCCCGTCTCCCGCACCACCCGCCTGCTCGGGGCGGCCGCCCAGCGCCTCGAAGCCCGCGGCCACCACGTCACCCCGCTGGAGGTGCGCCGCCTGCCGGCGGAGGTGCTCACCGGCGCGGACGTCTCCCACCCCGCCGTCGTCGAGGTCGCCGAGCTGCTGCGGCAGTCCGACGGCGTCGTGGTGGGCACGCCCGTCTACAAGGCCGCCTACTCGGGCCTGCTCAAGTGCCTGCTGGACCTGCTGCCGCAGTACGCCCTCGCCGGCCGGACCGTGCTGCCGCTGGCCACCGGCGGCTCGCCGGCCCACGTCCTGGCGGTGGACTACGCCCTGCGGCCGGTGCTCACCAGCATGGGGGCCGCGCACGTCACCCAGGGCTGGTTCGTCCTCGACCGCGACATCCTGACCGCGCCGGACGGCAGCACCGAACTCTCCCCCGCCGCCGCCACCGCCCTGGACGAGGTGGTCGGCCGGTTCGCCGACGCCCTGCCGACCCCCGTGGGCTGAGCCGCCACCGCCCCGCACCGCCTCTCCGGTGAGCAGCACCGGTCAGCGGCACCGGTCAGCGGCATCAGCCATCAGCAGCGGTCAGCAGGCCGCCTCCCGGGGCGCCGGACCACCCTCAGAACGCGTCGTCCGGGATCTCGACGGCAGTCCGGTCCAGACTCTCCAGCAGCCGGAACTGGGCCTCCGTCCTGGGCAGTTCATGTCGGAAGAAGTACCGGCAGGCGTGCCGCTTCCCCTCGTGCACGGGCTCGCCGCCCCCGTCGGCGGCGAGCAGCTGCTCCAGCCACAGCCAGGCCACGACGGTGTGGCCGACCGCCTCCAGGTAGACGGTGGCATTGGCGAGCGCCGTCTCCGGCTCCCCGGTCGCCCACAGCCGCCGGGTGACCGCGACGATGCGCCGGACGGCTTCGTCGAGCTGCCCCGCGTACTCGGCCGCCTCGCCCCCGGCGTTCACGGCGCGGGCGGTGGTCGCCGAGACCGTCTCGGCGAGCAGGCGCAGGCCCGCGCCGCCGTCCATGACGACCTTGCGGCCGAGCAGGTCGAGGCCGTGGATCCCGTGGGTGCCCTCGTGGATGGGGTTGAGCCGGTTGTCCCGGTAGAACTGCTCGACGTCGTACTCGCGGGTGTAGCCGTAGCCGCCGTGCACCTGGATGGCGAGGCTGTTGGCCTCCAGGCACCACTGGGAGGGCCAGCTCTTGGCGATCGGGGTGAGGACGTCCAGCAGCAGGTGGGCACGGGCGCGGTCCTCGGGGGAGGCGCCGGTGCGCTCCTCGTCGAGCAGCCGGCCGCAGTACAGCACCAGGGCCAACGCGCCCTCCGCGTAGGACTTCTGGGCCAGCAGCATCCGGCGCACGTCGGCGTGGGCGATGATCGGCACCTGGGGCGCGTCCGGGTCCTTGGCGCCGACCGGACGGCCCTGGGGGCGGGTGCGGGCGTAGTCCAGGGCGTGCAGGTAGCCGGTGTAGCCGAGGGCGGTGGCGCCGAGGCCGACGCCGATCCGGGCTTCGTTCATCATGTGGAACATGTACGCGAGGCCGCGGTGCGGCGCGCCGACCAGGTGTCCGACGGCGCCGGGCTCGCCGCCCGGCCGGTGCGCGCCCTCGCCGAAGTTGAGCAGGGTGTTGGTCGTGCCCCGGAAGCCCATCTTGTGGTTCAGCCCGGCCAGGACGACGTCGTTGCGCTCGCCGAGCGCGCCGTCGGCGCCGACCAGCACCTTGGGCACGATGAACAGCGAGAGGCCCTTCACCCCGGGCGGCCCGCCGGGGATCCTGGCCAGCACCAGGTGGACGATGTTCTCGGACAGCTCGTGGTCGCCGCCGGAGATCCACATCTTGTTGCCGAACAGCCGGTAGCTGCCGTCCGCGCGCGGCTCCGCCCGGGTGCGCAGGTCGGCGAGCGAGGAGCCGGCCTGCGGCTCCGACAGGCACATGGTGCCGAAGAACCGCCCCTCGACCATGGGCCGGACGTAGGTGTCGATCTGGTCCCGGCTGCCGTGCGCCAGCAGCAGGTTGGCGTTGCCCACGGTGAGGAACGGGTAGCCCGAGGTCCCCGGGTTGGCGGCCTGGAACCAGGCGAAGCAGGCGCTGGCCACCACGGAGGGCAGTTGGGCGCCGCCGACCTCCTGGTCCATGGCGCTGCCGAGCAGGCCGGTGTCCGCGAAGACGGCCAGCGCCTCCCGGACCTCCGGGATGATGTGCACCCGCTCGCCGTCGAAGCGCGGTTCCTCGGCGTCGTTCCGCTTGTTGTGCGGCGCGAAGTGCCGGGTGGCGACCTGCTCGCTGAGGTCCAGGGCGGCGTCGAAGGTGTCCCGCGAGTGGTCGGCGTACCGGGGCCGCGCCGTGAGCGCGGGGACGTCCAGCCACTCGTACAGCAGGAAGTCGAGGTCGCGGCGGGAGAGCAGCAGGGACGGCACGGGGTGGCGCCTTTCGCGAGTGACTAAGCGCTTGCTTGGCTTCGTCAGCAGCATGCTCCACCGGACCGGAGCCGTCAACCGTCGCCGGACACCGGCACCCGGTCCAGGCCCAGGCCCAGGCCCAGGCTCGGACCCAGGCTCGGGCTCGGGAAGGGCCGGGCCCGGTGGGCGCGGGGTCCGTCAGGTGCGGCGCCCCGCGGCGATGACCGCGGCGCCGAGCAGGCAGGCCGCGGCGGCGGTGACGTAGGCGAGGTGGTAGCCGTCGAGCTGGTCCGCGCTGGTCCCGGCGACCAGGACCATCAGCGCCACCCCGACGCTCGCCCCGATCTGCTGGGTCACCACGTTGACCGCCCCGGCGACGCCCTGCCGTTCGGCCGGGACGCCGGCCAGCCCGGCGGTGGTCATCGAGGGGAAGTTCAGCCCCTGGCCGATGCCGCTGAGCACCAGGCCGGGCAGCACGTGCACCAGGTAGGAGCCGTCGTGCGGGGTGCCCAGCCAGAGCCCGGCGCCGACGCCGATCAGGACCAGGCCGACGGACATCAGGGTGCGCGGGGCGAAGCGGGCCAGCAGCCGGCCGGTGGCGAAGTTGGCGGTGAGGAACACCGCGGCGGACATCGGCACCAGTGCCAGGCCGGACTCGAACGGGGAGTAGTCCAGCATCCCCTGGAGGTACAGCGGCGCGAAGAACAGCATCCCGACCGAGCCCGTGTACTGGAGGAACGCCGCCAGGCCGGCCGCCCGGACGGAGCCGAGCCGGAACAGGCCGAGCGGGAGGACGGGGTCGGCGGTGCGGTGTTCCCGGACCACGAACAGCACCAGGCAGAGCGCGGCGACGGCCAGCACCGTCCAGGCCGTGGCGCCGGAGCTGCTCACCCCGACCACCAGCAGGGTGAGGCCGAGGGTGCCGGCGACCGCGCCGGGCAGGTCCAGCCGGCCGCTGTGCCCCGGGCCGTCGGGCAGGCCGATCCTGGTCACGGCCAGCACGCCGGTCCCCAGCAGCACCGAGAACCACAGCACCGAACGCCAGCCGAGGAACTGGGTCAGCACGCCGCCGAGCATCACCCCGCCGCTGAAACTCGCGGCGCCGACCGCCGCGTAGACACTGAACGCCCGGTTGCGGGCCGGACCGGCCGGGAACGCCTCGGAGAGCAGGGCCAGCGCGGCCGGTCCCGACAGCGCGGCGCCGACGCCCTGGACGGCGCGCGCCCCCAGCAGCACCCCGATGTTCGGCGCCACCGCCCCGGCCAGCGCGGAGGCGGTGAACACGGCGACGCCGACCTCGAACACCCGCCGCCGGCCGAGCACATCGGCCAGTCGGCCGCCGACCAGCAGGAAGCCGGCGAAGGTGACGGCGTAGGCGGTCATCACCCACTGGAGGGTGGTGTCGGCGAGGTCGAAGCGGGTGCCGACGGAGGGCAGGGCGGCGTTGAGCACCCCGAGGCCGCTCACGTCCAGGGCGAGCGCCCCGGCCAGCACTCCGAGGGCCAGTCCCGGTCGGGCCAGCGGCTGCACCGCGACGTCGGTCATGCCCGGCCGCCGACGGGGCCGACATGCCCGGCGCGGTCGGTGTGGGCGGCGCGGCGCACTGCACCGGGCGGTGCAAGCACCTGGCGCCGAGGGGCTAAGGAGCGGTCGACACTGGCTGACGCTGTCTCAGGACTCGCAACTGGCATGGGGGTCAGCTTGCCCGGGCCGATCGTCCGCTGTCCACCCCGCGCGATCCGCACGGCAACGGGGAGGCCGCCCAACTCCCTTGCTTTAAAGGCTTGTTGGCTGTATCGCGCGCGAACGAAACCCCACCGTAGAGCGGTTCATCCGCCATCGGTCGTTCGACCGGGGACAGTCGATCGGGCAGGTCGAATCGGACACTTTGGCGATCGGATCCCGCCACTGCCCGGACCGGCTCGCAGACGACGCTTGTCTCACCAATCGCCAAGTGGCACTCTCATACCCGCTGGTCGGTAAACACCCGGTGATCCGCAGCTCATCGATTCGCACAGATCGCACACTCGTTGCGCAAGACCCGATCGACCTTCCGATCGACCTCCGCATCCAGGGCGGACCGGGACACCAGCGCCGCGGAACCCCCGGCGACGAAAGCGCCGGCGGACCGGTCGGCGGGCGCCGCACGCGTCGGCGAGAACTTCACAGTGGGCCGCTGTTGCGTGATCACCCGAGCCGATCCGAGCGGTTCGAGCCGCTGATCCGCACCTCCGCACGCGGCTGAATCAGGCTGTCGCGAGCCGTCCGGCCGGACAGACGGACGGACGGTCGCCCGTCCGCGCCCTCCCACCGGCCGACCGGGCAGTTCCGACCCACCCACCCCTTCCCCCACCCCTTCCTTCCGCCCTGCCCAGGGAGTCGCCATGCCCCACGAACGCACGGTGCCGGACCTGTCCGCCGTCACGGACTTCCTGCTCTCCCGCGTATCCGAACTGTTGGACGTGTCCGCGAACACCCTGGACCCCCAGGCCCCGCTGCACCGGTACGGGCTGGACTCGGCGCGGTCGGTGGCGCTCGCCGCCGAGCTGTCCGAGTTCCTCGGGCGGGCCGTCCCCGCCACCTGGCTCTGGCAGTACCCGACCGTCGGCGAGCTGGCCCGGGCCCTGGTCGAGGGTCCGCGCGAGGCGCGGCCCGCCCGGGGCGCCGAGCGCGGCACCCGCACGCACGAGCCGGTCGCGGTCGTCGGCATCGGCTGCCGCTTCCCCGGCGGTCCGGACCCGTCCGCGTTCTGGCGGCTGCTGGTGGAGGGCGGTGACGCCGTCGGACCGGTGCCGGCCGCGCGCCGCGCGCTGATGAACGACGCGGTCCGCTGGGGCGGGTTCGTCGACGGCATCGACCGCTTCGACCCGCTGTTCTTCGGCATCTCGCCGCGCGAGGCCGTCCAGATGGACCCGCAGCAGCGGCTGGTCCTGGAGCTGTGCTGGGAGGCGCTGGAGGACGCGGGCATCGCCCCGCACACCCTGCTCGGCAGCGACACCGGGGTGTTCATGGCCTCCTGTTGGGGCGACTACGCCGCCCTGGCGCACTACCGGGGGCCCGACGCCCAGATCACCCCGCACACGGCGACCGGCATGCACGACGGCATCATCGCCAACCGGGTCTCCTACGTCCTGGGGTTGCAGGGCCCGAGCATGGCCATCGACGCCGCCTGCGCGGGCTCCCTGGTCTCGGTGCACGTCGGCTGCCAGTCGATCCAGCTCGGCGAGAGCGACCTGGTGCTGGCCGGCGGCGTCAACCTGAGCTTCGTCTCCGACTACTACACCGCGATGGCGGCGATGGGCGCGCTCGCCCCGGACGGCCGGTGCAAGTCCTTCGACGCCCGGGCCGACGGCTACGTCCGCGGCGAGGGCGCCGGTGTCGTCGTGCTCGCCCCGCTCAGCGTGGCCCTGGAGCGCGACCTGCCGGTGTACTGCCTGATCAAGGGCAGCTCCTCCAACAACGACGGCCTGAGCAACGGGATGACGGCGCCGAACCCGCAGGCGCAGGAGAAGATGCTGCGCACCGCGTACCGGCGGGCCGGTATCGATCCGCACCTGGTGGACTACATCGAGTGCCACGGCTCGGCGACGCCGCTCGGCGACCCGATCGAGGCCAATGCGATCGGCGCGGTCCTGGGCGGCGACCGCCGCGAGCCGCTGCGACTGGGCTCCGTCAAGTCCAACGTCGGCCACCTGGAGGCGGCCGCGGGCATCGTCGGGCTGGTCAAGCTGGCGCTGTCGATGCGCAACGGCGTGCTGCCGCCGAGCCTGCACTACAGCACGCCGAACCCGCAGATCCTCTTCGACGAGTACCGGCTGACCGTCCAGGACCGGCTGACGCCCTGGCCGCGGCACTCCGACGCGCGCCGGGGCGGGGTCAGCTCCTTCGGCTTCGGCGGCGCGATCTGCCACGTCGCCGTGGAGGAACTGCCGCGCCCCGAGGGCTCCCTGCTGCTGCTGGCCGCCGACTCCCGGGAGGCGCTGGCCGAACGGGCCCGGGCCCTGCGCGACGCCACCGACCTGCGCGAACTGTGCCGCCGCGCACCCGGCGAGGGGGCGTTCCGGCTCGCGGCCGCCGCCTGTGACCTGGCCGAACTCCGCACCCAGCTGGACGCCTTCGGCGCCGGTGCGCCGGCCCGCGGGCTGAGTGCGGGCGAGGCGGCCGGGCGCCGCCCGCGGGTGGCGTTCCTGTTCTCCGGCAACGGCTCCCAGTGGGTCGGCATGGGCCGCCGGCTGCTGGCCGGTATGCCGGTGTTCCGCCGCTCGATGATGCGCTCCGACCGGCGGATGCGGGAGCTGCTGGGCTTCTCGGTGGTCGAGCAGCTGCTCTCCCCGGACGGCCGCCTCGACGACATGGACGTGTTCCAGCCGCTGCTGTTCTCCCTCCAGGTCGCGCTGGCCGAGACCTGGCGCGCGCTGGGTGTGGAGCCGGACGTCGTGGTCGGGCAGAGCGTCGGCGAGTTCGCGGCCGCCCACGTGGCGGGCGCGCTCGACTTCGACGACGCCTCCCGGCTGGCCGCCCACCACGGGCGGCTGCTCCAGCAGTTGGCCGTCGGGCGGGGCGAGGGCATCGTGGTGATGACCGCCCCGGAGGAGGTCGAGCCGTACCTGACCGGCGGGCTCACCCTGTCCGGCCGCAACGGCCTGCGCTCCACCCTGGTCACCGGCACCCCGCAGGAGATCGACGGCCTGGTCCGGCGGCTCACCGACGCGGGCGTCACCAACCACCGGGTGCGGATGGGCCACGCCCCGCACTCCCCGCTGGTCGACCACGTACTCGCCCCGTTGAAGGTGGAACTCGACGGCATCCGCCCCCGGAGCACCCGGATCCCGATGATCTCCACCGTCACCGGCGAGGCCGTCGACGGCGCCGAACTCGGCCCGGACTACTGGGCGGAGAACCTGCGCCGGGAGATCCGGGTGGTCGACGCCCTGACCGGACTGCGCGAGCACGACGTCGACGCGGTGATCGAGCTCAGCCCGCACCCGCTGCTGCTCAAGTCGGTGTCGGAGCTGCTCCCCGCCGCCACCCTGCCCTCACTGCGGCGCGGCGAGGACGAGGCCGTCACCCTGCTCGGCTCGCTCGGCGCGCTGTACGCCGCCGGACTGCCCGTCCCGGCGCACCCGTTCCTGGCCGGTGACCGGGGCCGGCACACCGCCCCCGGCCAGGCCGACCCCGCGCCGGAGGGCCGGCTGCACCTGGTGCCCGTCACGGCCCGGACGGCGGGCGCGCTGGCCGACACCTGCCGCGAACTGTCCAACCACGTCGAACGCGACCCGGGCCTGCGGGTCGCCGACCTCGCGTACACCCTCGCGGCCCGGCGCACCCACCACAACCACCGGATCGCGCTGTTCGCCCGCAGCCGGCAGGACGTCCTGGACGGCCTCGCCCGGGTCGCGTCCGGCCGGCCGCACCCCGAGGTGGTCACCGGAACCGTCTCCGGGAACGTCGACCGCCGGGTGGCACTGGTGTTCTCCGGCGGCGGCACCCAGTGGGTCGGCATGGGCCGTGAACTGCTGCGCTCCCACGCCGGGTTCCGCGCCTCGATGACCGCCTGCGACGCCGCCGTGCGCGCGGCCGGCGGCTGCTCGGTGCTGGAGCAGCTGGCCGCCCCGGCCGAGCGGGCCCGGTACGAGGAGATGGACGTCCAGCAGCCGGTGCTGTTCGCCCTCCAGGTGTCGCTGGCGAAGGTCTGGCTCGGGCTCGGCGTCGAGCCGGCCGCCGTGGTCGGGCACAGCCTGGGCGAGGTCGCGGCCGCCTGCGTGGCCGGGGCGCTGTCGTTGGAGGACGCCGCCCGGGTCGTGGTCACCCGCTCGCACCTGCTGGAACGCAAGGCGGCCGAGGGCGCGATGATCTCGGTCGACCTGCCGGAGGCGGAGCTGCTGCCCCGGCTCGCCCCGTACGCCGCGCACGCGGCCGTCGCGGTGGTCAACAGCCCCACCAGCGCGGCGGTCTCCGGCTCGCCCGAGGCCGTCGACGCCCTGGAGGCCGACCTGCGGCGGGAGGGGGTGTCGGTCCGCCGGATCCGGGTCGAACGGCCGGTGCACAGTCCGGGGATGGATCCGCTGCTCCAGCCGCTGCGCGAGGGCATCGAGGGCATCAGCGCGCTGCCGCCCGTCATCGACTTCCACTCCACCGCGTTGGCCGGGGCGGTCAACCCGCCCACCGACGTGGACTACTGGGTGCACAACCTGCGCAACCAGGTCCGCTTCGCCGAGACCATCGGGGCGCTGGTCGACCGGGGCGTCGCCACCTTCGTCGAGATCGGCCCGCACGAGACGCTGCGCGGCGCGGTCGAGGAGATCGCCCTCACCCGCGGGGCGCGGGTGCACGCGGTCAACTCGCTGCGGCGCGAGGAGAGCGACCTGCGCTGCCTGCTGGGCGCGGCCGCCTCGCTGTACGTCCGGGGCCTGCCGCTGACCTTCGACCCGCTGTTCGACGACGACGTCGAGCCGGTGGAGACCCCGTTGGTGCAGTGGCAGAAGGAGCGCTACTGGATCGACACCGAGCCGCAGCCCGCCCGCGCGTCCGCCCCGGCTGCTCCGCCGGCCGCCACCTCCACCTCCACCGCCACCGCGCCCGCGGCCGCGGCCGCGGTACGGGCCACACCCGAGCCCGCGGCCCGGCCGGTGGCGGAGACCGTCCTCGCCGAACTCGCCGACGCGCTGGGCGTGCCGGTGAACGGCTTCGACACCGGTGCCTGTCTGCGCGACTTCGGCCTCGACTCGATGGTGGGGATCCGGCTGGTCAACCGGATGCAGGCGCTGTTCGGGCACCGGGTGTCGCCGGTGGTGTTCCTGGACGGCCGCCCGATCTCCGAGGTGGTCGGCCACTTCGTCGAGCTCACCGACGGCGGTGCGCCCGCGCCCGCTCCGACTCCCGCCACGGCGCCGCCACCCGCTCCCCGGCCGCACGCCGGCCCGGACCACGCCTTCCTCGACGAGCTCTCCGACCTGGACGCCGAGGAACTGCTGGACGAACTCGACGCCCGCGGCCTGCTGGACGCCACCGACGCGCCGGCCCTGGAGCAGCTGCGCGCCGACGGCCTCGGCCTCACCCTGGCCCCCGCCTCGCACGGTCAGGCCTCGCTCTGGTTCATGCAGATGGTCTCGCCGGACGCCGTCCCCTACAACTTCATGGTGACCGCCCGGGTCCGCCGCGCGGTCGACGAGAAGGCCCTGGAGCGCGCCGTCCGGGCCGTGCTGACCCGCCACCCGGCGCTGCGCACCCTCTTCGTCGAGGCGGGCGGGCGGCCGTACCAGGTCGTGCTGGACGAACCGGTGTACGAGTTCCTGGTGCTGGACGGCTCCGCGCTGGACCACGAGCAGGCCCGCGAGGAGCTGGCCCGGCAGGGGCACCGGCCGCTCGACCTGGACAACGGGCCGCTGGTGCGGGTCGTCCTGCTGAGCCGGGGCCCGGCCGACCACTACCTGCTGGTGCTGGTCCACCACATCGCCTCGGACGCGGCCTCCGCCGACGTGATGATCCGCGAACTCCAGGCCTTCTACGAGGGCGCCGACCCGGCGGCCGACGCACCGGCCGCCCCGTACACCGAGTTCGTCGAGTGGGAGCGGCAGTGGCTGGCCGGGCCGGCCGCCGGGGCGGCGCTGGACTGGTGGTCGGCGAAGCTCGCCGACCCGCCCGCCCACCTCGACCTGTCCGACCGGGAGCGGCCGCCGGGCGTCACCTACGAGGGCCGCGACCTGGCGTTCCGCTGGAGCGCCGAGGAGAGCCGGCTGCTACGGGAGTTCGCGCTGCGCGAGGGAGTGTCGATCAGCACCGTGGTGCTGGCCGGGTTCTTCGCCACGCTCAACCGCGCGGTCGGCACCGAGGACGCGGTGCTGGCCACCGCGATCGCCCAACGGGCCGAGCCCGGCTGGGAGTCCGCCGTCGGCTACTACCTCAACACCGTGCTGGTGCGGGCCAACCCGGCCGCCGACCGCAGCTTCCGCGACCTGCTGCGCGAGGTGCACGACTTCTCGCTCGGCCTGCTGGAGCACATGAACTACCCCCTCGACCTGCTGGCCTCCCGGCTCCGGCCGCCGCGCGCCGAGGGCCGCTCCCCGTGGTTCGACGTGGTGGTCAACTGGCTGTCCTCGGACGCCTTCCCCCGCTCCGTCAAGCTCTTCCACGGCGTCGGCTCCACCCTCACCCCGGACGGCGCGCTGCCGCTCGAACCGCTCCAGGTCCGCCGGCACCTCGCCAAGTTCGACCTGGAGATCTCGATGGCCGACATCGACGGCGAGGTGGCCGGCCACGTCCAGTTCAAACCGAGCTACCTGGAAAGGCACACCGTGACCGCACTGCTCGCGCTGTACCGCACCGTGCTCTTCGACTCGATCGCCCGGCCCGACCTCGCCCTCGGCGCGGTCGCCCCGGCCGGCCTGCCCGAGGAGACGGACCGGTGACCGAAACCCTGCACTCCGCCTTCGTCGAACTGGCCGCCAAGAACCCCGACGCGACCGCCGTCTACGCCGAGGCCGGCGTCCTCAGCTACGGCGAACTCGACCGCCGCTCGGCCGAGTTGGCCGAACGGCTGACCGCCGCCGGGGCCGGCCCGGGCGTCCCGGTCGGGATCTGCGTGGAACGCACCCCCGAGCTGCTGGTCGGCATCCTGGCCGCGCTGCGCAGCGGCGCCTGCTACCTGCCGCTGGACCCGAACTACCCCGCCGACCGGCTGGGCCTCATGGTGCAGGACAGCGGCACCCGGCTGCTGCTCACCACCCCCGCCTCCCGGGCGAGTTGCCCGCCCGGCCCGACCGTCCTGGTGCTGGACGGCGCCGCGGTGAGCACCGAGCCGGGCGCGAAGCCCGTCCCGGTCGTGCCCGGGGACACCGCGTACGTCATCTACACCTCGGGCTCCACCGGCCGGCCCAAGGGCGTGGCGGTGCGGCACGGCGGCGCGGTGGCGATGCTCGCCGCGATGGACCGCGTCCTGGAGGGCTGCGACCTGAGCGGGGTCGCGGCGGCCAGCTCGGTCTGCTTCGACATGTCCGTGATGGAGATCTTCAACGCACTGTGCCGGGGCGGCGCCGTGGTGCTGGTCGAGAGCGCCGTGCACCTGCCGGAGAGCCGGTACGCCGACCGGATCACCCACCTCAACGCCGTGCCGTCGGTGATGAACGGCCTGCTCGACGCCGGGGCGCTGCCGCCCAACCTGCGCACCGTGGTGTTCGGCGGCGAGGCGCTGCGCCGCAAGCTGGTCGACCGGACGTACCGGGAGACCGCCGCCACCCGGGTGTTCAACGCCTACGGCCCCACCGAGGGCACCGTGTTCTGCTCCTTCGGCCTCGTCCCCGAGGAGTCGGCCGAGGAGCCGACGATCGGCCCGCCGACCGAAGGCGCCCTGGTGTACGTGCTGGACGAGCAGCGGCGGCCGGTCCCGGCCGGCACCCCCGGCGAGCTGTACCTCGGCGGCGCCGGGGTCGCGCACGGCTACGTCAACCGGCCGGAGACCACCGCCGAGCGCTTCCTGCCCGACCCGTTCCACCCGGGCGGGCGGATGTACCGCACCGGCGACCTGGTCGAGTTCACCGAGGGCGGCGAGCTGCGCTTCCACGGCCGCACCGACCACCAGGTCAAGCTGCGCGGCTACCGGATCGAGCTGGAGGAGGTCGAGGCCCGGCTGACCGGCTGCCCCGAGGTCCGGGAGGCGGCCGCCGCCGTCCGCGGCAACCGGCTGGTCGGCTACGTGGTGCCCGCGGGCGACGACGGCCCCGCCCCGGACGGACCCCGGCTGGACCCGGCGCTCCAGGGCGCCGTCACCGCCCGGCTGGCCGCCGAGCTGCCCGACTACCTGGTGCCCGCCACCCTGGTGGTGCTGCCCGCCCTGCCGCTCGGGCCGGGCGGCAAGCTGGACCGCACCGCGCTCCCCGAGCCGCCGGCCGCCGGCACCGGCGGGCCGACGACCGCGCCGGGCACGCCCACCGAGATCGCCCTGTCCGAGATCTGGGGGCAGCTGCTCGACCTCGAACCGTCCGGCATCGACGTCCAGGCCGCCTTCTACGACCTCGGCGGCGACTCGCTGCTGCTGATCCGGCTGGCCCGGCTGATGACCCGTCGCTTCGACCGGCGGGTCCGGGTGCCCGACCTGTTCAGCTTCCGCGACATCGCCTCGCTCGCCCGCTGGCTCGACGAGGAGGAGGGCGCCACCCCCGAGGTGGTCCAGTCGGCCCGCCGCCGGGCCGGTGCCCGCCGCGCGGCCCTGCGCGGCCGCCCGGCCACCGACCGCCCCGGCACCGACGGCTGAGCGACCGAGAACTGAGCCCCGACCACCGAGCCGCCCCCACCCGCAACGGAGCAGGAGCCTTCCATGACCGACCGCCCCGAGCAGGACTACGACCCGGGCGACGTGGCCGTCATCGGCATGTCGCTACGGGCCCCCGGCGCCCGCACCAAGGAGCAGTTCTGGGACAACCTCGTCCACGGCCGGGAGTCGATCTCCTTCCTGGCCAAGGACGACATCCACGTCGACGAGACCCTGATCCACAGCCCGTTCTACGTGCGCGCCTGCGGCGTGCTGGACACCTACGACAGGTTCGACCCGTCGGTGTTCGGCATCAGCGACCGGATGGCCGCCGCGATGACCCCGGAGAACCGGCTGTTCCTGGAGAGCGCCTGGGAGTCGCTGGAGGACGGCGGCTACGACCCGGACCGGTTGGACGCCGAGATCGGGATGTACGGCGCCAACAACCCGCAGACCGCCGCGCTCTACAGCTCCCCGCCGGACCGGGTGTCGGTCGGCCCGGAGGCGATCGAGGCCAGCCTGGCCTGGTCGCCGGACACCATGACCTCCAACGCCCTGTACTACCTGGGGCTCACCGGTGAGGCCGTCACCGTCGCCGCGGTCTGCGCGGGCTTCCACTACGCGGTGCACCTGGCCTGTCAGTCGCTGCTGCTCGGCCAGACCGACCTGGCGGTCGCGGGCGGGGCGATGGTGCGGCTGCCGCACCCGCGCGGCCACCTGTGGGAGGAGAACCGGATCCTCTCCCGGGACGGCCACTGCCGCCCCTTCGACGCCAACGGCACCGGCACCGCGCTGTCCAGCGGCGTGGTCACCGTGCTGCTCAAGCCGCTGGGGCACGCCGTCGCCGACCGCGACCACGTCTACGCCGTGGTCAAGGGCACGGCCGTGAACAACAACGGGGTCAGCGCGATGGCCTACGGCCTGGCCCAGCCCGAGCGGCTGAGCGCCTGCATCGCGAGCGCCATGGAGGTCGGCGGCGTCGCCCCCGAGACGGTGGGCATGTACGAGGCCAACGGGCTCGGCCTGCCGATGACCGACGAGCTCGAGGTGCACGCGGCGACCATGGCCTTCGGCAAGCAGACCGCGACCACCTCGATCGGCGGGGTGAAGGGCAACGTGGGCCACGGCGGCGTGGTCTCCGGCGGCTTCGGGGCGGTCAAGGCCGCGCTGGCGCTCTATCACCAGCAGCTCCCGGCGACGATCAACCTGACCGAGGTCAACCCGGACCTCGACCTGCCCGGCACACCGTTCGTGCCGCAGCTCGAAGGGGCGGACTGGGAGCCGGAGTCCGGCATCCGCCGGGCGGGCATCACCTCGATCGGCGGCGGCGGCTACAACGCCCACCTGCTGCTGGAGGAGCCGCCGGCCCCCGCCCGGCGCGAGCCCGAGGAGGCGGGCCGGCCCCGGCTGGCCACCCTGTCCGCCCTGGACGACGAGGCGCTGGCCCGCCAGCGCGGCCGGCTCCGGGAGCGGCTGGCGGCCGACCCGGGGCTGCGGCTGGACGACGTCTGCTACAGCCTCAACCTCGGCCGCAAGGTGCTGCCCCGCCGGTGGGCGGCCGTGGTGCGCAGCCGGGAGGAGCTGATCGCGGCGCTCGCCGGTGAGCCCACGGGCGGCGTCGTCACCTCGACCGCCACGGCTGCCGCCGCCGTCCCGGCGTCCGACTCCGACGCCTTCGCCCGCACCGACGCCGGGATCGTGCCGTCCGGCCGGGACGCCGGGGCACTGGCCGAGCTGGCCGCCGCCTGGGTGGGCGGCCGGTCGGCGGACTTCGCGGCACTGCACCGCGGCGAGGCCAGCCACCGGGTGCCGCTGCCCACCTACCCGTTCCAGCCGCGCCGGTTCTGGCGCACGGACTGGTGACCGTGCGCACCCCGGGCCCGGCCTCGACAGCGGCCCCGGCCCCGACACCAGGCCCGAGCCCGGCCCCGGCCGCCGTGGACCTGGGCGACCCGGCCACCTTCGCCGACCCCGACCTCGACCTCGACGCGTACTGGCGCACCCTGCGCGACACTTCGCCACTGCACTGGAACCCCCCGGTCGACGGCCGGCGCGGGTTCTGGGTGCTCTCCCGGCACGAGGACATCCTGGCCACCTACCGGGACGACACCCACTTCACCTCCGAGCGCGGCAACGTTCTGGTCACCCTGCTGGAGGGCGGCGACGCCGGGGCCGGCCGGATGCTGGCCGTCACCGACGGGCACCGCCACCACGAGCTGCGCAAGATCCTGCAACGGGTGCTCTCCCCCCGGGTGCTGGACGAGGTGGCCGTCACCGTGCGGGCCAACACCCGGCGGTGGATCCGCGAGGCGGTCGAGTCCGGCGGCTGCGACTTCGCCGAGCGGATCGCCGCCCGGATCCCGATGACCACGATCTGCAGCCTGCTCGGCGTGCCCGAGCGGGACCAGGACCTCCTGCTCGACCTGACCAGGACGGCGCTGTCGGCGGACGACGAGGACGTCGACGAGGTCGACTCCGAGATGGCCCGCAACGAGATCCTGATGTACTTCATGGACGTCGTCGAGGAGCGCCGCGAACACCCCGGCGAGGACGTGATCAGCATGCTGATCGCCAGCTCCGTCGACGGCGTGCCGCTGACCGACGAGGACGTGGTGCTCAACTGCTACAGCCTGATCATCGGCGGCGACGAGACCAGCCGGCTGACGATGATCGACTGCGTCCGCACCCTGGCGGCCCGGCCCGACCAGTGGCAGCGGCTCAAGCGGGGCGAGGTCGAGGTCGGGACGGCCGTGGACGAGGTGCTGCGCTGGGCCTCGCCCACCCTGCACTTCGGGCGCAGCGTCGTCCGGGAGACCGAGGTGCACGGCGTACGGCTGCGGCCCGGCGAGATCGTCACGCTCTGGCACGCCTCCGGCAACCGGGACGAGCGGGTCTTCGACCGGCCCGGGCTCTTCGACCTCGGCCGCACCCCCAACAAGCACCTGGCCTTCGGGTACGGCCCGCACTTCTGCGTGGGCTCCTACCTGGCCAAGGTGGAGATCGCCGAACTGCTCAGGGCGCTGCGGGACTTCACCACCGGGTTCGAGCAGACCGCCGAGCCGCGGCCGATCCGCTCCAACTTCCTGACCGGGTTCGCCACCCTGCCGGTGCGCTTCGACCCGGACCGCGCCGGGCTGGCAGCCGGACCGGAAGGGGCCGACTGACGCGCTGCCGCCGACACCGAGACCCGACCAGTGAGCGCAGGAGGACGGATGAACATCTACCTATCGGGACAGGGGGCGTTCGCGGTGCAGGTCGCGGAGGCCCTGCTGGACAGCGGGCACAAGATCGTCGGCGCGGCCGCGCCCCGGCTGCGCAAGGGGAAGTCCGACGAGGCCGACGCGATGTGCTGGGACCGCGTGCGGTCCTGGGCGTTCCCCAGGGACATCCCCTGGACGGACTCGGCCGAACTGCGGGCGCGGCACGTCCCGGACGGGGTGGACGTCATCCTCGCCGCGCACTCGCACGCCTTCCTCGGCCGGGAGACCCGCGCCCGGGCCACCGTCGCCACCATCGGCTACCACCCCAGCCTGCTGCCGCTGCACCGAGGCCGGGACGCGATCCGGTGGACGATCCGGGACGGCGACAAGGTGACCGGCGGGAGCGTCTACCACCTGACCGAGCGCACCGACGCCGGCCCGATCGCCGCCCAGCAGCACCTGTTCGTGCCGCCGGGCTCGACCGTGCAGAGCCTGTGGCGCGACCACCTGGCGCCGCTCGGGGTGCGACTGCTGCTCAAGGTGGTCGCCGACCTGGCCGCCGACCGGCGGATCGAGGTCCCGCAGGACGAGTCGCTGGCGACCTGGGAGCCCGCGATGGGCGCGCCACCGCTGTTCAAGCCCGAGCTGATCGCGCTGCCGGGCACAGCGCGGGTCGACGGCAGCAGGTGGGCACTGCACGAGCAGTGAGCCCGCACGCCGCAGGCCGTCGGCCCCGCCCCCTGGCGAACGGCGGGCGGGGCCGACGGCCTGCGGCGCGTCAGTCCCCGGCAGCGGCCCGGGCGGTGCCCTCGGCCTCGGGACGGCCGGGCAGCAGCAGGCAGAGCGGCACCGCGGCGGCGGTGAGCGCCACCGACCACCAGAAGGCCTGGTCGAAGCCCCGGGCCAGGGCGACCGGGGTGCGGTCGCCGCCGGTGCCGTGCTGGAGCACCACGGTGAGCAGCGCGATGCCCACCGAGCCGCCGATCTGCTGGGCGACCCTGGTGATGATGCTGGCGTCGGGGATCTCGGCGCGCTCCAGACCGACGAAGGCGGCCCCGGCCGGGGCGATCATGGCGGCGCCCAGCGCGAGCCCGCGGACGAACAGGGCCGCCGCCCGCGGCGAGGTCGACCCGGCCAGGCTCACCCCCCGGCTCAAGTCGCTCCCCTTCGACCTGCTGCGCCTCCAGATCCTCACCACGTTCGCGCCCGCGCCCGACGACGCCCTGGAGGAGATCGTCGACACCCTCTTCCTGCCCCTGCTGCGCTGACGCCCGCCGGACCGGGCCGTCCGAGCGCCCGGCGCTCCGACCGCCCGGCACTCCGGCGGCTCAGCCACTCGACGGCTCAGCCACTCGACGGCTCAGCCGCTCAACGGCTCGGCCATGGCGACGGCGACCCGGCGGGGCGGGGTGAAGGGCTCGCGGGCGTGGGCGGTCAGCATGTTGTCGAGCATGACGACGTCGCCCTCCCGGTAGTCGAAGCGCGTCGAGGCCTTGCGGTAGCAGTCCCGCACGTGCGCCATCACGTCGTCCGGGATCGGGCCGCCGTCGCCGTAGTAGGTGTTGTTGGGCAACTCCTCGACGGCGAAGAGGGCTTCGAGGCCGGCCCGGAGGCCGGGCGAGAGGGTGGAGAGGTGGAACATGGCCGCGTGGTTGAACCAGACCGGCTCTCCGGTCTCCGGGTGGGTCCGGACGGCGTCACGGACCACCCGGGTGCGCAGGGTGCCGTCGTCGAGCCACTCGGGCTCGATCCGGTTGGCCGCGCAGTAGGCCGCCACCTCGCCCCGGTCGGTGGTCCCGAAGACGTCCTGCCAGGGCAGGCCGAAGCCGGGGCCGAAGTTGCGGACCAGCATCCAGCGCCGCCGGGTGAAGTCGGCCAGCACCTCCGGGTCGAGCAGCCGGAGGATCTCCCGGCAGTCGGCCAGCGGGGTCGCGCCGCGGTCGGCGGGCGGCTGGACGCAGTGGAAGAACAGCGTCATCGGCCAGGAGGCCTGGTACGAGTTCTCGTTGTGGAAGAAGATCTCCTCCCGGGCCGGGTGCTCGGTCGAGGTGTAGACCCCGCCCTGGATCCGGCTGCGCGGGGACGACTTCTCCTGGTACGGGAGCGGCGGGCCGGCCAGCCGGCGGACGGTCTCCTCGAAGTCCTCGACGCCCCGCAGCGCGAAGCCGCGCAGCAGCACGGCCCCGTGGCTGCGGACGAGTTCCCGGATCCGCGCGCGGTGCCGCCGGGCGTGGTCGACCAGCAGGGTCGACGCCCGGTCCGGCTCGATCCGGTACGGGAGCGTCATCGGGCGCTCACCGCCGACGCGGGCCGCGCGGACTCCGGCCCGTCCTCCAGGGCCGCGCCGAGCGAGCGGATCGTCGGGTGGTCGAGCAGCATCCGGCTCTCCAGCCGGATGCCCAGCTTCGCCGCCCGGCCCGCCACCAGCAGGGTGGCGACCGAGTCGCCGCCGACGTCCAGGAAGTGGTCGTCGATGCCGACCTCGTCCAGGCCGAGCACCTCCTGCCAGATCCCGGCCAGCGCCCGCTGCAGCGGGGTGACCGGCGGGGCGCTCGGGCCGGAGCCCTCGACGGGGGCGTCCGGGAGGCGGGAGCGGTCCACCTTGCCGTTGGCGGTCAACGGCAGGGCCTCCACCGGCACCACGACCGAGGGCACCAGGTAGCCGGGCAGCACCTCGCGGGTCCAGGCCCTGATCTCCTCCGCCTGCGGCTGCGCCCCGGGCCGGCCGGTCACGAAGGCGATGATCCGCCGGGTCTCCCCGACGTCCCGGACCACGGCGGCCGCGGCCGCCACCTGCTCGTGCCGCTGGAGCACCGCCTCGATCTCCCCCGGGCTGACCCGGTGGCCGTTCACCTTCGCCTCGTCGTCCAGCCGGCCGATGAACTCCACCGAGCCGTCCGCGAGGTAGCGTCCCGCGTCGCCGGTCCGGTAGAGCCGACTGCCGGGCGGCCCGTACGGGTCGGGGACGAAGTGCCCGGCGGTCGGGCCGGGCAGTCCCGCGTACCCGCGCGCCACGCCCGCTCCCCCGATGTGGATCTCCCCGGCGACCCCGACCCCGGCGATCCCCAGATCCGGATCCAGCACGTACTGGCGGACGTTGGAGATCGGCCGGCCGATCGGCACGGCCGGTCCGGCGGGGAGCGGGTCGGACACGAAGGCGGCCGAGGAGCCCACCGTGGCCTCGGTCGGGCCGTACTCGTTGACCACCCGCAGCTGCGGCATCCGCTCCAGCCACGGGCGCACCAGCTCGGTCGGCAGTGCCTCCCCGCCCACCACGAAGGTGCCCACCTCGGGGGTGTGGAAGGAGAGCGGGAGGGCGTGCTCCAGCATCCGCAGGTGCGCCGGGGTGAGCTTGACCAGGTCGAACCGGACGCCCTGGCGCAGCAGTTCGGCCAGTTCGTCGACCCCCTGGCCGTCCGGGACGATCCGGACGCCGGCACCGGTGACCAGCGGGGCGAGCAGGCCGGTCAGCGTCAGGTCGAAGGTGAGCGGGGTGTGCAGCGCGGCGCCCTCGGCCGCGGGGTCGCCGGTCAGGTAGGCGCGGGCGGCGTGGTCCACGTAGTTGGCGAGCGCCTGCTGCTCGATCAGGACGCCCTTCGGCCGGCCGGTGGAGCCGGAGGTGTAGAGCACGTAGGCGAGGTGGTCCGGTCGGACCGCGACCGGCTCCAGCGGGCGACCGCCGCCGTGGTCCACGTCCAGCACCGGGACCGCCTGGCCGGCGAGGAGCCCGGCGGTCCGGGCGTCGCCGATGACGCCGCAGGGCTCGGCGTCCGCGAGGACGGCCCGGATCCGCTCCTTCGGCCACTCCGGGTCCAGCGGCACGAAGGCGGCACCGGCCCGCAGCACCGCGAGCACCGCGGCGACCAGGGCGGGCGAGCGCGGCAGGCAGATCGCGACCCGCTGCTCCGGCCGGGCCCCGACGGCGTGCAGCCGACCGGCCAACTCTCCGGCCCAGCTGTCCAGTTCCGCGTAGTCGAGGTCGCCGATGCCGGTCAGCAGGGCGGGCCGCCCGCCGTCCCGCTCGGCCCAGCGCGCGAAGCGTCGGTACACCGGCTCGGCCGCCGGGACGGCGGGCCCGGCGGAGAGTTCGGCCAGCCGTTCCGCCGTTCCGCCCGGTGCGGCGGTGCTGTCGTGATCGGCCCTCTCGGGCTCGGCTCTGTCGGGCTCGGCTCTGTTCTGCTCGGCCTGCAACGCGGACTCCTCATTCCTCCCACGACCCGGTCCGGCCCGGGTCGTTCGGCGAGTTGACTCGACTGCTCGACTGCTCGACTGCACGGCTGGGCGACCGCTCGACCGGGCGACGGGCGCCCCGCCGGCTCAGCCCTGCGGCCCGGCCCTGCGGCTCAGCCCCGGGGCTCGGGCCGCAGTTCGAGGGTGCAGCACTTCGCGGCGCCGCCCGCCTTGAGAAGCTCGGTGGTGTCCACCCCGACCGGGTTGAAGCCGCGCTCCCGGAGCTGCTCGATCAGGCCGGCCGCCGCCTGCGGCAGCACCACGTTGAGGCCGTCCGAGAAGGCGTTGAGGCCGAACACCGCGGCGTCCTGGGCATCGGCGAGGATCGCGTCCGGGAAGAGGGTCTCCAGGACGGAGCGGCTGCCGGGGGTGAAGGCCGCCGGGAAGTACATCACCTCGGTGTCGGACAGCACCGAGAGCGCGGTGTCCAGGTGGTAGTGCTCGGGGTTGACCAGGGTCAGCGAGGTGACCGGCAGCCCGAAGAACTCCTGCGCCTCGTAGTGCGAGCGCTGGTCGGTGCGGAAGCCGGTGCCGGCCAGGATCCGCCGCCCGACCGGCAGGTAGTCGCCCTCGCCCTCGTTGACGAACTCGGGCCAGAGCACCTCGCGGTAGCCCTGCTGGACGAACCAGGCCAGGTAGGCCGGCCCCTCGGCGGTCCGTTCGACGTGCCGGAACCGGGCCCCGAGGACCTTGCCGTCCACCACCGTCGCGCCGTTGGCGGCGAAGACCATGTCCGGCAGGCCGGGTACCGGCTCGATCACCTCGACGGTGTGGCCCAGCGACAGGTACACCTCGCGCAGCCGCTCCCACTGGAGCAGCGCCGACTCGCGGTCCACCGGCTTCTCGGGGTGCATCCACGGGTTGATGGAGTACGTCACGTCGAAGTGCTGCGGACGACACATCAGGAGTCGGCGCGGGGTGGCCCTTCGGGCCGTCGGCCGTATCGGCTCGGGCTGAGTACCGCCACTGGACACAGGGATCTCCTCTGCGATGGTGGTTTCAGGAGAGGGAATGGGGTGCCGGGTCGCCGTGCGGACCGCGGCGCCGGTGGGGGTGCACCAGGGCCCGGTCACGAAACGCCGTCACCGCGACGATCCTGACATGTCATCGGCAAGCCCACAATCACCCGACCCTAGCAGTCGACCTGCCCATTGTCCCGGGTGTTCATGCCACGAACGGCCGACCGGACTCCGCCGCTCCGCCCGGCCGGCGGGCGGTTCGCCGCCCGCGGCCCCGGCGACATAACGGGCACAACCGCTCCGTTACCCCTCCAACCGCCCCAGGGGGGATCAATGATCCGGGGCCTTGACTTCCCCGGGCGTCAGTCAATAGCTTGCGCCGGAGTGCCCAGATGCCCCGAACCGCGCAATCACGACCCGGCATCGCCGAACTCCACCGGAATTCCGGCGATCCGCGGGAAGGAAAGGTCGGACCGCCGGATGACGAACCAGGACACCGGGACCGGAACGCCGGCCGAGGAACAGCGCCCCACCCTCCGGGAGATTCCGCTCGCCCACCCGCAGGAACGCCTCTGGTTCCTGCACCAGCTCCATCCGGACGTGCCGGTGTACAACGAGCCGGCCGCCTACGGAATCACCGGCGAACTCGACGTCCCGGCGCTCACGGAGGCGATCCGGGCGCTGGTCGGACGGCACGAACCGCTCCGGACCGGATTCGCCGTCCGGGGGGACCGGCCGGTCCAACTGATAGCCGACGAACTGCCCTTCGAGTTCCCGGTGGAAGACCTCGGAACGGATGCCGGGGCGGTCCTGCGCCGGCTTTCCGAAGCCGCCTCGAAACCCTTCGACCTGAGCCGCCCCGGGCTTTTCGACATCCGGCTGGCGAAGCTGTCCGAAAACCACCACATCCTGTACCTCAACCTCCACCACCTCATCACGGACGGCCAGTCCGGCCGACTTCTGATCGATGAGATCGGCCGTTCCTACCGGAACGTGAAATCCGGCCGCCCGCCCGTTTCCGAGCCGCTCCCGGTGAGTTATTCACGGTATTCGGTGCAGCAGCGCGAGCGCCTAGCCGGCGCGGCGGCCGAAGCCGACCTGGCGTACTGGGAGTCGGCGCTGACCGGCGTTCCCGGCCTGCTCCGGCTGCCCGCCGACCGCCCGCGCGGGGCCACCCAGGACTTCACCGGGGCCGACTTCCGCTTCAAGCTCTCCGGTTCGTCCACGCAACGCCTCACCGAAGTCGCCAAGCGGTACAACGCGTCGCACTACATGGTCCTGCTCGCGGCATTCAACCTCCTGCTGCACCGGTACTCGGGGCAGCAGTCCCTCGTGGTCGGCACCCCGGTCGCGAACCGGCCGGGCGATGGCCTGGAACAGACCCTCGGATTCTTCGTCAACACCCTCCCGATCCGCAGCGACCACGCCCCCGGGCAGACCTTCGCCGAGTACCTGGGCGCGCTGCGCGAGACCTGCCTGGACGCCTTCGCCCACCAGGAGACCCCGTTCGACCACATCGTCCAACGGCTCGGCCTCCAGGGCGAACTGAGCCACGCCCCGCTGGTGCAGACGGTCTTCGCGTACAACCACACCCAGCACCGCCCGCACCTCGCCGGCCTGGACGTCCGCCCGCTCGACGTACGCACCGCGACCGCCCGCTACGAGCTCGGCCTCTACCTGGACCGCTCGCCGCAGGGCGGCCTGGACGGCCGGTTCGAGTTCGCCACCGCGCTCTTCGACCGCACCACGGTGGCCCGGCTCGCCGAGAACTACCGGACGCTGCTGGACGGGCTGTTGGCCGACCCCGACCGGCCGCTGGAGGCGTACGAGCTCTGCTCACCCGCCGAACGCGCCCTGATCGCCCGCTGGAACCGCACCGGGGCGCAGTTCCCGGAAGAGCGCTGCGTGCACGAGTTGTTCGAGGCGCAGGCCGCCCGCACGCCGGACGCCGTCGCGGTGAGCGCGGCGGACGGCGAGCTGACGTACCGTGAACTGGACCGCCGCGCCTCGGCCCTGGCCGAGCGGCTGCGCGGGCGCGGGGTCGGCCCGGACCAGTGCGTCGGCGTGTTCGTCGAGCGCTCGGTGGCCCTGGTGGTGGCCCTGCTCGGCATCCTCAAGGCCGGCGGCGCCTATCTGCCGCTCGACCTCGCGGCGCCCCGCGCCCGGCTGGAGCAGATCCTGTGGGACGCCCGCGCCCGGGTGGTGCTGACCGGCGGGGTGCCGCTGGAGCCGTTCGACGGCATCGAGCCGATCGGCCCGCTGCCGGACCCGGACCCGGCGGACGGCCCCGACCACCCCGAGCAGGCGGCCCGCCCGGCCCACCTCGCGGCCCATCCGGAGCACCTGGTCTCGGTGTACTACACCTCCGGCTCCACCGGCGCCCCCAAGGGCGTGGCCAACCGGCACCGCGGCTGGGTCAACCGGCTGACCTGGATGCAGCGCCGGCACGCCCTGCACCCGGGCGAGACGGTGCTGCACAAGACCACCCTCACCTTCGACGACTCCGCCCTGGAGATCTTCTGGCCGCTGTCCGTCGGCGGCCGGGTGGCGGTGCTGCCGCCCGACCTGCACCGCGACCCGCAGGCCATCGTCGAGGCCCTGGCCCGGCACCGCTCGGTGTACCTCCAGGTCGTCCCCAGCATGCTCAACTCCGTGCTGGACGTGGTGGAGCAGCGCGGCGCCGCCGGGCTGGAGGCGCTGCGCGGCACCACCTCCAGCGGCGAGGCGCTGTCCCCCGGCACCGTGCGGCGCTTCCGCGCGCTGATGCCCGGCGAACTGCACAACACCTGGGGCGCCACCGAGGTCTCCATCGACTCCACCCACCACACCTGCACGGCCGAGGACCTCACCGGCGCCGGACCGGTCAGCCTGGGCCGGCCGTTCGACAACAACACCGTGCACGTGCTGGACGCCTCGCTCCGGCCGGTCCCGATCGGCGTCGTCGGCGACCTGTACATCGGCGGCGTCGGCCTGGCCCGCGGCTACGCGGGCGACCCGGCCCGCACGGCCGCCGCCTTCGTCCCGCACCCCTCGCTGACCGGCGACCGGCTCTACCGCACCGGCGACAAGGGCCTGCTGCGGCCGGACGGGCGGCTGGAGTTCGTCGGACGCACCGACCACCAGGTCAAGATCCGCGGCATGCGGGTGGAACTGGGCGAGATCGAGGCGGTACTGGAGGCCCACCCCGGGGTGAAGGAGGCGGTCGTCCTGGTCCACGAGGGCGAGAACGGGCTGCGCCGTCTGGTCGCCTACGTGACCGCCCTGCGGCCCGACCGGCGGCCCTCCGCCGAGGAGGTGCGCGCCCACGTCGGACAGCGGCTGCCGGAGTACATGGTGCCCTCCTTCGTCACCGTCCAGGACCGCTTCGAGGTGAACACCAACGGCAAGGTCGACCGCGGCGCGCTGGCGCCCCCGGAGCGCCTGCTGGACGACGCCGGGGCCCCGGGCGAGCCCTGCGAGGGGCCGGTCGAGGCCTTCGTCGCCGACATCTGGCGCGACCTGCTCGGCCTGACCCGGATCGGGGCGCTGGACGGCTTCTTCGCCCTGGGCGGCAACTCCCTGGTCGCCACCCGGTTCGTCTCCCGGGTGCGCCAGCGGGCCGGCATCGACCTGCCGCTGATGTCGGTCTTCACCAAACCGACGCTGCGCGAACTGAGCGCCGAGGTCGAGCAGCTGCTGGTGCGACGGCTGGAGGAGATGACCGAGGCCGAGGCCGGGGAGCTGCTGCGGCAGCTGTCCTGACTCCGGGCCCACCCGACCGCCGGCCCACCGGGCCGGCGGTCCGACCACTTCTCGACCATTTCGCGACCATGGGGGAGACCGACATGCCTGACGAGCGATCCGGCACGGGACCGACCGACGCAGAAGCGACCGGCGCGGGACTGACCGGACTCAAGCGCGACCTGCTGCGCCGGATCCTCTCCGGCGACGCCGCGCCCGATCCCGTCGAGGGGCTGCGCCGCCGGCCCCGGGAGGGCCGGATCCCGGCCTCCGCGGCGCAGCGGCGGCTCTGGTTCATCGACCACCTGAACGAGTCCAGCACCTCCTACAACGTGCCGTTCGCGCTGCGGATCTCCGGCCCGCTGCGGGAGGACGCCCTGTGGTGGGCCTTCGACGAGCTCCTGGCCCGGCACGAGGCCCTGCGGACCACCTTCGGCTTCACCGGCGAGGAGCTGTTCCAGGAGATCGCGCCGTCCGTGCGGGTGGCCCGCGACCGCCACGACCTGCGGGGGCTGCCGGAGGCGGAGCGCGGGCGCGCGGCCGAGGAGCTGATCGCCGAGGAGGCCCGGCGGCCGTTCCGGCTGGACGGCGAGCCGCTGCTGCGGGTGGTGCTGATCCGGGTGCGGGACGAGCTCAGCCACGTCCTGGTCAACCTCCACCACATCGTCACCGACGGCTGGTCCGAGGGCATCCTGTTCCAGGAGCTGGGCGTGCTCTACTCGGCCCGGGTGCGGGGTGTGGAGCCCGACCTGGCGCCGCCCGGGCTCCAGTACGCGGACTACACCGGCTGGGAGGCCGAACCCGAGGTCCGGGACCTGTACGAGCAGCAGCTCGGCTACTGGCGCGAGCGGCTCAAGGACGTCCCCGCCGGGGCCGCCCTGCCGACGGACCGGCCGCGCCCGGTCGAGCCGAGCATGCGCGGGGCCTCGGTGCCGGTCGCGGTGCCGGCCGACCTCCAGGCCGTCCTGCGGCGCTGGGACGGCGGCGACCGGGCCTCGCTGTTCACCGGCGCGGTCGCGGTGCTGGCCCAACTGCTGCACCGCTACGGCGGCGAGGACACCGTGGTGATCGGCGTGCCGGTGGCCAACCGGGCCCGGCGCGAGCTGGAGCCGGTGGTCGGGTTCTTCTCCAACACCGTCGCCCTGCGGGTCGACCTCGCCGACCGGCCCACCCAGGCCGAGCTGCTGGACCGGGTCCGGACCGTCTCGGTGGAGGCGCTGTCCCACCAGAACGTCCCGTTCAACCAGGTCGTGGAGGCGCTCGGGATCCAGCGTGCCCCGGGCACCAATCCGGTCTTCCAGGTCATGTGCTCGGTCAACCAGGCCACCGCGCCGCCGGTGCTGGCGGACTGCGGGGTCGAGCTGGTGGACCTGGACAACGACACCGCCAAGTTCGACCTGGAGCTGGTCGTCACGTACGACCGGGACCGGGTCGACTGCCGCTTCGAGTACGCCACCGACCTGTTCGACCGGGCGACCGTGGAGCAGTTGGCCGGTCACTTCCAGCTGCTGCTGGCCGCGTTCCTGGAGCGGCCGCGGTCCCGTACCGGGGACCTCGCCCTGGGCGGCGACGGCGCCGGTGGGACGCCGGCGGACGGGGTGGTGCTCACCGACCGGTACGGGCAGCCGTGCCCGGTCGGCGTGTTCGGCGCCGTGACGGTGGCCGGCGTGCCGGACGGCCGTACCGCCCGGCGGCTGCGCGACGGCACCCTGGAGTACCGGGACGAGCCCTCCGCCGCCGCCCCGGCGTCGGCGCCGGCCCCCGCGACGGAGGCGCCGCGGACCGGCACCGAGCGGCGGCTGGCCGCGATCTGGAGCCAGGTGCTCGACGCCGGGACACCCGGCCGGGAGCAGGACTTCTTCCGTACCGGCGGCGACTCGCTGCTGGCCACCAAGGTGGTGGCCCGGGTGCGCCGGGCCTGGGGCATCAAGCTGTCGGTCCGCCAGATGCTGCGCTCCCCCACCCTGGGCGCGCTGGCCGCCGAGATCGACCGGCTGGTCGCCGAACGGGGCGCGGAACCGGCGCCCCAGCCGTCCGGGCCGGCTCCGGTGGCGCGTCCGGCGACGCTGCCGCTGTCGCTCGCCCAGCGCGGCATCTGGTTCAACAACCAGGTCGAGGGCCAGAGTTCCTACTACCACATGCCCTTGGCGCTGCGGCTGACCGGTCCGCTGGACCGGGCGGCGCTGCACGCGGCGCTCGGTGACGTACTCGCCCGGCACGAGAGCCTGCGCACGGTGTTCCCGGTCCGCGACGGCGAGCCGTGCCAGCTGGTCCGGGCGCCGTTCGAGCCCGCGCTGCCGGTGCTCCCGGTCGAGGCCGGGGGCCTCGACGCGGCGCTGCGCACGGCCGCGGCCCGGCCCTTCGACCTGAGCGGCGAACCGCCGGTGCGGGCCTGCCTGTTCGAGGTCGGCGCCGAGGACCACCTGCTGCTGATCGTGATCCACCACATCGCCTGCGACGGCCTCTCCTGGCAGCCGCTGTGCGAGGACCTGTCGACGGCCTACGCCGCCCGGAAGGCCGGGGCCGCGCCGCGCTGGGAGCCGCTGCCGCTGCAGTACCCGGACCACGCCCTGTGGCAGCACGACGCGCTGGGCAGCGCGACGGACCCCGACAGCGGGCTGGCCCGGCAGCTCGCGCACTGGACCGGGCGCCTGGCCGGGCTGCCCGAGGAACTGCCGCTGCCGACCGACCGGGTGCGCCAGGCGACCGCCGACTACCGGGGCGACACCGTCCCGCTGGCCGTCCCGGCCGCGCTGCACCGGGCGATCGGCGAGCTGGCCGGCTCCGCCGGGGCCAGCGTCCACATGGTGGTGCAGGCGGCGCTGGCCGCCCTGTTGACCCGGATGGGCGCGGGCGTGGACATCCCGCTGGGCACGGCGGTCGCGGGCCGCTCGGAGGAGTCCCTGGAGCGGCTGGTCGGCTGCTTCATCAACACCGTCGTGCTGCGCACCGACACCTCGGGCGACCCGAGCTTCGCGGCGCTGCTGGAGCGGGTGCGGGAGACCGACCTGGCCGCCTACGCGAACCAGGACGTCCCCTTCGACCTGCTGGTGTCCGCCCTGAACCCGGCCCGCCAGCCGGGCCGCAACCCGCTGTTCCAGGTCCTGCTGTCGGTCGCGGGCCGGCCCGAGGCCAGCCCGGAGCTGGCCGGGCTCCGGGTGGAGCCGGTGCTGTTCGAACTGCCGGTCTCCCCCTTCGACCTGGACTTCTCGCTGGTCGAGCAGCAGGGCGCGGACGGCGGCCCGGCCGGTCTGCTGGGGCACGTCACCTACAACACGGCGCTGTTCGACCGGCGGACCGTCGCCGCGCTGGCCGAGCGGTTCACCACCCTGCTGGCGTCCGCCGTCGCCGGGCCGGCCCGGCCGCTGTCCGAGCTGGAGCTGCTCCCGGCGGCCGAGCGCCGACGGATCCTGACGGACTGGAACAGCACCGGCGCCCGGGTCCCCGCGGTGACGCTGCCGGCGCTCTTCGAGGCCGCCGCCGCCCGGGCCCCGCAGGCACCGGCGCTGGAGTACGGCGACACCCGGCTGACGTACCGGGAGCTCGGCGCCCGGGCCAACCGGCTGGCCCGGCTGCTGATCGGGCGCGGGATCGGCCCGGAGCAGTTCGTCGCCGTGGCGCTGCCGCGCGGCGTCGAGCTGGTGGTGGCGGTGCTCGCGGTGGCCAAGGCCGGGGCGGCGTTCATCCCGGTCGACCCGGGCTACCCGGCCGAGCGGATCGCGTTCATGCTGGCGGACGCCGGTCCGGCCCTGGTGGTCACCACCGCGGACTCCGGGCTGCCGGAGACCGGGACGGCCCGGCTGGTGCTGGACGACGCCGCCACCGCGGAGCTGCTGGCCCGGCAGTCGGACGGCGATCCCACCGACGCCGACCGGACGGCCCCGCTCGACCCGCTCAGCCCCGCGTACGCGATCTACACCTCGGGCTCGACGGGGGTCCCCAAGGGCGCCGTGATGCCGCACACCGGTCTGCTCGCGCTGAGCGACCAGATGGCCGAGCGGCTGCGGATCGACCACGGCTCCCGGGTGCTCCAGGTGTCCACGCCGAGCTTCGACGCCTGGGTGCTGGAGCTGCTGATGGCCTTCCCGGTCGGGGCGGCCCTGGTGGTGGCCCCGCCGGGCCCGCTGGCCGGCGAGGAGCTGGCGGACTTCCTGCGCGGGCGGCGGATCACCCACGCCTTCCTCGCCCCGACCCGGCTGGCCACCGTGCCCCCGGTCGAACTGCCCGCGCTGGTCGGCCTGGCCAGCGGCAGCGAGGTGCTGCCCGGGGACCTGGTGGGCCGCTGGTCGCCCGGGCGCCGGATGATCAACATCTACGGGGCCACCGAGTCCACCGTCATCTCCACCACCACCGGCCCGCTCTCCGGCGACGGCGTGCCGACGCTCGGCGGGCCGAACCTGGACGCCCAGGTGTACGTGCTGGACGAGGCGCTGCGGCCGGTGCCGCCGGGCGTCCCCGGGCAGGCCTACCTGGCCGGCACCGGGCTGGCCCGCGGCTACCTGCACCGCCCCGTCCTGACCGCCGACCGCTTCGTGCCCTGCCCGTTCGGGGCGCCGGGCGAGCGGATGTACCGGACCGGGGACGTGGTGCGCTGGACGCCGGACGGCGAGCTGATGTTCGTCGGCCGGGCCGACGACCAGGTGAAGCTGCGCGGCCTGCGGATCGAGCTGGGCGAGGTCGAGTCGGCGGTCGGCTCGCACCCCGCGGTGGCGCACGCCGTCGCCGTGGTGAGCGGCTCGGCGACGGGCGACCGGCTGGTCGCGTACGCCGTGCCGATGGCCGGAACGGCGGTGGACGGCCCCGCGCTGCGCGAGCACGCCGCCCGCACCCTGCCCGACTTCATGGTGCCCTCGGCCGTGGTGGTGCTGGACGCCTTCCCGCTGCTGCCCAACGGCAAGGTCGACCGCGGTGCGCTGCCGGCCGCGCCGGAGCCCGAGGAGGAGTACACGGCGCCGCGCACGCCCGTCGAGGAGACGCTCGCCGGGATCTGGCAGGACATCCTCGGGGTCGAGCGGATCGGCGTGCACACGGACTTCTTCCGGCTCGGCGGGCACTCCCTGATGGCCACCCAGATCCTGAGCCGGATCCGCTCCTCGCTGGGGGTCGCGGTCCCGCTGGTGCGCTTCTTCGAGCACTCGACGATCGCCGAACTGGCCGCCGAGGTGGACCGGACCGGGCGGGCGGGCGCGGCGGAGCCGGCGGTGGTGCGACGCCGTCGGACCGTGCTGACCGACACCGCCCGGCCGGAGTGACCGGGCGGGCTCCGGAAACGACCGGACCGGCCCGCGGCGGGAGCTGCGGGCCGGTCCGTCGGTGTCGCGTCCGGGCGGGGGTCGTGCGGGGCGTGCGGGCTGTGCGGGGGCCGTGCGGGCGCTCAGATCCCCAGGCGCTGCTTGACCTCGGCGAAGAACGGGATGTGCCGGTAGTCCTTGGCCTGCGGGTCGTAGTCGGTGTAGCGGTTGGTGAACTCCAGCAGCCCGGCGCGGACCCGCTCCAGCGGCTCGGTGCGGATCCGCCGCTCGATCGCCCGGATCTCGCCCAGGAAGGCGGCCAGCACCGCCGGCAGCTCAGGGGCCAGCTCGATCAGGCCGTCGCGCAGCCGGATTCCCCGGTGCTCCGTCAGGTAGCTGAACAGCAGCTGGGAGGCGACCGCGTCGTAGTTGGGGCGCGGGATGCCCTCCACCGCGTAGCGCAGCAGTCGCTCGGCCAGGATGTACTCGTAGGCGGCGCGGGCCTGCTGCTCGGGCAGCTGCGCGTCGTCGAGGCAGACCAGCATGGCCGAGACGTCCACCCGGAGCTCCTCCAGCCCGGCCAGCGGCTTGAGCTTCTTGGCGTCCAGGAACTCCGGGATCGGCAGGTCGCCCTGCCGGTGGTGGTACTCGTGCAGCCGGACCCACCAGGAGGAGGCGGCCTCGACGACGTCGTCGGGGGCGCCCTGGATCCGCGGGAAGCTGCCCGGTGCCATCACGGCGTCGATCATCTTCCGGGTGATCCGGTTGTGGCGCTCGACGAACTTGTCGATGAAGTAGAAGATCAGGTCGTCCGGGTCCTGCCGGCCGTCGAGGTGGTTCTCCGGGAACAGGGCGACGACCACCCGGGACTCGAAGCCCTCCGACTTCGCGAGCAGGTTGACCGGCCGGGTGTTGCTGGCGTACCGGACGGCCAGGTGCGGGTCGGTCGGCAGGGTCCGGTACGCCAGGTAGTCGAGCGAGAGCTTCGGGAAGTACGAGGCGTCGAAGAACGAGAAGACGTGGTTGTCGCGCTCCTCGTTGATGTGCGCCTTGGTCGCAAGGAGCCGGGAGCCGTCCGGGCTCTCCCGCAGGTCGGCCAGGAAGGCCTGGACGATCGGCTGGCGGCTCAGCTCGGTGCTGCCCGCCAGTTCCTTGGCCAGCCGCTCCAGGAACACCGGGTCCCTCGGGTCCGCGACCGGCTGCAACCGGCGGCGCAGGGCGTTCACTTCGGCGATCACCGGCGCTACGGGGTCCACGACTGGTTCTCCTCTCCGCGCGGCCGGTCAGCCGGCCGGTGTGACGGTCAGGTGCGGGAACTCCGAGGTGGTGAGCATGACCCGGGCGCGCTGGACGGCGTTGAAGCCGGTGTCGTACCCCAGCCCGGTGAGGATCTCCCGGCCGGTGCGGCGGCCGTCCGCGGCCTCCTGGATCGCCTTGACCTCGGGCCAGGCGATCCAGGAGGCCACCTCGGAGGCGTTCGGGTCGGGGTGGTAGCCGCCGTCCCGGTCCAGGACGTGGCGGTGGCGCACGGCCTTCGGGCGGTCGAGCACGCCGTCCAGGAACATCCGGTTGCGGTCGGCGTCCGAGACCCTGGTGCCCGTGCCGGCGCGGTCGGGGCGCAGGTAGAACCAGAGCATCGGCGAGTTGTCCAGGTGCAGCAGGTTGACCAGCTGCCAGCGCGCCAGGTCGTCCAACCGCTCGTACGGGGCCAGCAGTTCGGGGTCGGTGAGCTCCATGGTCCAGAGGAACCGCCGGCGCATCTTGTCGAAGCCGTTGACCTTCGGGGCCTCCAGCAGCAGGCCGCACTCGCGGGCCAGCCCGGCCAGCGAGTCGACGTCGTAGGAGGTCTCGCAGGGGTTCATCCAGCGGTCCGCCCAGGCGGGTTCGGGGCTGCGCCGGGTGTCCTCCAGGTGCTTCGTCATGGTGCTCTCGACCTGGAGCGAGCCGGCCAGGCTCCGGGCCAGGGCGTACCGCTCGCGGTGGCCGTGCTCGGCCTCGGGGGCCAGGATCCGCAGGGCCGCCTGGAAGGACTCGGCCTCCCGGCGGTGGAAGCGGTTGTAGACCATGAGTTCGAGCACGCCGTCGTCCCGCACCGCCGCGGACAGCCGCTCCAGGCAGCGCCGCGGCTCCGGGTTGTGGTGGATCACCCCGGTGCAGACGACCAGGTCGAACTCCCGGTCGTACCCGGCCTGGGTGATGCCCTGCCGCACCAGCCGCAGGTTGGTCACCCCGAGCTGCTCGGCGTTCTGCCGGCAGATGGCGAGCGACTCCGCGGAGACGTCGGTGCCGAGCACCTCGGCCGCGGGGAACTGGAGCGCCGTGATCAGCGCCTGGTTGGTCCCGCAGCCGGCGACCCAGATCCGGCGGACCGGCCCGAGGTCGGCCCGGCCGGTCTCCTGGCGGATCAGGGCGGCGTGGAAGTCCGGGTCGCTCATCCGGTCGAGGTGGACCGGCTTCCACGGGTAGGGGAACGTCCCGTAGAACTCGGAGACGGTGTTCTCGTGCCCGATCAGCCCGTGCGGCGTCGACACTTGTGCTACTCCCATTCGCTCAGGGTTGCGGTGCGGATCGGCGGCCGATCAGATCAGGGTCACCGAGCGGTCGAGCAGGGACAGCGCTCCGATGCCCACCCGCAGGCCGTCGTTGGCGTGGGTCAGGCTCGCCGACCGGAGGTCGCGGAAGTGCCGCTCCAGCGGGATCGGGGCGTCCTGGAGGTAGCCCAGCCGCAGTCCACCCAGCTGCACCATGTTGTCGACCGCCCGGAAGGCCAGGTCGGAGGTGGCCACCTTGAGGGCGTTGAGCTGGAGTTGGGTCCGCGGGTGGGCCAGCGAGCGGCCCTCGGCCCGGGCCAGGTCGACCTCCTCGCGGACCCGGGTGAGGTAGGCGCTGGCGAGTTCGAGGTCCACCCGGATCCGGGCGAGCCGCTCGTGGAAGAGGTCGGAGGCGCCGTCGGCCCGGCCGGACTTCCAGAGGAAGCGCACCAGTTCGCTCAGCGCACCGCGGGCGGCACCCAGCCAGCAGGCGGCCCAGGCGAGGTGCGAGACCGGGATCATGCTCTCCCGCGCCACGTCGGCGAAGCGGCCGGAGCCGCCGATGACGTTCCGGGCCGGGGCGCTGCCCTTGATGACCATCCCGACGCTCTCGGTGGCCCGCATGCCGAGCGCGTTCCACTCGCCGGTGGTCACCAGTTCCAGGTCGGCGCGGTCGGCGTAGACCAGCGAGACCTCGTGCTCCGAGGCCTCCGCGCCGGCCCGCATGCTGATCAGGTAGCCGTCCGCGTGCGCGCCGCCGGTCACCACCGGGGCGATCCGGTCGATGCCGACCCGGTCGCCGTCGGGGACCAGCGGGCTGTGGGCGGTGAACAGGCTCGCACCCCGGCCCTGTTCGCTGGTGACGGAGGCGACGAAGAGCTCCTCCGCGCCGATCCGGGTGAGCAGGTCGGCCTTGAGCTCCGCGCTGCCGTACCGGACCACCGCGTCGACGTGCGACACGTGCATCGCCCAGATCTGGGCGGTGGACAGGCAGGCGCCGGCCAGTTCCTGCGCGACCTCGGTCCACAGCCGGGTGGAGGCGCCGGAGCCGCCGTACTCCTCCGGGACGGTCAGGCTGAGCAGCCGGTGCTCGCGCAGGGTCTCCAGCGACGCGGCCGGGAAGGCCGCGAGCCGGTCGGACTCGGCGGCCTGTTCACGCAGGACCGGCAGGATCCCGGCCACGATCTCGGCCGCGGTCGCCGACATCAGCCGTCCTTCCGAACCGGGTGGCCCGCCTGCGCGAGGGTTTCGGAAACCTCGGCCCAGAGCGTCGCGGGTGTCGCGAAGATCTGGAAGTTGAGCAACTCGAAGGCGAACTCGACGTCGTACTCACGCTCCAGCTGCATCATCAGCTGGACGATTCCGATGGAGGTCAGACCGGCTCCCGAGAGATCGAGATCCGGAACCAGTTCGACGCCACCGGAAATCCCGGGGACGACCTTCAGGAGGACTTTCTCGAAACGGTCGTCCCATGGCCTGCTCACGGTGCTGCCCCTCCCGCTGTACGGAAAACCATCGCTGCTACTGGTGAATTCGGCCGAATTCGGCCGCGCGATTCAGGACGCGTCGGCCGACGACTCCGACATGGATTTCAGGAGGTCTCGCCGGCCATTGCCCGGCGCAGGCTGAGCGGACGCATGTCGGTCCAGACCTCGGCGATGTGGTCGAGGCATTCCTGCTTCGTCCCGGTGAACCCGGGCGCGGTCCAACCGGCCGGCGGAGTGCCGTCCGCAGGCCAAACCGAGTACTGCTCCTCGTGGTTGACGACGACCTGGTAGGACCGGAGGTCCTCGTCGCTCTGCTCGCTCACGTGTCCCTCTTTCCGATCAAGGCCTGCCCCCGCACACCCGTCGACACGTATTTCCGCCCGGGTTCCTCATCGGCCGATCGAACGGCCGGGCAATCCGGCGACAGCGGGGCCCATCGCCTCGCGGCGGCCATAAGTCCGGTTCCGGGCAGGGGCTTCGATGCCAATGATCCTCTCCGCGTCCCACCCCGCTGTCAATGGTCGGAAGAGAAGTAGGGACGCCCGGACCGGGCCCCGCCCGGGCCAATATCCATACCCACCCCAACCGGGACAGACCTGAACTATTCCCACCCGCCGCTCCAACTCCCGTGGCACACCCGGAAAACGGCTGTTGACAGGAGCATCGCCAACGCTAAGATCGACTTGGATCGACTTAGTGACTGCCGTCTGCGCACCGGAAGACCATATCGACGCCGCCCCCCACCTCGCGGCCGATAAATGGGATGAAGAAAGGTCACGGCGCTTTGAGCAGCAATGAAAGCCCCAGCCCGGAGACGCTCGAGCCGGACGTCTTTCCGGCAGCCAAGGCGCAGGAGCAGCTGTACTTCGTGCAGCAGGTCATCGGCGACTCCCCCGCCTACCACGTCCCGGTCGTCTTCGCCCTGACCGGCCGGCTCGACCCGGCGGCCCTGGAGCGCGCGGTGCGCCGGGTGGCCCTGAGGCACGAGGCGCTGCGGACCCACTTCACCCTCGGCGACGACGGACTCCGGCAGGTGGTCACCGACCGCCCCGCCGACTGGCGGATCGTCGACTGCGCGTCCGAGGGCGAACTGGCCGCCCTGCTGCGGTCGGAGACCGACCGGCCGTTCGACCTGGAAGCGCCCCCGCTGTTCCGTGCCGCCCTGCTGCGGCGCGACGAGCGGACCGCCCTGCTGGTGCTGACGATGCATCACATCGTGTGCGACGGATGGTCCCTGGGCATCGTGGTCGACGAACTGTTCCGCCACTACGGCGCGTTCGCGGCCGGGCTGGACCTCGACCTGCCGGAACCCGAGTTCCAGTACGGCGACTACGCCGACTGGCAGCGCGCCTGGCTGCGCAGCCCCGCCGCCGAGAAGCACCTCGACTTCTGGTCCCGGACCCTCGGCGGAGAGCTGCCGGTCCTGGAACTGCCCGGGGACCGGCCGGCCGGCGCCCCGGCCCCGGGCCTCGGCGGCGGCCTGCTCACCTTCCCGCTGGAACCCGAACTGCTGGACGGCCTGCACGCGTTGGCCACCACGGCCCGCAGCACGCTGTTCACCGTACTGCTCGCCGCGTACCAGGTCCTGCTCAGCCGGTACACCGGGGTCGAGGACGTCATCGTCGGCAGCCCGGTGGCCAACCGCAGCCGGATCGAGTTCGAGCGGACGGTCGGCTTCTTCGTCAACATGGTGGCGATCCGCACCGACCTCGGCCCGGCCGTTCCCGGGACGGCCGGGGCGGGAACGGGCGGGCCGAGCTTCCGCGAACTGCTGACCCGGGTGCGCACCGCCGCGTTACAGGCCCAGGACCACCACGAGCTCCCCTTCGAGTCGGTCGTCCAGCTGGTCAACCCGCGCCGCGACCCCGGCCACGACCCGGTCTTCCAGGCCCTGTTCATGCTGGACGACACCACGACCGAGCCGCCCGCGGCCGAGGGGCTGGAGATCGTCCCGGTGCCGGTCCACTCCGACACCGCCAAGTTCCAGCTCTCCCTCCAGGTGAACGAGCACGACGACCGGCCGGGCTTCGAACTCGAGTACCGCACCGACCGGTTCACACCCGAGTGGGCGCAGCGCTTCGCCGGGCACTACGCCCGGCTGCTGCGACTGGTGGTCGAGCAGCCCGACCGCCCGCTGGACGAGCTGTTCGACCTCCCGGCGGCGGAGCGCGCCCCGGCCCGGGCGGACGGCCCCGGCCGGGCCCCGGAGGATGCCGCGGGCCACGCCTCGGCGGACGGTCGGGGCGACAGCTGGGACGACGGCTGGGACGACGGCTGGGACGACGAGGACGACACCCCGTACGTGGCGCCGCGCGACGAGGACGAGCGGATCCTGGCCGAGGTCTGGCAGCAGGCGCTCGGCCGCAGCGACATCGGCATCGACCACAACTACTTCGAGGTCGGCGGCGACTCGATCCTCAGCATCCAGATCCTCTCCCGGGCCCGCCGGCACGGCCTGCGGTTCGAACTGCGCGACCTCCTGGTCGCCCAGACGATCCGCGAGCTGACCCCGCTGGTGACCCGCACCGCCCCCGAGGCCGAAGCGGCCCTGGAGCCCTTCGACCTGCTGACGGCCGCCGACCGGGCACAGCTGCCGGACGGCCTGGCGGACGCCTATCCGCTCACCTCGCTCCAGGCCGGCATGCTGTACCACAGCGAGCTGGACGCCGTGCACCGCGCCTACCACGACGTCGCCGGCTACCACCTGCGCGGCCCGTACTCGCCGCCGGCCTGGCGCTCCGCCGTCGCCGCCCTGCTGGAGCGGCACGAGCTGCTGCGCACCTCCTTCGCCCTGCGCGACCTCAGCGAACCGGTCCAGCTGGTGCACCACCAGGTCACCGAGCCGCCGGTCACCTTCGAGGACCTCGGGGCGGTGCCCGCCGACGAGCAGCCGGAGGCGCTGCGCCGCCACTACGCGTGGGAGCGCGAGCACCCCTTCGACTGGGAGCGCCCGCCGCTCATCCGCTTCCACGTGCAGCGCCGCTCGGCCGACACCTTCCAGCTCTGGGTGGTCGAGCACCACGCGATCCTGGACGGCTGGAGCGGGCGGCAACTGCTGACCGAACTCCTGGAGCTCTACCTCCAGGCCCTCGGGCGGAGCACCCGGGAGCTCCCCCCGCCGCCGCTCGCCCGGTTCCGCTCACTGGTCGCCCTGGAGCGCGAAGCCGTCGCCGACCCCGCCCAACGCGCTTTCTGGCGTGAGCAGTTGGACGGGATGACGGCGCTGCGGCTGCCGCGCACGGCCCCCGCCGGCGGGGTGCCGGACCTGGTGATGACCGAGTACGAGCTGCCCGAGCAGCTCTCCGCGGACCTGCTGCGGACGGCCGCCGACCTCGGCGTCCCGGTCCGGATCGCGCTGCTGGCCGCGCACCTGCGGGTGCTGGCGCTGCTCGGCGGCACCGATGACGTGGTCTCGGGCGCGGTCTACAACGGCCGGATCGCCGAGGAGGACGGGGAGCGGGTGGTCGGCCTGTTCCTGAACACCCTGCCGGTGCGGGCCCGGATCACCGACCGCACCACCTGGGCCTCGCTGGTCGCCGACGTCGCCGCGACCGATCTCGCGCTCCAGCCGCACCGCCGCCTCCCGCTCGCCACCGTCCAGCAGGACGCCGGCAGCGGGCCGCTGTTCGAGACCTTCTTCAACTACACCCACTTCCACGCGCCCGACGAGGGCACCGCCGGGGAACTGGAGATCCTCGACGAATTCGGCGTGGTGCCGACCAACTTCCCGTTCGGCGTGGAGTTCATGCGCGACGCCCGGACCGGGCGGATCGGCCTCGGACTGCGGTACGACGCGGCGCAGTTCGGCACCGAGGAGATCGACCGCTGGGCCGGCTACCACCTGGCCGCGCTGCGCTCGCTGGCCGGGGAGCCCGGTGCGGGCATCGGCCGGACGGAGCTGCCGGCCCCCGCCGAACTGGCGCTGCTCGACCACTGGAACGACACCGCGACCACGTACCACCGGCCGCACCTGCTGCACGTCCTGGTCGAGGAGCAGGCCCGGCTGACCCCGGACCGGATCGCGGTGGTCTTCGAGGGCGACACGCTCTCCTACCGGGAGCTGGACCGCCGGGCCGGCGCCCTGGCCCACCGGCTGGTGGACCGCGGGGTGAAGCCCGGTGACCGGGTCGGGGTGTGCCTGGAGCGCTCGACCGAGCTGGTGGTCGCGCTGCTGGCCGTCCTCAAGGCGGGCGCCGCCTACGTGCCGATCGACCCGGAGCACCCGGTCGCCCGGATCGGCACGATGGTGGCGGAGGCGGCACCGGCCCTGGTGCTGACCACGACCGCGCTCGCCGAGCGGGTGGAGCCGTCCGGCGCGGCCGTCGAGGCGGTGGATGCCCGAACCGTCGGGACCGGGACGCCCGCCGGCGGCCCCCGGGTGGCGGTGGACCCGGACGCCCCGGCCTACCTGATCTTCACCTCCGGCTCCACCGGCGTCCCCAAGGGCGTCGTGGTCTCGCACCGGGCGATCTGCAACCGACTGCTGTGGATGCAGGAGGAGTTCGGCCTCACCGAGGCGGACCGGGTGCTGCAGAAGACCCCGTACACCTTCGACGTCTCCGTCTGGGAGTTCTTCTGGCCGCTGATCCAGGGCGCCCGGCTGGTGGTCGCCGCCCCCGGCGCCCACCGGGAGCCGGAGGAGCTGGCGCAGCTGATCCGTGAGCAGGCGGTGACCACCGTCCACTTCGTGCCCTCGATGCTCCGGGTCTTCCTGGACCACGCGGACCCGGCGGACTGCGCGAGCCTGCGCCTGGTGGTGTGCAGCGGCGAGGCCCTGCCCGCCGACCTGCGGGACGCCCACCACGAGCGCCTCGACGCGGAACTGGTCAACCTCTACGGCCCGACCGAGGCCGCCGTGGACGTCACCTGCTGGCGCTGCCGCCCCGGCGACGGCCCGACGGTGCCGATCGGGCACCCGATCGCGAACATCCGGATCCACCTGCTGGACGCCCGGCTGAACCGGGTGCCGGTCGGCGTGACCGGCGAGCTGTACATCGGCGGCGTCGGCCTGGCCGACGGCTACCACGGCCGACCGGACCTCACCGCCGAGCGCTTCGTCGAGCACACCTGGCCGGACGGCGGCACCGAACGCCTCTACCGCACCGGCGACCTCGCCCGCCGCCGCCCCGACGGCGCGATCGAGTACCTGGGGCGGGCCGACCAGCAGGTGAAGGTCCGCGGCATGCGGATCGAACTGGGCGAGATCGAGGCCGCGCTGACCCGCCACCCGGACGTCCGCGAGGCGGCCGTGGTCCTGCACGGGCACCGGCTGGCGGCGTACGTGGCGGCCCCGGAGGCCGTCACCGGCGACGCCCTGGCCGAGTACCTCGGCGACACCCTGCCCGAGTACATGCTGCCGAGCGTCTGGACGCGGCTGGAACGGCTGCCGCTGGCCTCCAACGGCAAGGTGGACCGCAAGCTCCTGCCGGAGCCCGGGCCGGCCGCCCTGGCCGGGGAGCGGACCCCCGCGCCGCCGGTCACCGACGTCCAGCGCCGGCTGGTCCGGGTCTGGGAGGAGACCCTCGGGGTCAGTCCGATCGGCATCCACGACAGCTTCTTCGCGCTCGGCGGGCACTCCCTGGTGGCGCTCAACCTGGCCATGCGGATCCGGCGCGAGTTCGGCCGCAAGCTCCCCGTCGCGGAGCTCCTGACGCACAACACCGTCGCCCGGCTGGCCCCGCTGGTGACGGCGCGGGAGTCCGGCGACGAGGACCCGGCCCGGCTGCTGCCGATCCGCCGGGCCGGGGAGGGCGCACCGCTCACCCTGGTCCACCCGGTCGGCGGCGGCGTGTTCTGCTACCTCCCACTGGCCTCCCAGCTGCGACCGGGCCGGCCGGTCTACGGGATCGTCTCGGAGGGCCTGGTCTCCGGCAGCGTGGCCCACCTGTCGGTGGAGCGGATCGCCGAGAGCTACGTCGACCTGCTGGTGGCCAAGCAGCCGAAGGGCCCGTACCACCTGGCCGGCTGGTCCTTCGGCGCGGTGCTGGTCTTCGAGATGGCCTGCCTGCTGCGCCGCCGGGGCGCCGAGGTCGGCTCGCTGAGCATGATCGACGCGGCCTACCCGGGCCAGTTCGACGAGAGCCTGCGCGACGAGGACCTCGCGCTGCTGGTCTTCGTCGACGTGCTGCGGGCCGCCGGGATGGCCGTCCCGGAGCACGACGACGCGGAGTGGGCGGCGGCCCTCGCCGAGTTCCCGACGATCCACCGGAAGCTGCGCTGGCTGGTGAGCCGGCTGCCCACCGCGGCGGACGGCAAGGCCACCGAACTGGAGCAGTGGGAGGCCTACTTCAAGGTCTTCACCACCAACCTCACCGCGCACAACGACTACCGGCCGGGCCGCTACCCGGGCGACGTGGTCTACATCGAGGGCCTGGACGGCGGCGCCATCGGCAGTGCCGGCGCCTGGCGGGCCGCGGTGGACGGCCGGTTCAGCGCGCACACCATCGAGGCCAGCCACTACGACATCCTCCAGCAGCCGCACGTCCGGCAGATGGCCCTGCTGGTGGACCGGGCCCTGGACGGGGCCGTGGACGGGCCCGTGGACGGGGCACCCGACCCGGCTCCGGACGGGACGCCCCGGTGAACGCCGCCGCGGACCGCGTGCGCACCGCCGCCGCGCTGGTGATCCCCGCCCGCTACAACGGACCGGACGGCTCGGCGCACGGCGGCTACGCCTGCGCCCGGATCGTCGCCCTGGCCGACGGCCGGCACGGCCCCGACCCGGCGGTGACCCTGCTGGCCCCGCTGCCGCTGAACGCCCCGCTGGAGTTCCGGCCCGGCGAGCGCCGGTCCGGGCTGTGGCACGGCGCCGAGCTGGTGGCCACCGTCACCCGGGCCCGGGACGGCCTGCCGGTGCCGCCGCCGGTCGGGCTCGCGGCGGCACGCGCCGCCGCCGCCGACTACCTGGGCCGCACCGGCCACCCGTTCCCCCGCTGCTGGGCGTGCGGGCCGGAGCGGTCCGAGGACGGCCTGCGGCTGTCCCCCGGCCCGGTGGCCCCGGGCACGGTGGCCTGCACCTGGACCCCGCGCGGCGCCCCCGGCACGGCCGTACCGGCCGAACAGGTCTGGGGCGCACTCGACTGCCCGGGCGGCTGGGTGACCGACCCGCGCGCCCGCCCGAGGGTGCTCAGCCGGATGACGGCCACGCTCACCGGGCCGGTGCGGGCCGGCCGGGAGTACCAGGTGGTGGCCGCCCGGCACGCGACCCACGGGCGGACGGTGGTCAACCTCACCGCCCTGTACGACGCGGACGGGCAGCCGCTCGCGCGGGCCACCGCGCTGTGGACGGAGGTCTGACCACCCGACGGCCCCACCCCCCGACGACACGCCAGTTGCCCACGAAACCGGGCCCGTGACCGGCACGGTCCGGACCGCCCCGAAGGGACAGTTGATCAGCCAATGGCCACGGTAGACACCGCAGTGGTCCCCACCGGGGGCCTGACGTCCGTGTGCGACCGCTTCGCGTCCGTCGCGCGCGACCGGGCCGGCGCCACCGCCGTCCGGTCCGGCGACACCCGCCTGTCCTACCGGGAGCTCGACACCCGGGCGGAGGCCCTCGCGGCCCGGCTCCGGGCCGTCGGCGTGCGGCGCGGCGACCGGGTCGGGGTGCGCCTCGACCGCTCGGCGGAGCAGGTGACCGCCCTGCTCGGCGTGCTCAAGGCCGGGGCCGCGTACGTCGCGGTCGACCCGCAGGACCCGCCGGCCCGGGCCTCCGCCCTGCTGGCCGACGCCGGCGCCCGGGCGGTGCTGGCCGGTCCGGACCTCGCCCTCACCGTGCTCACCGAGGCCGCCACGAGCGGGGCCTCCGCGAGCGGGCCCGACACGGCCCCCGGCCCCGAGGACACCGCCTACGTCGCGTACACCTCCGGCTCCACCGGCCGCCCCAAGGGCGTCTGCGTCCCGCACCGGGCCGTGCACCGCCTGGTGGTCGGCGGCGACCCGCTGGCCTTCCACCACGAGGACGTCTTCCTGGCCCACGCCCCGATCGCCTTCGACGCCTCCACCCTGGAGGTCTGGGGCGCCCTGCTGAACGGCGCCTGCCTGGTCGTCGCACCGCCCGGACCGCTCGGGCCGGCCGAGTTGACCGAGCTGGTCCGCGCGGCCGGGGTCACCGTCCTGTGGCTGACCGCCGGACTGTTCCACCAGGTGGTCGACGCCGGGCTCCCCCCGCTGCCGGCGCTGCGCTACCTGGTGGCCGGCGGCGACGTCCTCTCCCCCGCCCACGTCGACCGCGCGGCCGCCGCACTGCCGAACGGCGTCGTGGTCAACGGCTACGGGCCGACCGAGAACACCACCTTCACCTGCTGCCACCCGGTGCGCCAACCCCTGGACGGGCGCCCGGTGCCGATCGGACGGCCGATCGGCGGCACCCGGGTGCACGTACTGGACGAGCGGCTGCGGCCGGTGCCCGCGGGCGGGACCGGCACGCTCTTCGCCGCCGGCGCGGGACTGGCCCACGGCTACCTCGGCCGCCCCGACCTGACCGCCGAACGCTTCCTCCCGGACCCGTTCACCGCCGAGCCGGGCGCACGGATGTACGACACCGGCGACCGGGTCCGGCAGGCCCCGGACGGCACCCTCGAGTTCCTCGGCCGGACCGACACCCAGGTCAAGCTCCGCGGCTTCCGGGTCGAACTCGGCGAGGTCGAGGCGGCCGTCAGCGCCCACCCCGACGTCCGCTCCGCCGTGGTGGTGCTCCAACAGCGGGCCGACGGCGACCGCCGGCTCGCCGCCTTCTACCAGGGCGAGGTCGAACTGCTCTCCGCCGAACTGCGGGCCGGCCTCGCCGCCGAACTGCCGCGCCACCTCGTCCCGAGCACCTTCACCTGGCTGGAGACCCTGCCGCTGACCCCCAACGGCAAGGTCGACCGCACCGCCCTGGCGCAGCGCCGCGGCCGCGAGCGCGAGGACGTCGGCAGCGAGCACCGGCCCCCGCGCGGCGCCGCCGAGGAGTGGCTGACCCGGCTGTGGGAGGAGGTCATGGAGATCGACGGGATCGGCGCCGACGACGACTTCTTCGAACTGGGCGGCCACTCGCTGATGGCCACCCGGATCACCAGTGAGATCTCCGCCGAGACGGACCTGCTGATCACCGCCCGGACCTTCTACGAGAACCCGACCGTGGCCGAGCTGGCCCTGCGGGTCGTCGAGGCCGCGGCCGAGGAGGGCGCCGAGCCCGAGGTGATGCGCGAGCACGACGGAGCCGGCCGATGAGGATCACCGCGCAGCCCCACCCGGAGCGGATCGACCCGGACACGGTGGACCTCGGCGACCCGGCCTTCTACGCCGAGGGCGACCCGCACCCGGTCTGGACGGTCATGCGCCGGGAGGCACCGGTGCACCGCCGGACCCTCCCGGACGGCCGGTCCTTCCTCTCGGTGACCCGGCACGCCGACGTCAGCGCCGTCCTGCGCGACCACACCCGGTTCACCTCCCGCCGGGGCACCATGCTGTCGATCCTCGGCGAACGCGACCCGGCGGGCGACAAGATGATGGCCGCCTGCGACCCGCCGGTGCACGGCTCACTGCGCGAGCCGATGGCCCGGGTGCTCTCCTTCGCCCGGCTGCGCCCCCGCCAGGAGGCGATCCGCGGCCTGGTCCGCACCCTGCTCCGACCGCTCGCCGACGGCGGCCCGCTGGACCTCGCGGCGGCCGCCACCGGCTTCCCGATGGCCTTCACCGGTGCCCTGATGGGGCTGCCGGAGCAGGACTGGGAGTACCTGGCCCGGCTCACCACCATGGCCGTCGCCCCGGAGGACGCCGCCTTCCAGCAGGTCGGCGGGGGCGCCAAGCTGGTCCGCGCGCACCACGAGCTGTTCGCGTACTTCGCCGACCAGGCCCGCTCCCGCGGCCCCCGGGACGACCTGGTCGGCTTCCTGCGGAGCATGCCGGTCGGGGACCGCACCATGCGCCGCGAGGAGCTCGTCTACAACTGCTACAGCCTGCTGCTGGGCGCCAACGTCACCACCCCGCACGCGATGGCCGCGACCGTCCTGGCCTTCACCGAGCGCCCGGAGCAGTACCGCCGGATCGGGGACGGCGCCGCCACCGTCGAGGACGCCGTGGAGGAGGGCCTGCGCTGGTCCTCCCCCGCCAACCACTTCATGCGCTACAGCGTGGCCGACACCGAGCTGAGCGGCGTCCCGGTCCGGGCCGGTGAGGCGGTGGTGGCCTGGCTCGGCTCCGCCAACCGGGACGAGCGGGTCTTCGCCGACCCCTTCGCCTTCGACGTGTCCCGCTCCCCCAACCGCCACCTGGCCTTCGGCTTCGGCCCGCACTACTGCATCGGCGCCCCGCTGGCCCGGATCGCGCTGCGGGTCTTCTTCGCGGAAGTGGTGCGGCTCGTCGCGGAGTTCGAGCTCGCCGGCCCGGTCGAACACCTGCGGTCGAACTTCGTCGCCGGGATCAAGAGCCTGCCGGTGACCGCCAAGCTGCGCTGAGCGCACGAGAGACTCCAGAGGTGAGGTGCTGTATGACGACGGTCAGCAAGCCCGGGAGGTGGCTGCTGCGCCGGCCGTCGCCGGAGGCGGCGGCCCGGCTGTTCTGCTTCCCGTACTCCGGGTGCGGCGCGTCCATGTACAACGGGTGGCCGCGGCGGACCGGAGACGTCGAGCTCTGCCCGGTGCAGCTGCCCGCGCGGGAGAACCGGATGCGGGAGCCGCACCACGGCTCGTACGAGTCACTGGCCGAACAGGCCGCCGAGGCGCTCGCGCCCTACCTGGACCGGCCGTTCGGCGTGTTCGGGCACTGCGGCGGCGCGCTGGCCGCGTTCGCCACCGCGCTGCAACTGCAACGGACCGGCCGGCCGGTGCCCACCGCGGTGTTCGTCTCCTCCCAGGTCGCGCCGCACCAGGGACCGTACGGGCGCTTCCTCGGCCTGGGCCGGGACGAACTGCGCGAGGAGCTCGCGCGGTTGACGCTGTCGATGGGCGGCCGGGTCCAGCCGTCCGCCCTCGACCTCGCGCTGGACGTCCTGGAGCAGGACGTGGCGGGAAACCGGAACTACCGGCTGGACGCCCCGGTCCTGCTGGACGCGGCGGTGCACGCGATCGGCTGGAGCGGGGACGTGGAGATCCGGCCCGACCAGATGGACGGCTGGCGGGAGTACGCGGCCCCCGACCGCTACCACCCGGTGGTGCTGGACGGCGAGCACCACGCCTTCCTCAAGGCCCCGGCGGAACTGATGGCACGATTCACCGAGGGACTGGCACTGTGACGTCCGGCCGGAAGACCGGCGTGCTGCGCCGCAACGGAGACTTCCGCAACCTGTGGCTCGGCCAGTCCGCGTCCATGCTCGGCTCCAACATGACGGCCGTGGCCGTCCCGCTGATCGCCTCGGTCACGCTCTCGGCCTCGATCTCCGAGCTGGGCGTGCTCAGCGCCGCGAGCTACCTGCCCTACCTGCTGGTGAGCCTGTTCGTCGGGGTCTGGGTGGACCGCAAGCCCAAGCGCCCCATCATCATCGGCGCCGACCTCCTGCGCGGCGCCACCATGATGCTCGTCCCGTGCGCCTGGTGGCTGGACGCCCTGACGGTGCCGCTGCTGGTCGGCGTCGTCCTGCTGGTCGGCCTGTGCAGCGTGGTGGCGGACATCGGCAACGCCTCCCTGCTGCCCGCCCTGGTCGAGCGCGACGACCTGATCGAGGGCAACAGCAAGCTGGAGCTGAGCAGTTCGGTGTCGAACATCGGCGGCCACTCGCTCGGCGGGGTGATCGTCCAGGCCCTGACCGGCCCGGTCGCGATGGCCCTCAACGCGGCCACCTTCGTGGTGTCCGCGCTGTTCACCTCGCGGATCAGGCGGCGCGAGCCGGCCCCGGAGAGCACCGGCGAGCCCGGCTCCGTCTGGAAGGACGCGGCCGAGGGCACCCGCTTCGTCCTGGGCAACCCGCTGCTGCGGGTCCTGGTGCTCGCCACCCTGGTCGCCAACTTCTTCGCGCTCGCCTGCGAACCGCTCTTCCTCGCCTTCGTGACCCGCAGCCTGGACCTCGCCCCGACCTTCGTCGGCGTCATCCTGGCCTCCTCGGGCGCGGGCGCCCTGATCGGGGCGGTGCTGGCCGGGCCGATGAGCCGGCGGATGCCGCTGGGCCGGCTGCTGGTGCTCACCTCGACCGTGATCGGCCTGGCCTCGCTGCTGACCCCGTTGGCCACCGTGGTGCCGGAGGCCGCGGCGATCGTGCTGCTGCTGGTGATGCACGTGGTGAACTCCGCGATGGTGATCGTCTGCAACATCAACCTGCGCGCCTACCGCACCTCCATCACGCCGGACGAACTCCAGGGCCGGATGACCGCCGTGGTGCGGATGGTCGTCATGGGCGGCGCCCCCCTGGGGGCCGTCTTCGGCGGCTTCCTCGGCGACCGGATCGGCGTCTCGCCGGCCCTGGTGCTCGCCTCGGTGGGCCTCCTGGTGGCCGCCGGGATCATCGCCCTGTCGCCGGTCCGACGGGTGACCGAGATCCCCGGGGCGGCCGCCGGCCCGGAGCCGACCGCGGACCACGGGTCGGCCCAGGCCGACCCCGTCGAGGGGGTCCCGGTTGACTAGCCCCACCGACCTGCCCGCCGCCACCGCGCTGCGGGAGGCCCCTGGCCGCGGCACGGGCACCGGCCGGGCCTTCGGCACCTTCGGCGAACTGCTGCAGGGCGCACTGCCCGACGACGGCCCGGAGTTCCTGGTCACCCTCCCGATCGCCGGCTGGAGCTCCGCGACCTTCCGCTACGACCCGGAGGAGCCCGGGGTCACCGTCCGGCCCGCCCACAAGGCCAAGTCCCGGCGGCTGGCCGGGCTGCTGCTGGAACTGACCGGACGGCCCGGCGGCGGCGAACTGGAGCTGACCGGCGAACTGCCCGAGGGCAAGGGGCTGGCCAGTTCCTCCGCCGACCTGGTGGCGACCGCCCGGGCCGTCGCGGCGGCGCTGCGCACACCCCTGCCACCGACCTCGATCGAGGCGCTGCTGCGGCGGATCGAACCGACCGACGGCGTGATGTACGACGGCATCGTCTCCTTCCTGCACCGGGACGTCCGGCTGCGCGAGCGGCTCGGCTTCCTGCCGTCCATGACCGTCCTCGCCCACGACGAGGGCGGCCGGGTCGACACCGTCGGCTTCAACCGGATCCCCAAGGACTACACCGACGAGGAACGCCGGGAGTACGGCCGGCTGCTGACCGCGCTGGGCACGGCGGTGCGCACCGGGGACCTCGCCGAGGTCGGCCGGATCGCCACCCGCAGCACCGAACTGAGCCTGCGGCGGCGGCCGCACCGCGGCTCCGCGGAACTGCGCGCGCTCTGCGCGGAGCTCGACGGCCTCGGGCTGGTCCGCGCGCACAGCGGCACCAACCTGGGCGTCCTGCTGCCCGCCGGCGACCCGGAGCTGGCCGCGAAGGTCGAGCACGCCCGGGCCGTCTGCCGGTCGGCCGGCGGCACCGTGTCGGTGCACCGCACGCTCGGCCCCGAGGAGTTCACCGCCGTACCGGACCTCAGCGCCGTGGCGGACCTCACCGCCGCAGCGGACCTCACCGCCGTACCGGCCGCACCCGTCGCCGGGGAAGGACAGTCCCATGCGCTCTAGGCCCCCGCGCTCTGACGCCACACCGGCCGAGGCCGAGGCGGACACCCTCACCGGGCTGCTGGCCCGCCGAGCGGAGCGCCGCCCGGACGCGACGGCCGTGCTGTGCGGCACCGAACGGCTGAGCTACCGGGAACTGGACGAGCGCGCCAACCGGCTGGCCCGCGAGCTGATCGCGCGCGGGATCGGTCCGGAGCAGCTGGTGGCGGTGGCCCTGGAGCGGTCGGTCGGGCTGCTGGTGGCCCTGCTCGGGGTGCTCAAGGCCGGCGCCGCCTACGTCCCGGTGGACCCGGGGTACCCGGCGGAGCGCCTCGACCAGGTGCTCCGGGACGCCGAACCGGCGCTGCTGCTCACCGTCGCCCCGACCGCCGGGGCGCTGCCCCGCACCCCGACCCCGGTGCTGCTGCTGGACTCCGCCGCGACCGGGCTCGCCCTGGCCGGCCACGGCGCCGACCCGGTGCGGGACGCCGAGCGCCTGCGGCAACTGCGGCCCCAGCACCCGGCGTACGTCATCTACACCTCCGGCTCGACCGGACGGCCCAAGGGCGTCGTGCTGTGCCACGCCTCCGTGGTCAACTACCTGACCTGGGCGGCACGTTCCTACCCGAGCACGGGCGGGGTGGCGCTGGTCCAGTCCTCGGTCGCCTTCGACCTGACCGTCACCGGCCTGTTCGCCCCCCTGCTGGCCGGCGGCGCGGTGCACCTGGCGGGCGGGCGCGGCGGCGGCCGGGCCGCCCTGCGCGAGCACCCGTGCACCTTCCTCAAGGCGACCCCGGGGCACCTGCCGCTGCTCGACCTGCTCCCGGCGGAGTTCTCCCCCCGCCGTGAACTGGTCCTCGGCGGCGAGCAGTTGCTCGGTGCCGCACTGGCCGGCTGGCGGGCCCGGCATCCGGAGGCCACCGTGGTCAACGAGTACGGGCCGACCGAGGCCACCGTCGGCTGCACGGAGTACCGGATCGAACCGGGCGCGGAGCTGCCGCCCGGGCCCGTCCCGATCGGCACCGCCATCGACGGCGTCCGGCTCCACGTCCTGGACGCGCGGTTGCGGCCGGTCGACGGGCCGGAGGCCGAGGGCGAGCTGTACGTGTCGGGCGCCGCGCTGGCCCGCGGCTACCTCGGGCGACCGGACCTGACCGCCGAGCGCTTCCTGCCCTGCCCGGACGGCCCGCCCGGCGAACGGATGTACCGGACCGGCGACCTGGTGCGGCGCGGCGCGGACGGCGTTCTGTACTACCTCGGCCGGGCCGACCGGCAGGTGAAGGTCAAGGGGTTCCGGATCGAACCCGCCGAGGTGGAGGCCGCGCTGCTCGGCCACCCGGCGGTGGCCCAGGCGGCCGTCTTCGTCCAGCCCGCCGAACCGGACACCCCGGGCGACCGGTTGGCCGCCTGCGTGGTGCTGCGTGCCGATCGGTCGGAGCGGGCCGAGGAGCTCCGGGCCCATCTGGTCGACCGGCTGCCCGAGTTCATGGTGCCGACCCTTCTGACCGTGCTCCCGGAGATCCCGCTGACCCCCGGCGGAAAGGTCGACCGGGATGCCCTGGCGGCCCGTAATTCCCTTGCCTCCGAGGCCCCTCCCGTCCTTTCCTGAATGAACGACCCGTCAAATGCCCGATCGTGTCCGACAAGCCCACTGCTAGGATCTGTCAAATGCGCCCACTCGCCGACAACGAAGTCCGAGAATCCTTCGTCAACTGCACCAAGGGAGAGGCGCGCAGGCTGAGCCTTCCCCGCAACCTCTCCGAACTCCCCTGGGACGACCTGGACTTCCTGGGCTGGCGGGATCCGGGCGCGCCCGACCGCGGCTACCTGGTGGTGGAGCGGGGCGACGGCCTGGTGGGGATCACCCTGCGGTCGCCGAACGTCCGGCGCAGCCTGACGAAGACCAACGTCTGCTCGCTGTGCATCACCATCCACGGCGGCAGCGGGGTCGCCCTGCTCTCCGCCCGGCTGGCCGGGCCGGCCGGGCGCGAGGGGAACACCGTCGGCACGTACATCTGCGCCGACCTGGCCTGTTCGCTGTACGTGCGCGGCAAGCGCAGGTCGGCCTCGGTCAGCCGCCCCGAGGAGTCGCTCTCGTTGGAGGAGCAGATCGCCCGCACGATGACCAACCTCGACGCCTTCGTGGCGCAGGTGCTCAAGAAGGCCTGATCCGCGGGCCGCGGAAGCCGGCGGCCGAGGCCGGAGGCCGACGACCCGGGCGGTCGTCGGCCTCCGGCGTCACGGCGCCCCGGCCCCGAAGGCCTCCCGCAGGTGGGCCGTGAACCGCTCGACCGTGGGACGCTCGTAGAGTGCCTCGGCGCCGAGCCGCAGTCCGGTCAGGGCCTCGATCCGGTCCACGATCCCGGCCGCCTGCAGCGAGTGGCCGCCCAGCTCGAAGAAGTCGTCCCGCACGCCCACCGGTTGGATCCCGAGCGCGTCGGCCCAGAGCCCGGCGATGATGCCCTCGATCTCGTCCCGCGGCGCCGCGTACGGCGTGCCGAGGTCCGGGCGGCCCTCGTCCGGGCGGGGCAGGGCCCTGCGGTCGACCTTTCCGTTGGGGGTCAGCGGCAGTTCGTCCAGGGCCACGAACCGGCCGGGGACCATGTGCTCGGGCAGGCTGCGGCGGCACCACTCCCGCAGCGCGGCGACCTCGGGCGCCCGGCCGCTCCGCCAGACGCCGTACGCCACCAGGGCGGTGCCGCCCGGGAGGTCCTCGCGGGCCAGCACGGCGACGGCGAAGGCCTCCGGGTGGGCGCCGAGCACCGCCTCGACCTCGCCGAGGTCGATCCGCATCCCGCGCAGCTTGACCTCGTGGTCGATCCGGCCGAGGAAGTCCAGAAGGCCGTCCGGGCGGCGGCGGACCAGGTCGCCGGTGCGGTAGACCCGGGCGGGCGTCCCAGGGGCGCCCGGGTGCGGCACGAACCGCTCGGCGGTGAGCCCGGGGCGCCGCCAGTACCCGCGGGCGACCCCGGCCCCGCCGATCCACAGCTCGCCCGGGGTGCCGTCGGGGACGGCGGCACCCGCGTCGTCCACCACCAGCACGTCGGTGCCGCGGATCGGCCGGCCGATCGACACCCGGCCACCGGGGTCGACCTCCCAGGCGGTGGCCCACACGGTGGTCTCGGTGGGCCCGTAGACGTTGGTGACGGTGGACGCCACACCGGCCAGCGCCCCGGCCAGTTCGGCGGTCAGCGCCTCGCCGCCGACGACGACCCGCAGGCCCGGCACCCGTTCCCGGAGTTCGGGGACGAGCAGGCGCAGCAGCGAGGGCGTGGACTGCAGCAGGGTCGCCGCCGAGGCCCGGAGCGCCTCGGCCAGCCGCCTTGGGTCGTGCACCAGTTCACGCCCGGCCAGCACGACGGTGCCGCCGCTGACCAGCGGCCCGAAGATCTCCAGCACGGCGATGTCGAAGGAGACGGTGGTGATCGCGAAGAACCGGTCCGCGGGGCCCAGCGCGAACCGCTCGACCATGTCGGCCAGGAAGTTCACCACGCCGGCGTGCCGGACCATCACGCCCTTGGGCAGTCCGGTGGAGCCCGAGGTGTAGATCAGGTAGGCGAGGTCGTCGGGCCCGGCAAGGCCCTCGGGGCCGCCTGGGCGGGCCCGGTCCTCCGGGGAGACCTGGTCCTCCGGGCCGTCCGGGTCGTCCGGGTCGTCGGCGTGCCGCGGCCCGTCCAGGTCCTCCAGCAGGAGTTCCTGGAGGCCCTCGGCCCAGGCGCGGCCGCTGTTGTGACGGTCCGTCACCAACACGGCGGCCTCGGCGTCCTCGACCATGAAGCGCAGGCGCCCGTCCGGGTACGAGGGGTCGAGCGGCAGGTAGGCGGCGCCCGCCTTGAGCACCGCCAGCAGGGCCGCGACCAGGCCGGTGCCGCGTTCGACGGCCACCGCGACGTGACTGCCGGGGGTGACGCCGCGGGCCCGGAGGGCTCGGGCCAGCCGGTCGGCCCGCGCGTTCAGCTGCCGGTAGGTCGTCCGGTCCGGGCCGCTGACCACGGCGAGCGCGTCCGGGGTGCGGTCGGCCTGGGCCTCCACCAGCCGGTGGACCGTCGGCGCGTCGTCTGCGGAGAGCATGGATCCCCCATCGTCGGGTACGGTGCGGACTGCGTCGACAGAGCGATCCTGCAACGGGGCGGGCCCCCGGAACAAGATCCGCGGGCGACCACCCCGCCCGGATGTCCCGTTCATGACAATATCTCACCTCTCGTCGGCCCCTGCGCCGGTACGGCGCGATTCCGGCGAGTTTCCGGACGGCACCGTGCCGTTCGGGAAAACTCGGGCTACCGAACCTCCCCGGTTCCTGGCAGACTCGACGATTGATCGACAACGGGGCCGTCGCGGACACAATCTCCCGGCCTCCTACGAACTTCCACAACCATGAGGCCGGGCACGTCGATTGACATCGTGCCGTCGACACGGGGGTGCGGCGTGAATTCCGATAACGAACTCCTTCGACGCCTGCGCGAAAACCGCAGGACCACGACCGGAAAACCGACGGTCGAACACCTTCCGGCCACCGGACCGGTTCCCGCGTCGAGTTCCCAGCAACGCCTGTGGTTCCTCGACCGGTTGCACGGCGGCAACGCGGCCTACAACGTCCCGATCGCCGTCCGGATCGACGGCCCGCTCCGGCCCGACGCGCTCACCGGCGCCGTCCGCGACCTGGTCCGCCGGCACGAGGCGCTGCGGACCCGCTTCACCTTCGACGGGCAGGACCTGCTCCAGGAGACCGTCACCGCAGCGGAGTTCGACGTCCCGTACCGCACCGTCGAGGGATCCGACCCGGCCGCCCGGGAGGCCGAGCTCGGCCGGCAGCTGACCGCCGAGGCCCGACGGCCCTTCGCCCTCGACGGCGAACTCCTCGTCCGGGCCGCGCTCCTGCGCACGGAGCCCGACCGGCACGTCCTCCTGCTGAACTTCCACCACAGCGTGATCGACGGCTGGTCCGAACGAGTCCTCCTCGCCGAACTGTGGACGCTCTACCAGGGCCTGACCACCGGCCCCGCCGCCGAACTCCCGCCGCTGCCCGCCACCTTCGCCGACCACGCGCGCCGGGAACGGGCGGCGACGGACCAGGGCGGGTTCCGGGACGGCCTGCGGTACTGGCAGGAGCAGCTGCGCGGCCCGCTCCCCCGGCTCGACCTGCCCACCGACCGCCCCCGGCCCGCGCGGCCCAGCTTCGCGGGCGACGCCGTCCTGCTCGAACTGCCGCCCCGGCTCACCGCCCGGGTCGGCGAGCTCTGCCGGGCCGAGGGCGTCACCCCCTTCATGCTGGCGACGGCCGTGCTGAACGTCGTGCTGTCGCACCGCACCGGCGGGACGGACCTGGTGATCGGCACGCCGGTCGCCAACCGGCGGCAGCCGGAGTACCACGGCGTCGTGGGCTTCTTCGCCAACACGGTGGCGCTGCGCACCAGCCTGGCCGGCTCCCCGGACGTCCGGGAGCTGCTGCGCCGCACCCGCGGCACGGTGGCGGCGGCGCAGACCCACGAGGCCGTCCCCTTCGCCCAGGTGGTCGAGGCCGTCGCCCCCGGGCGCGACCGGACCGGCGCCGCGCTCTTCCAGGTCCTCTGCACCTACGCCGACCTACACGACTCCCCGGCCCCCTCCGGGCCCGGACCGGCCCTGCGCACCGGGTTCGTCGAGATCGCCGGGTGCAGCACCCGCTTCGACCTGGAGGTGCAGGTCGAGCGGCGCCCGACCGGCCTGGTCTGCCGCTTCGCCTACGCCACCGAACTCTTCGACCGCGACCGGATCCAGCGGCTGGCGGAGCACTACCTGGCGGTGCTGACCGCCGCCGTGGCCGACCCGGGCCGGCCCGTCGCCGACCTCCCCACGGTCTCCGCGGCGGAGCGCGCCCTGCTGCTGACCACCGGGACCGGCGAACGGCTCGCGCCGCCCCCGCGCACCGTCCCCGAGCTCTTCCAGGACCAGGCCGCCCGCACCCCGGACGCCACGGCGCTGCTGTACGAGGGCGAGGCACTCGGCTACGCGGAGCTGAACCGCCGCGCCAACCGGCTCGCCCACGCGCTGATCGCCCGGGGCGCCGGGCCGGAACGGGTGGTCGCCCTGCTGCTGCCGCGCTCCGCGGAGATGTTCGTCGGCCTGCTGGCGGTGCTCAAGACCGGGGCCGTCTACCTGCCGGTCGACCCGGACTACCCGCCCGAGCGGATCGCCCACCTGCTCGGCGACGCACGGCCGGTGCTCGCCCTCACCCACGCCGACACCGCGCCGGCCCTGCCGCCCGGCGTCCCGCAGCTGCGCACCGACACCGCGGACACCGCCGCCGACCTCGCGGGGCGACCGGACCACGACCCCGAGGACCGCGACCGCACCGCCCCGCTGCACCCCCAGCAGTCCGCCTACCTGATCTACACCTCGGGCTCGACCGGCACCCCCAAGGGCGTCCTGATGCCCGCCGCCGGCCTGCTCAACCTGCTGACCTGGCACCGCACCGCCTTCCCCGGCGGCCCGGGCACCAGGACCGCCCAGTTCTGCGCGATCGGCTTCGACGCGTCCGTCCAGGAGATCCTGACCACCCTGGTGACGGGCAAGACCCTGGTCGTCCCCACCGACGCGATCCGCCGCAGCCCGGAGGACCTGGCCGGGTGGATCGAACGGCACGAGGTCGACGAGCTGTTCGCGCCCACCTCGGTGATCGAGGCCCTGTACGAGGCGGCCGAGGAGCACGGACGGGCCCTCGCCCCGCTGCGCACCGTCTACCAGGGCGGCGAGGCGCTGACCACCAGCGCCCGGGCCCGCGCCTTCCACCACCCCGACACCGGCCGGCGGCTGCACAACATCTACGGGCCGGCCGAGACTCACGCCGTCACCGCGTACAGCCCGGCACCGGACAGCACGGGCTGGCCGGCCACCGCCCCGATCGGCGGCCCGATCGCCAACACCCGGGTGTACCTGCTGGATCCGACCCTGCGGCTGGTCCCGTACGGCGTGGTCGGCGAGGTCCACCTGGCCGGGGCCGGCGTCGCCCGGGGCTACGCGGGCCGGCCCGACCGGACCGCAGAACGCTTCCTCCCCGACCCCTTCGGGCCGCCCGGAGCGCGGATGTACCGCACCGGCGACTTGGCCCAGTGGCTGCCCGACGGCACCCTGGCCTTTCTCGGCCGGGCGGACCACCAGGTCAAGATCCGGGGCTTCCGGGTGGAACCCGGGGAGATCGAGGAGGCCCTGAGCCGGCACCCGGCCGTGGCCCGGGCGGCGGTGGTGGCGCGGGAGGACCGGCCCGGCGGGAAGGCCCTGGTCGGCTACCTCGTCCCGGCCCCTGCCGGGACCGGCCGCGGCGCCGTCCCCGCCGCCGCCCCTGCCCCCGCTCCGACTCCGGCGGAGCTGCGCCGGCACCTGTCCCGCACGCTGCCCTCCTTCATGCTGCCCACGTCCTACGTGTGGCTCGACCGGCTGCCGCTGACCCCGAACGGCAAGCTCGACCGGGCCGCCCTCCCCGCCCCCGAATCCGAAACCCCGGCCACCGCACGGGAGTTCGGCAGCGAGACCGAGCGGCGGCTGAGCGCGGTCTTCGCCACGGTCCTGCGCCGGCCGGACGTCGACGTCGACCGGAGCTTCTTCGACCTCGGCGGACACTCGCTGCTGGCCACCCGGCTGATCAACCGCATCCGCTCGGAGCTGGGCGTCGAACTGCCGCTCCGCGCGCTCTTCGAGACCCCCACGGTGGCCGAGCTGGCCGCACTGCTGGACAGCGCCGCCGCGAGCGACCGGTGACACTGTGTTGAACCCGCACACCGACGTGCGCCCACCCACCGACGCAGGAGTGTCGTGCCATGACCGAACCCGATGTCGACTTCGACGGAATCGTCGAGCAGTACCACCGAGACGGCTTCGTCGTCCTCCCCGCCCTGATCCCCGATCAGCTCCTCCAGGAGATCCGCCGGGCGCTCCCCGGCCTCCTCGCCGAGGACGGCCCGCAGCGCTTCTTCGAGCAGGACGGCAGCACCGTCCGCGCCGTCTACGGCCTGCACCGCAAGGGCGCCCCCTGGCGCACCGTCAGCGAGGAGACCCTGCTCCCCCGCGCGGCACGGACGCTGCTGGGCGAGTCCATGTACGTCTACCAGTGGAAGATCAACCCGAAGGCCGCCAACACCGGTGACCGCTGGGAGTGGCACCGCGACTTCACCTTCTGGCAGCGGGAGGACGGCATGCCCGCGCCGGACGCGCTCACCGCGGCCGTCTTCCTGGACGAGGTCACCGAGGAGAACGGCCCGCTCCAGCTGATCCCCGGCAGCCACACCGTCGCGACCAGGTACGAGACCGCCGAGGAACAGCGGGCCGACAGCGCGAGCCGCGCGGACGACAACTGGTCGGCCATCGTCTCCGCCAACCTGTCGCACTCGATCCCGCCGGCCGTGGCCGAGGAACTCGCCGAGAAGCACGGCGTCCACCGCGCCACCGGCCCCGCCGGGACGGTGGTGCTGTTCAGCAGCAACATCGTGCACGGCTCGTCGCCCAACCGGTCCGAGCAGCCCCGGACGCTCGCGCTGATCACCTACAACACGGTGGGCAACGCCCCGGCGGAGTGGGCGAACCCGCGCCCCGAGTTCTTCCTGAACCACGACGCGACGGCACTGGACGTCCGTTCCTGACCGCACGGCCGGGGCCCGCCGACCCCGCCACCGCGCGGGCCGCGAGGCCATGACCGCGCGGGCCCCGGAGCCATGACCGCGCGGGCCCTGGAGCCGTGGCCGCGGGGGCCGCGAGCCCGCCACCGGCTGACGCCGTCCGCCCGCTCCTCCTCCGATCACGAGATCATCCGCAGAACCCTCCATGAAGTGGACACGACATGCCCTTCGACGATGAGCACTCCCCCCTGCCCCGCCGGGACATCGCGAGCGAGGTGGTGGACGTGGACCTCTCCACGGTTCGGCGGGAGGAGCGGGCCGGCTCGGCACCGCTCTCGTACGCCCAGGAACGCCTCTGGTTCCTCGACCGGATGGACCCCGGCAACAGCGCCTACACCGTCCCCGTCGCCCTGCACCTGCTCGGCGAGCTCGACCGGGCCGCCCTGGCCCGGGCCCTGGGCCGACTCGTGGACCGGCACGAGATCCTGCGCACCCGGTTCACCGAGGGCCCGGACGGCACACCCGTCCAGGTCGTCGACCCGAGCGGCGAGCTCCCGCTCACCCCCGTCGACGCGACCGACCAGGACGACGCCCAACTCTCCGAAACGCTCCACCGGGAGGCCTACCGGCCCTTCGACCTCGCCCGCGGACCCCTCGCCCGGGCCTTCCTCCTCCGCCGCGGGCCACGGGAACACGTCCTGCTGCTGACGATGCACCACATCGTCACCGACGGCTGGTCGTACTGGGTCCTCGCGCAGGAACTGGAGGAGCTGTACGGTGCCTTCCGGCTCGGCCAGGACGATCCGCTGCCCGAACTCCCGGTACAGTACGCGGACTTCGCGATCTGGCAGCGCCGGTGGCTCCAGGGCGAGCGGGTGGAACGGCAGTTGGCCTACTGGCGCGACCGGCTGGCCGGACTGGAACCGCTGGACCTGCCCGCCGACCGCCCCCGCCCCGCCGTCCGCGGCACCCGCGGCGCCTCCCACAGCATCACCCTTCCGGAAGACCTCGCCACCGGGCTCCACGAGCTCACCCGGGCGCCGGGGGTCACCACCTTCATGGCCCTGATGGCCACCTACCAGATCCTGCTGGCCGCCTACACCGGCCACCGGGACATCGCCGTGGGCACCCCCTTCGCCGGCCGCAACCGCTCCGAGATCGAGGACCTGGTCGGGTTCTTCGTCAACACCGTGGTGGTCCGGACCGACCTCAGCGGCAACCCGACCGTCCGCGAGGTCCTGGACCGGACCCGCGAGAGCACCCTCGGCGCCTACGCCCACCAGGACCTCCCCTTCGAACGCCTGGTCTCCGAACTCGCCCCCCACCGCGACCTCAGCCGCACCCCGCTCTTCCAGACCATGCTCGGCGTCCAGAGCGCCGCCACCGGCACCTGGCAGCTCCCCGGCCTCGACGTGCGGACCCTCCCGCTGGACGACACGGCCGCAAAGTTCGACCTCACCGTCAACGCCACCGAGTCCGACGCCGGCCTGACCGTCGAATTCACCTACAGCACCGAGCTGTTCGACGCCGCGACGATCGAGCGGCTGGCCGCCCACTTCCAGAACGTCCTGCGCATCGTCACCACCGAGCCCGACGCCCGGTTGGACCACCTCGACGTCCTGAGCCCCGACGAGCGCCGCCGCATCCTGCACGAGTGGAACGACACCGCCGCGCCCTACCCCCACGACCGCACCGTCCACCACCTGGTCCAGGAACAGGCCCGGCTGCGCCCCGACGCGATCGCCCTCGTCCACGGCGACCAGCAGATCGGCTACCGCGAGCTCGACGAGCGCGCCAACCGACTCGCCCACCGGCTCAGGGAATCCGGGGTCCGCACGGACTCCGCGGTGGGCATCTGCGCCGAACGCGGCCCCGAACTCGTCATCGGCCTGCTCGCCGTCCTCAAGGCCGGCGCCGCCTACCTCCCGCTCGACCCCAGCCACCCCACCGAACGCCTCACCCGGATCCTCGCCACCGCCCGCACCGCCGTCGTCCTGCACGACGCGCACCTCGCGGACCGCCTGGACCGCTACGACGGCGCCCTCATCGCGCTCGGCGACCCCGCCACCGCCACCCGCCCGGCCACCGACCCGGCCGTCGACGTCCGGCCCGACAACCTCGCCTACGTGATCCACACCTCCGGATCCACCGGCACCCCCAAGGGCGTCCAGATCACCCACCGCTCCGCGCTCAACACCTGCGCACGGATGGCCGAGTCGCTCGCCGTGTCGGCCGAGGACCGGGTGCTCCTCAAGACGCCCTTCGCCTTCGACGTCTCGGTCTGGGAGTTCGTCACCACCCTGATCACCGGCGCCACCCTGGTGATCGCCCCGCCCGGCGCGGAGCGGGACCCCGCGCTCCTCGCCCGCACGGTGCACGAGACCGGTACGACCGTGCTCAACTTCGTACCGAGCCTGCTCCAGCGCTACCTCGAAGTCCCCGACGTCCGGCGCCTGTCCACCTCTCTGCGCGTCGTGCTGTGCGGCGGCGAAGTGCTGCCGGCCACCGTCGCCCGGAAGGTCCGCGAGTCCATCGGCGGCGCGGAGTTCCGCAACCTCTACGGGCCGAGCGAGGCGACGATCAACGCCACCTCCTACGACTGCCGTTCGGGGTCGTGGGAGGAGGCGGTGCCGATCGGGCGGCCGCTCGACAACACCCGGATCCACGTCCTCGACCCGACCGGGCGCCCCGTCCCGATCGGCGTCACCGGCGAGCTCCACATCGGCGGCGACGGCCTCGCCCGCGGCTACCACCACCAACCCGCCCTCACCGCCGACCGCTTCGTCCCCGACTCCTTCACCCCCGGCGCCCGCCTCTACCGCACCGGCGACCTCGCCCGCTACCGCCCCGACGGCACCCTCGACTTCCTCGGCCGCACCGACGACCAGGTCAAGATCCGCGGCCACCGCATCGAACTCGGCGAGATCGACGCCCGCCTCCAACAACACCCCGCCATCACCGCCAGCACCACCATCACCCGCGAGGACACCCCCGGGGACAAGCGGCTCGTCGCCTACCTCACCACCAACGCAGCGACACCACCCAGCACTTCGGAACTGCGCGAACACCTGCGCCGCCACCTGCCCGACTACATGCTCCCCGCCGCCTTCCTCACCCTCGACCACCTCCCCCTCACCCCCAACGGCAAGATCGACCGCCGATCCCTGCCCGCCCCCGACCACACCCGCCCCGAGCTCGACACCACCTACGCGGCGCCCGGCACCCCCAACGAACAAGCCCTCGCCCGGATCTGGACCGACATCCTCGGCCTCACCACCGTCGGCATCCACGACAACTTCTTCGACCTCGGCGGACACTCCCTCCTCGCCACCCGCGTCACCTCCCGCCTACGCACCGAACTCGGCCACGAACTCCCCGTCCGCGCGATCTTCGAGACCCCCACCATCGCCCAACTCGCCACCACCATCGACGCCTCGGGAGCGGTCGCCGCCAGGGCCCTCCGTCGCGCGGAACGACCGGCCGCCGTCCCGCTGTCGTACGCCCAGGAACGCCTCTGGTTCCTCGACCGGATGGAGCCGGACGGCAACGCCTACACCGTCCCCGTCGCCCTGCACCTGTTCGGCGAACTCGACCCGGCAGCCCTGGAGCAGGCGTTGCGGCAACTCGTCGCCCGGCACGAGATCCTCCGCACCCGGTTCGCCGACATCGCGGACGCGGCACCCGCCCAGGTGATCGACCCCACCGGCGACCTGCCGCTCGTCCAGATCGACGCGAGCACCTGGGACGACGCCCACCTGGTGTCAGCACTGCACCGAGAGGCGAACCGGCCCTTCGACCTCGCGCGCGGTCCGCTCGCCCGCGCACACCTGTTCCGCCTCGACCCGCAGCAGCACGTGCTCCTGCTCGCGATGCACCACATCGTCACCGACGGCTGGTCCTACCGCATCGTCGCCAGGGAACTGGACGAGCTCTACGCGGCCCTCCGCGAGCGACGGCCGAGTCGACTGACCGAACCCGGCCTCCAGTACGCCGACTACGCGATCTGGGAGCGCGCCCGGCTCCAGGGCGAGCTGGTGGAAGGGCAGTTGGCCTACTGGCGGGAGCAGCTCGCCGGACTGGAACCGCTCGACCTGCCCACCGACCGCCCCCGCCCCGCCGTCCGCACCGGCCGGGGCGCCACCCACACCATCACCGTTCCGCACGACCTCGCCACCGCCCTCCACAAGCTCGGCCAGGACCACGGCGTCACCACCTTCATGACCCTACTGGCCACCTATCAGATCCTCCTGAGGACCTACACCGGCCACCACGACATCGCCGTCGGCACCCCCGTCGCCAACCGCAACCGCTCCGAAACCGAAGACCTGGTCGGCTTCTTCGTCAACACCCTCGTCCTCCGCACCGACCTCACCGGCAACCCCACCATCCGCGAGATCCTCAACCGAACCCGCGAGAGCGCCCTCGGCGCCTACGCCCACCAGGACCTCCCCTTCGAACGCCTGGTCTCCGAACTCGCCCCCCACCGCGACCTCAGCCGCACCCCGCTCTTCCAGACCATGCTCACCGTCCACGGCTCGACCACGGACATCTCCGACTGCTGGCGGCTGACCGGCCTGGACGTCCAGACGCTCCCGCTGGACGACACGGTCGCGAAGTTCGACCTGACCGTCAGCGCGACCGATTCGGGCTCCGACCTGACCGTCGACTTCACCTACAGCACCGACCTGTTCGACCCGGCGACGATCGAACGACTGGCCACCCACTTCCAGAACGTCCTGCGCGCCGTCACCACCGAGCCCGACGCCCGGTTGGACGCACTCGACGTCCTGAGCCCCGACGAGCGCCACCGCATCCTCCGGGACTGGAACGACACCGCCGCGCCCTACCCCCACGACCGCACCGTCCACCACCTGGTCCAGGAACAGGCCCGGTCGCGGCCGGACGCGATCGCCCTCGTCCACGGCGACCAGCAGATCGGCTACCGCGAGCTCAACGAGCGCGCCAACCAACTCGCCCACCGACTCCGCGCATCCGGCCTCCACCCCGACACCACCGTCGGCATCTGCGCCGAGCGCGGCCCCGAACTCGTCATCGGCCTGCTCGCCGTCCTCAAGGCCGGCGCCGCCTACCTCCCCCTCGACCCCACCCACCCCACCGAACGCCTCACCCACCTGCTCAGCTCCACCGACACCAGCGTCGTGCTCCACCACCCCCACCTCGCCGACCGCCTCGGCCCGTACGACGGCACCCTCCTCGCCCTGAACGACCCGGCGACCACCGGGTACCCGACCACCGACCCCGATCCGGTCGCCCGCCCCGGCAATCTCGCCTTCGTGATCCACACCTCGGGGTCCACCGGCACCCCCAAGGGCGTCCAGATCACCCACCAGGCCGTCCTACGCCTCGCCCACAACACCCGCATCGCCGACACCACCCCCGACGACGTCTTCCTCCACCTCAACTCCATCGCCTTCGACGCCTCCAGCTACGAGATCTGGACCCCCCTCACCACCGGCGCCACCCTCGCCATCGCCACCCCCGGCCGCACCACCACCGAAACCGCCACCCACGACATCCACACCCACCGACCCACCGTCCTGCTCCTCACCACCGCCCTCTTCCACACCCTGGTCGAGGACTCCCCGCAGGCGCTGGCCGGGGTCCGGCACGTCCTGGCGGGCGGCGAGGCCCTGTCCGCCGCGCATGTCCGAACGTTCCTGGAGTTCCACCCCCGCTCGGCCGTCGTCAACGTCTACGGGCCCACCGAGAGCACCACCATGGCCACGGGCTTCACCTGTCGGCCGGGATCGTGGACGGGTTCGGTGCCGATCGGGCAGCCGATCGACAACACCCGGATCCACCTCCTCGACCCGGCCGGGCGCCCCGTCCCGATCGGCGTCACCGGCGAGCTCCACATCGGCGGCGACGGCCTCGCCCGCGGCTACCACCACCAACCCGCCCTCACCGCCGACCGCTTCGTCCCCGACTCCTTCACCCCCGGCGCCCGCCTCTACCGCACCGGCGACCTCGCCCGCTACCGCCCCGACGGCACCCTCGACTTCCTCGGCCGCACCGACGACCAGGTCAAGATCCGCGGCCACCGCATCGAACTCGGCGAGATCGACGCCCGCCTCCAACAACACCCCGCCATCACCGCCAGCACCACCATCACCCGCGAGGACACCCCCGGCGACAAACGACTCGTCGCCTACCTCACCACCAACGCAGCGACACCACCCACCACTTCGGAACTGCGCGAACACCTGCGCCGCCACCTCCCCGACTACATGCTCCCCGCCGCCTTCCTCACCCTCCACCACCTCCCCCTCACCCCCAACGGCAAGATCGACCGCCGATCCCTGCCCGCCCCCGACCACACCCGCCCCGAGCTCGACACCACCTACGCCGCACCCACCACCCCCAACGAACAAGCCCTCGCCCGGATCTGGACCGACATCCTCGGCCTCACCACCGTCGGCATCCACGACAACTTCTTCGACCTCGGCGGACACTCCCTCCTCGCCACCCGCGTCACCTCCCGCCTACGCACCGAACTCGGCCACGAACTCCCCGTCCGCGCGATCTTCGAGACCCCCACCATCGCCCAACTCGCCACCACCATCGGCGAACCGCAGGCCGCCGGCGCACCGCCCGTCGAAGCAGCCGAACGCCCCGCCGTCATCCCCCTGTCGTACGCCCAGGAACGCCTCTGGTTCCTCGACCAGATGGAGCCGGACAGCAACGCCTACACCGTCCCCGTCGCCCTGCACCTCCTCGGCGAACTCGACCAGGCGGCGCTCGCCACCGCCCTGCGGCAACTCGTCGCCCGGCACGAGATCCTCCGCACCCGCTTCCCGCTGGGCGCCGACGCCGCCCCCGTCCAGGTGATCGACCGGACCGGCAAGCTGCCGCTGGTCCGCATCGAGGCGGGCGACTGGGACGACGCCCGCCTCGCCCAGGCCCTGGAGGACGAGGCGGCCCTGCCGTTCGACCTCGCGCGCGGCCCGCTGGCCCGCGCACGCCTGTTCCGCCTCGACCCGCAGGAACACGTGCTCCTGCTCGCGATGCACCACATCGTCACCGACGGCTGGTCCTACCGCATCGTCATCCGGGAGCTGGAGGAGCTGTACGGTGCCCTCCTGGCCGACCGCCCCGAACGACTCTCCCGACCCGACCGATCCGGCGGAGCCGACCGGACGACGGGACTACCCGAACTCCCCGTGCAGTACGCCGACTTCGCCATCTGGCAGCGCCGCTGGCTCCAGGGCGAGGTGCTGGACGGGCAGTTGGCCTACTGGCGGGAGCAACTCGCCGGACTGGAAGCACTCGACCTGCCCACCGACCGCCCCCGCCCCGCCGTCCGCACCAGCCGGGGCGCCACCCACACCATCACCGTTCCGCACGACCTCGCCACCGCCCTCCACAAACTCGGCCAGGACCACGGCGTCACCACCTTCATGACCCTACTGGCCACCTACCAGATCCTCCTGAGGACCTACACCGGCCACCACGACATCGCCGTCGGCACCCCCGTCGCCAACCGCAACCGCTCCGAAACCGAAGACCTCATCGGCTTCTTCGTCAACACCCTCGTCCTCCGCACCGACCTCACCGGCAACCCCACCGTCCGCGAAGTCCTCCGCCACACCCGGGACACCGCCCTCAACGCCTACGCCCACCAGGACCTCCCCTTCGAACGCCTGGTCTCCGAACTCGCCCCCCACCGCGACCTCAGCCGCACCCCGCTCTTCCAGACCATGCTCACCGTCCAGGACGCCACCCTCGACAGCTGGCAGCTCCCTGGTCTGGACGTCCGCACCCTCCCGCTCGGCGACGACGTCGCCAAGTTCGACCTCACGGTCACGGCCACCGAGTCGGCCACGGGCCTGACGATCGACTTCACCTACAGCACCGACCTGTTCGACCCGGCGACAATCGAACAACTGGCCGCCCACTTCCAGAACGTCCTGCGCATCGTCACCACCGAGCCCGACGCCCGGTTGGACGCACTCGACGTCCTGAGCCCCGACGAGCGCCACCGCATCCTCCGGGACTGGAACGACACCGCCATGCCCTACCCCCACGACCGCACCGTCCACCGACTCGTCGAACAGCACGCCGCCGAACGCCCCGACGCGATCGCCCTCGTCCAGGGCGACCGACGGTTCAGCTACCGCGAGCTCAACGAGCGCGCCAACCAACTCGCCCACCGACTCCGCGCATCCGGCCTCCACCCCGACACCACCGTCGGCATCTGCGCCGAACGCAGCCCCGAACTCGTCATCGGCCTGCTCGCCGTCCTCAAGGCCGGCGCCGCCTACCTCCCCCTCGACCCCAGCCACCCCACCGAACGCCTCACCCACCTGCTGACCTCCACCCGCACCACCGTCGTGCTCCACCACCCCCACCAGGCCGGGCTGTCGGCCTCCTTCGGCGGCACCCTGATCCCCCTCGACGATCCGGCCACGGCCGACCGGCCGACCACCGATCCCGGCCACCCCGTCAATCCGCACCACCTCGCCTACGTGATCTACACCTCCGGTTCCACCGGCACCCCCAAGGGCGTCCAGATCACCCACCAGGCCGTCCTACGCCTCGCCCACAACACCCGGATCGCCGACACCACCCCCGACGACGTCTTCCTCCACCTCAACTCCATCGCCTTCGACGCCTCCAGCTACGAGATCTGGACCCCCCTCACCACCGGCGCCACCCTCGCCATCGCCACCCCCGGCCGCACCACCACCGAAACCGCCACCCACGACATCCACACCCACCGACCCACCGTCCTGCTCCTCACCACCGCCTTGTTCAACACCCTGATGGACAACGCCCCGCAGGCCTTCACCACGGCCCACCACGTCCTGGTCGGCGGCGAGGCGCTCTCCCCCACTCATGTCAACGCCTTCCAGGAACTGCACCCGGACAAGAGCCTGGTCAACGTCTACGGGCCGAGCGAGAGCGCGACCATCGCCTCCACCGCCCTGCTCTCGACCCGCCAGGGGAGCACCGTCACGATCGGGCGGCCGATCGACAACACCCGGATCCACGTCCTGGACGCGGCCGGGCGCCCCGTCCCGATCGGCGTCACCGGCGAACTCCACATCGGCGGCGACGGCCTCGCCCGCGGCTACCACCACCAACCCGCCCTCACCGCCGACCGCTTCGTCCCCGACCCCTTCACCCCCGGCGCCCGCCTCTACCGCACCGGCGACCTCGCCCGCTACCACGCCGACGGCACCCTCGACTTCCTCGGCCGCACCGACGACCAGGTCAAGATCCGCGGCCACCGCATCGAACTCGGCGAGATCGACGCCCGGCTCCAGCAGCACCCGGCCGTCACCGCCGGCACCACCGTCGTCCGCGAGGACACCCCCGGCGACAAACGACTCGTCGCCTACCTCACCACCAACGCAGCGACACCACCCACCACCACCGAACTCCGCGAGCACCTGCGCCGCCACCTCCCCGACTACATGCTCCCCGCCGCCTTCCTCACCCTCCACCACCTCCCCCTCACCCCCAACGGCAAGATCGACCGCCGGGCCCTGCCCGCCCCCGACCACACCCGCCCCGAGCTCGACACCGCCTTCGCGGCGCCCGGCACCCCCGCCGAGCAGGCCCTCGCCCGGATCTGGGAGGAGGTCCTCGGCCTCACCGCCGTCGGCATCCACGACAACTTCTTCGAGCTCGGCGGCGACTCGATCCTGGGCATGCAGGTGATCGCCAAGGCCAAGCGCTTCGGTCTGCGGCTGACCCCCCGGATGATCTTCCAGTACGAAACGGTGGCCGAGATCGCCGCCCACCAGCACCAGGCCGGCGCGGTCGACGCCGAACAGGGCCCGGTGACCGGGGACGTCCCGCTGACGCCCGTCCAGCACTGGCTGTTCGACCAGCGCCCCGCCCGCCCGGACCACTTCAACCAGTCGGTCCTGCTCGACGTGGCGGGCCTCGCCCCCGAGCTGCTGCGGCCCGCGCTGGCAGCGGTGGTCGACCACCACGACGCGCTGCGCCTGCGCTTCCCCCGGGACGGTGCCGGACCGGCCCGGCACGCCCTCCCGGCCGACCCCGAGCAGCTGCTGACCGGCGTCGACCTCTCGGCCGTCCCGGACGCCGAACTGACCGACCGGCTCCAGCGGTCGGCCGACGACCTGCAACGCGGACTGGACATCGCCGAGGGTCCGCTGGTCCGCGGCGCGCTGTTCGACCTCGGCGGGGCCCGCGGCCGGCTGCTGCTGCTGGTCGTCCACCACCTGGTGGTGGACGGCGTCTCCTGGCGGATCCTGCTGGAGGACCTCGGCACCGCGTACGCCTCGCTGGACGCGGGCCGGGAGGTGCTGCTGCCCGCCAAGACGACCTCCTTCCGCGCCTGGTCACGGAAGCTGACCGAGTACGCCCTCTCCCCGGCCGCCACGGCCGAGTCGGCGTACTGGACCGCCGCCCCGGCGGCCGTCCCCCTGCCCCGCGACCACACCGCACCGGCCGACGGCCGAACCGACGACGGCGGGAACACCGTCGCCGCCGAGGAGCTCGTCACCCTCCGGCTGACCGAGGAGGACACCGAGGCCCTGCTGCGCCAGGTGCCCCGCGCCCTCGGCACCCAGATCAACGACGTGCTGCTCACCGCCCTCACCGAGGCCGTGGCCAGCTGGACCGGTCGCGACACCGTGCACATCGACCTCGAAGGCCACGGCCGGGAGGACCTCTTCCCCGAGGTCGACCTCTCCCGCACCGTCGGCTGGTTCACCAGCGTCTTCCCGGTCGCCCTGCACCGGGAGCCCGGGGCCGCCCCCGCCCGGCAGGCGGGTGCCGTCCGCGACCAGCTCGCCCGGGTGCCCCGACGGGGCATCGGTTACGGGATCCTGCGCCACCTGGGCGCCCCCGGAACGCGGGAGGCGCTGAGCCGCCCGGCACCGGAGATCAGCTTCAACTACCTCGGCCAGTTCGACCGCGAGCTGCCCGGCCTGGGCGGCTACGCCGACCCCGACCTACTGCGGGCCGGCGAACTCGACCCGGCGATGCGGCGCGGCCACCTGCTCCAGGTGACCGGCAGCGTGCTCGACGGGCGGCTGCGGATCGACGTCGGCTACGCGCCCGCCGTCCACCGCCGGGAGACCGTCCAGGGCCTGGTGGACGCGATGGCGCGCACGCTCACCGCGCTGGTCGCCGCCGCCTCGGGCGGCGCCGACCCGGCCGCCCCCACCGTCCACGACTTCCCCCTGGCCGACCTCGAAGCATCGGATCTGGCCGCCATCCTCAAGAGGTTCTCCTGATGACCCAGCACAACGTCGAGGACATCCACCGGCTCTCCCCGCTCCAGGCCGGGATGCTCTTCCACTCCGTGGCCGACTCCGGCGGCGAACAGCCGTACCTGGTGCAGACGGTGGACGAACTGTCCGGGCCGCTGGACCGCTCGGCGTTCCGGCAGGCCTGGCAACAGCTGCTGGACCGGCACACGGCGCTGCGCAGCGTCTTCCTCTGGGAGGACCTGCCCGAGCCGTTGCAGGTCGTGCAGCGGCGGGTCGAGCTGCCGCTCGCCGAACTCGACTGGCGGGACCACCCGGACACCGAGCAGCGCGCCCGCCTGGACGGGCTGTTGCGGGACGACCGCGCGGCGGGCCTCGACCTCGCCGCGGCCCCGCTGTTCCGGCTGACCCTGGTCGCGGTCGCCCGGGACCGGCACTGGCTGCTGTGGACCTTCCACCATCTGCTGCTCGACGGCTGGAGCCTCCCGCTGCTCCAGCGGGAGTTCGCCGAGCTGTACCGGGCGGCGCTGCGCGGCGCCCCGGCCGGGCTCCCCGCGCCGGTGCCGTACTCCCGCTACATCGCCTGGCTGGACGCCCAACCGAAGGCGGCGGCCCGGGAGTTCTGGCAGTCGTACCTGGCGGGCTTCACGGAGCCGACCCGGCTCGGGGTGGACGGGCCGACCGGGCGGACCGGCTTCGCCGCCCACGAGCTGGTCCTGGACCGGGCGCGGTGCGCGCGGGTGCGCGAGTTCGCCCAGCGCAGCCGGGTCACGGTGAACGTCCTGGTGCAGGCCGCCTGGGCGCTGCTGCTGAGCCGGTACGGCAACGGCGAGGACGTGCTGTTCGGCACCACCGTGGCCGGACGGCCGCCGGCCCTGGCCGGTGCGGAGTCGATGGTGGGGATGTTCATCAACACCCTGCCGGTCCGGCTCCGGGTGCCCGGCGGGGAGCGGGTGTCGGCGTGGCTGCGCCAGGTGCAGCGGCAGCAGGCCGAGTACCGGCAGTACGAGTTCGGCTCGCTGGCGGAGATCCAGGGTTGGAGCGGGCTGCCGAAGGGGGCGCCGCTGTTCCGCTCGATCCTGGTGTTCGAGAACTACCCGGCCGCCCCGGCGCCGGAGCGGCCGGACGAGCTGACCGAGCTGACCGAGCTGACCGTCGAGACCCTGCTCAGCGTGGAGAACACCGGCTATCCGCTCACCCTGGTCGCCTACGCGGGCCGGGAGCTGGGGGTCCGGTTCTCGTACGACCGCGGCCTGTTCGACCCGGCCGCGGTCGAACGGATGGCGGGGCACTTCGAGAACCTGCTCGACGCCCTGGTCGCCGCCCCCGACGCCCGGCTGGACGAGCTCGACCTGCTCGGCCGCGAGGAGCACCACCGGCTGCTCCGGGACGCGGCCGGGAGCGGCCGCACCGCGCCGCGCCCGCAGGACCGCACCGTCCACCAGCTGGTCGAGGAGCAGGCCCGCTCGCGGCCGGACGCCGTCGCCCTGGTGCACGGCGACCGGCGGCTCCGCTACCGCGAGCTCAACGAGCGGGCCAACCGGCTCGCCCACCGGCTCCGGGGCCTCGGCGTCCGGCCGGACACCACCGTCGGGGTCTGCGCCGAACGCGGGCCCGAGCTGGTCGTCGCCCTGCTCGCCGTCCTCAAGTCCGGCGCCGGCTACCTCCCGCTGGACCCGGCCCACCCCACCGAGCGCCTCACCCACCTGCTCGCCACCACCGGCACCGCCGTCGTGCTCCACGACGCCCACCTCGCCGACCGCCTCGGCCCGTACGGCGGCACCCTCCTCGCACTGGCCGACCCCGCCACGGCCGACCACCCCGGCACCGACCCCGACCCCGTCGCCGGGCCCGACCACCTCGCCTACGTGATCCACACCTCCGGGTCCACCGGCACCCCCAAGGGCGTCCAGATCACCCACCGCAACGTCCTCGGCCTCTTCGCGGCGACCGGCCCGGAGTTCGGCTTCGGGCCGCAGGACGTCTGGACGTTCTTCCACTCCTTCGCCTTCGACTTCTCGGTCTGGGAACTGTGGTGCCCGCTGACCACCGGTGGCCGGGTGGTCGTGGTCGACCGGGCGACCGCCACCAGCCCGGCCGAGTTCCTCGACCTGCTGGCCCGGCAGGAGGTGACGGTGCTCAACCAGACCCCGTCCGCCTTCGCGATGCTCCAGCAGGCGCTCGACCCGGCGAGCGCCGCCCGGCTGCGGCTGCGGCTGGTGGTGTTCGGCGGAGAGGCGCTCCGGCCCGCGCGACTGGGCCGCTGGCTCGCGCTGGTGGGCGAGGGGCGCACCCGGCTGGCCAACATGTACGGCATCACCGAGGTGACCGTGCACGCCACGCTGCGGGACGTCCGGCCCGCCGACATCCTGGCCGCGGCCCCCGGCTCGCCGATCGGCCGACCGCTCGGCAACACCCGGGCGTACGTCCTGGACCCGGCCGGGCGCCCCGTCCCGACCGGGGTGCCGGGCGAGCTGTACATCGGCGGCGAGGGCCTGGCCCGCGGCTACCTCGGCCGGCCCGCGCTGACCGCCGAGCGCTTCGTCCCCGACCCCTTCACCCCGGGTGCCCGGCTCTACCGCACCGGCGACCTGGCCCGCCGCCGCGCCGACGGCGACCTGGAGTACCTGGGCCGCGGCGACGACCAGGTCAAGATCCGCGGCCACCGGATCGAGCCCGGCGAGATCGACGCCCGCCTCCAGCAGCACCCGGCCGTCACCGCCAGCACCACCGTCGTCCGCGAGGACACCCCGGGCGACCGGCAGCTCGTCAGCTACCTGACCACCGGCGCCGGGACGGCCCCCACCACCACCGAACTCCGCGAGCACCTGCGCGGGTTCCTGCCCGCCCACATGCTGCCCGCCGCCTTCGTCACCCTCGACCGGCTGCCGCTCACCCCCAACGGCAAGACCGACCGCAAGGCCCTCCCGGCGCCCGACCGGGCCCGGCCGGAGCTGGCCGCCGACTACGCCGCGCCCCGCACGGCCGTCGAGGAGTCCGTCGCCGCGGTCTGGGCGGAGGTCCTCGGCCTCGCCGCCGTCGGGGTCCACGACGACTACTTCGACCTCGGCGGGGACTCGGTGAAGAGCCTGCGGATCGCCGGGAGGCTGCGCCGGCTCGACCTCGCGGTCGGCCCGGGCGACATCCTGCGCAACCCCACCGTCGCGCGGACGGCGGCGGCCGCCCGGGCCGCGGCGGCGGGCGGCGGCGCCGGGCGGGGGGCCGCCGGTCCCGAGGTGTCCGTCACCTGGCTGAGCCGGGGCCCGGCCCCGGCCCCCGTCCTGTTCTGCTTCCCGGAGATCTCCAACACCGTCCACGGCTACGCCCGGCTGGCGGCCGCGCTCGGCCCCGAGGTCTCGGTCGTCGCGCTGGCAGCCGGGACGCCGCGGGCGGGCGAGGGCCTGCCCGACCTGGCCCGGGCGTTCTGGCGGGCGGTCCGCGACGTCCGGCCCGCCGGCCCGTACCTGCTCGCCGGGTGGTCGATGGGAGGCGTGGTGGCGGCCGAGGTCGCCCGACTGATCGAGGAGGCCGGCGAACGGACCGCGCTGCTGACGCTGTTCGACAGCTGTCCGCCGACGCCGGAGTACCGGGAGCACCTGGCGGGGCGGGCCGAGATCGCCCGGGAGCTGGACGAGAAGCTCCGGGCCGCCGGGCCCGGCTTCCCGGACGACCCGTGGACCGCCGACGTCGAGGCCCTGCTGCCCGAACTGGACCTGCCGGTGGAGCTGCTCACGCTCGCCCGGGAGGACCTGCTCGCCCACCTGGCGACGCTCCGGCACAACCTCGCCGCCCTGATCGCCCACCGGCCGCGCCCGGTGCGCTGCCCCGCGCTGCTCTACCAGGCGGCGGAGTCGGACTGGCCGGTCCCGCCGGCCGAGGGCTGGGCGGCCCTGGTCGGCTCGCTGACCGTCCGGCCGGCCCGGGGCGGCCACCTCACCCTGCTCCAGGAGCCGTACGTGGCCGGGCCGGCCGGCGAGCTCGCGGAGGCTCTGCGCCGCCACCGGTCCACGGCCGGCTGACCCGCCCGCAACGCCCGATGGCACCGCCCCGGTCGGGGGCGGTGCCATCGGGCGTTCGGCGGCCGGGCGGCCCGCCGTGGTCAGTCCGCGGTCGGGCCCTCCTTGAGGACCCGGGCCACGATCGCGACGGCGGCCGTGACGTCCTCGGCGCTCACCCCGTGGTGGACGACCGCGCGGATCCGGCCGTGGCCGAACTCGGTGACCGCCAGGCCGTGCCGGGCCACCGAGGTGACGAAGCTGCGCCAGTCGAAGCGCTCGTCGGTGACCTTGAAGATCACGATGTTGGTCTCGACGGTGTCGACGTCCAGTTCCACCCCGGGCAGCAGCGCCAGGCCCTCGGCCAGCCGCCGGGCGTTGGCGTGGTCCTCGGCCAACCGGCCCCGGGTGTCCAGCGCGACCAGCGCGGCCGCCGCCAGCAGCCCGACCTGGCGCATCCCGCCGCCGAGCATCTTGCGCAGCCGGCGGACCCGCTCCACGAACTCCGCGCTCCCGGCCACCATCGAACCGACCGGCGCGCCCAGGCCCTTGGAGAGGCAGAACTGCACCGAGTCGACGTGCGCGGTGATGTCCGCGACCTCCACCCCGGCGGCGATCGCCGCGTTGACCACCCGGGCACCGTCCAGGTGCACGGCGACGCCGCGCTCGTCCGCGAAGCGGCGCACCTCGGCCAGGTAGTCGAGCGGCAGCACCACGCCGCCGCAGCGGTTGTGGGTGTTCTCCAGGCAGATCAGCGAGGGCAGCGCGAACTGCGGGTCGTCCGGGTCCTTCGGGAAGGCGGCGGCCAGGTCGGCCAGCGCGATGGTGCCGTCGGCCTGGTTGGGCACCGGCTCGTAGACGACCCCGCCGCAGACCGCGGCGCCGCCCGCCTCGTACAGCCAGATGTCGCTCTCGGCGCCGACCACGGCCTTGGTGCCGCGCGGGGCGTGGGCCATGATCGAGGCGAGGTTGGCCATGGTGCCGCTCGGGAAGAAGCAGGCGGCCTCCTTGCCGGTCAGTTCGGCGGTGCGGCGTTCGAGCTCGTTGACCGTCGGGTCCTCGCCGTAGACGTCGTCGCCGAGCTCCGCCTCGGTGATCGCGGTGAGCATCTCGGGCGTCGGCAGTGTGAAGGTGTCACTGCGCATCTCGATCACGGCGGGAAGGTCCTCTCGTTCCGGCACGGTGCGGGGTGGATCAGCTCGTCGGGACGGGCTCGGCGAGCTGCCGGGCGGCGCCGGGGCGCAGCCTGGCGGTCACCGGGAGGTGCTTGATCCCGGCGATGAAGTTGGAGGCCAGGTGCTCGACCGGGCCGGCCGGTTCGAAGCGCTCGACCAGTTCGGTGACCTCGGTGAAGAACTCGCCGAGGGCGATCCGGGCCAACGGGGCGCCCACGCAGTAGTGCGGGCCGAAGCCGAAGGCGACGTGCCGGTTGGGGGTGCGCGCCAGGTCGAAGCGGTACGGGTCGTCGAAGACCGTCTCGTCGCGGTTGGCCGAGCCCAGCCAGGCGACCACGGCCTCGCCCTCCCGCACCGGTTCGCCGCCGAGGACGGTGTCCTCGGTGGCGTAGCGCATGGCGTGGGTGGCCGGGGAGGCCCAGCGCAGGCCCTCCTCGACGGCGGAGGCGACGGTGGCCCCGCCGTCGAGCAGCCGCCGGTACTGGTCCGGGTGCTCCAGCAGGGCGTTGACGGTGGTCGCGATGACGTGCGGCGCGGTCACGTTGGCGCCGAGCAGCACGTTGTAGCAGTTGTAGATGACCTCGTCGAGCCGGATCGTGCGGTCCCCGACGGTGAGGTGCTGGAGCAGCCCGACCAGGTCCTCGCGCGGGGTGCGGTCGGCGGCCACCTCGGCGAAGTAGTCGAAGAGTTCGTGGTGGGCGGAGACCAGCTGGTGGCCGCCGGAGTCGTCCCGGGAGGACGGGTCGGCGGGGGCGATCGCGACGGTGGTGAGCCTGGTCAGTTCGGGCCAGTCGGCCTCGGGCAGGCCCATCAGGGCGCCGGTGAACATCATCGGGAAGGCGGTCATCGCGGCCGCCAGGTCCCAGGGTTCGCCGCTCGCCAGCGGTGCCAGCAGCAGCCGGGCCATCCGGCGGATGGCCGGGCGGCGGGCGGCGAGTTCGCGGGCGGAGAGCGCCTGGGCGACGGGGCGGCGCAGGTAGCCGTGGATCGGCGGGTCGCTGGCGACCATCATCCGGTCGGCGGCCGGGTCCTGCTCGCCGAGGACGGAGAGCATGTTGCCGCGCCGCGAGGTGTAGAGCGCGTGGTCGCGCAGCACGGTGCTGGTCTCGGCGTGGGCGGTGACGGAGACGTAGCCGCGGCCGCTCGGGACGGTGAGCCGGGTGACCGGGGCCTTGTGGCGGTAGTGGCGCCAGACCGCGTGCGGGTCGCCGGTGGCGTAGAAGTGCGGGTCGCTCAGGTCGACGAGTTCCGGGTCCGGCGCCCCGTCCTGCCGCCCGTCGCCGCCGGGGCCGGTGATCCTCACTGCGCGGCCCCGGCCGGGCCCGGCGCGGCGGCGGTCGACGGCGGCTGCGCGGCGGTGGCGGTCGGCGCCTGCGCGGGGGCCGCGGACGGGCCGTCGGGTTGTTCAGCGGCCGGAACGAACCGGGCATCGGAGGCGAGTTCCGGCCGCTGGCTCCTGATGTGTTCCGCCAGTCCGGCGACGGTGGGGTTGAGGTAGAAGGCGCGGGCCCGGATCACCGCCTCGAACTCTGCGGTGATCTCCCGGGTGATCCGGCTGGCGGTCAGCGAGTGCCCGCCGAGGTCGAAGAAGTCGTCGTCGACGCCGACCGGTTCGACGTCGAGGACCTCCTGCCAGAGCACGGTGAGGCGGTGCTCGACCGGGTCGGCGGGCGCCCGGTAGGGCACCTCGCCGTCCGGGCGGGCGCGGCCGCGCCGGGCGGCCAGGGCGTCCCGGTCGACCTTGCCGTTGGGCTTGAGCGGCAGCCGGTCCACCCAGACCAGGGCGGTGGGGATCATGCCGGCCGGGAGCTCCTCGGCCAGGGTGCGGCGCAGTTCCACCGAGGAGACGGCGTAGGGGCCGCTGTAGAAGCCGACCAGCCGGCGGTCGCCTGGGCCGTGGTCCTGGAGGACGACGGCGGCGTCCTGGACGTCGGGGTGGCGGCGCAGCCGGGCCTCGATGTCGTCGGACTCGATCCGGACGCCGTTGACCTTGAGCTGGCCGTCGGCCCGCCCGGCGAACTCGTAGGCGCCGTCGGGGCCGCGCCGGGCGAGGTCGCCGGTGTCGTACATCCGGGCGCCGGGGGTGGTCGCGTACGGGTCGGGGAGGAAGCGGTCGGCGGTGAGGCCGGGCAGTCCGAGGTAGCCGTGGGCGAGGCCGGTGCCGTTGACGAAGAGCCGGCCGACGGTGCCGTCGGGCACCGGGTCCAGCCGCTCGTCGAGGACGACCATGCCGGTGCCGTCGATCGGTCCGCCGATCGGGACGCCGCGGTCGCCGAGCGGTTCGCGGACGGGGTGGGTGCTGGTGAAGGTGGTGTTCTCGGTGGGGCCGTAGGCGGCCGAGACGAGGGTGTCGGGCAGGGCGGCGGCGGCCCGGTCGACGTGTTCGGCGGAGAGCACCTCGCCGCCGGTGAACAGCCGGCGCAGGGCGGGCAGGTCGGTCAGGCCCGCCTCGACCGCCTGGTGGAACAGGGCGGTGGTGAGGAACAGCACGGTGGTGCCGGTGTCCCGGGCGGCCTTGACCACCTCCGCCGGTCCGAGCCGGCCGGCCGGGGCGAGCGCCAGGCAGCCGCCGTTCAGCAGCGGGCCCCAGATCTCCAGGGTGGAGGCGTCGAAGGCGACCGGGGCGAGCTGGAGGAAGACGTCGTCGGGCCGGGCGTCCAGGTAGCCGGCGTCCAGCACGAGGCGCAGCACGGCGCGGTGCGGCACGCAGACGCCCTTGGGGCGGCCGGTGGAGCCGGAGGTGTAGGCGACGTAGGCGAGGTCCTCGGGGGTCAGGTCCTCGGGGGTCCGTCCGCCCGGTGCGGCGGGGGCCTCCCCGGCGGCGGGGCCGTCGGCCACGTCGAGGTGGTCGAACGCGCCGTCGAGCTTCGCCCGTCGGTGCTCGTCGGTGACCACCAGCGACACCTCGGCGTCGCCCAGGATGGTGTGCAGCCGGGCGGGCGGGTCCCCCGGATCGACGGCGACGTAGGCGGCGCCCGCCTTGAGGATGCCGAGCAGGGCGACGACCAGCCGGGGCGAGCGCTCCAGCAGGACGCCGACCCGGTCGCCGCGGCGCACGCCCCGGCCGCGCAGCCGGGCGGCGAGGGCGCCGGCGGCGGCGTCGAGGGCGCCGTAGTCGAGGTCGCCGGTCTCGCCGCGGACCGCGGTCGCGGTCGGCGCGGCGGCCGCGACGGCGGCGAAGCGGCTCGCAAGGGTCCACCCCTGCTGGGGAACTGACTCGGTCGTGCCCGGTGATTCCAACATGGTGCGGTCGCGGATCCCTTCGCGCGAAACCCTTGCCCTGTCAGTTCTTGACGAGAAGTCAGTGAATGGAGTTCGGATAGCGGGTAACGAACTCTTTTGCCGAGTCATGGACTTGGGGTACGGCTATGCCCCCACCTCGAACGCTTCGGATGCTATTCAGCGTGACGATGCGCCGTCAAGAGCGGACCGGATCTCTCCGCCCCCGCAACGCCAACTCACCACGGGTGATCGGGATTTTCCCCTTTTGCTTGCACTGCACGTGGGCCAGCTCCTACTGTCATGGAGTGATCAGGAGTCGCGGCAGCGTGCTGCCCTGAGCACCGTCATCGGTCGACCGGACTCGACGTCGACCCAGACAGGCCATCCCCAAAAGGGAGAGAGCAGGGAAGTCCGTGGGTGAGCGGCAACGTTCCGGCGTGGTCGCCGGATCCGACATCGTCGACGTGGCCGGAATCGGCTTCGGCCCCTCGAATCTGGCCCTCGCGGCCGCCATTTCGGAGATCGCCGACGGGGCCCCGGTCACCGCGCGCTTCTTCGAGGCGCAGCCGCGCTTCGGCTGGCACCGGGGCATGCTGATCGAGGGTGCGACCATGCAGGTCTCGTACCTCAAGGACCTCGTGACCATGCGCAATCCGACCAGTCCGTACTCCTTCCTGTGCTATCTGCAGGCCAAGGGCCGGCTGGCGGACTTCATCAACACCAAGTCCTTCTACCCGCTGCGGGTGGAGTTCCACGACTACCTGGAGTGGGTCGCGGAGGGCTTCGCGGACCTCGTCTCCTACGGTTCGCGGGTGGTGGCGGTCGATCCGGTCGCCGGCGAGCAGGGCGTCGAGTTCCTCGACGTGGTCTTCGTCGCGGCCGACGGCACCCGGCAGGTGCAGCGCGCCCGCAACCTGGTGATCGCCGCCGGGATCGAGCCCAAGCTGCCCGCCGGCCTGCCGCACTCGCCACGGATCTGGCACACCTCCCGGTTCCTGCCGGAGGTGGAGCGGATCGCACCGCAGGACCCGCGCTCCTTCGTGGTGCTGGGCTCGGGCCAGAGCGCGGCGGAGGCCATCGAGCACCTGCACGCGCGCTTCCCGCGGGCGCAGGTGCACTCGGTGCACTCCCGGTACGGGTTCAGCGTCGCCGACGACAGCCCGTTCGCCAACCAGGTGTTCAACCCCGAGGCGGTGGACCGTTTCCACACCGCACCGGACGACGTCCGGCAGCGCCTCATCGAATATCACGCCGGCACCAACTACTCGGTGGTGGACGCCGATCTGCTGCAGTCGCTGTTCCAGCAGGCGTACCTGGAAAAGGTGGCCGGAAATCCCCGGCTGAATTTCCACAACGTCTCCCGGGTGCGCGAAGTGACGGAAACTCCGGACGGCCTGCGGATCGACGTGGAATCACTGTCCTCCGGCACCAGCACCATCATCGAGGCCGAGGCGCTGGTGTGCGCCACCGGCTACACCCGTACCGACCCGGCGGTCTTCCTGGACGGCCTGCTGCCGCACTGCGGGCTGGACGACCAGGGCCGGCTGCGGCTCGACCGCGAGCACCGGGTGGTGACCGACGAGAGCGTGCGGTGCGGGATCTACGTCCAGGGCTTCGGCGAGCACAGCCACGGGCTCTCCGAGACCCTGCTGTCCCTCTCCGCCGTCCGGGCCGGGGAGATCGGCGACATGCTCGTCAAGGCACTGTCCGGCTGACCCGCGCACCGGCCGGCCGACCCGCGCACCGACCGGTCCCTCCCGGCCGGCCGTCGGCCGGTCGGGAGGGACCGGGCAACGCCGCAACACTGAGACCGAGGAGTACGAGTGTTCACGCCGAAGCTCTACCAGGTGGACGGGGACGACTGGCCGCTGCGGGTCATCGAGCGGCACCCGCTCGCCGTGCTGACCGGCAACGGGAACCCGACGCCCAACGCCACCCACGTGCCGGTGATCGTGCCGCCCGACGCCGCCCCGGGCGACCCGCTGCTGGGCATGCGCCTGTGGACCCACATGACCCGGGTGAACCCGCACTGGCAGCAGCTCGTCGCCGACGGCGGCGGCCCGGCGAAGCTCGTCTTCCACGGGCCCAACGGCTACGTCACCCCGACCCTCTACGCGGCCCCGATGGTCGCGCCGACCTGGAACTACGTGGCCGTCCACCTGGAGGGCACGATCGGACTCGCCGAGGACGACGAGACCCTGACGATCGTGCACACCACCGCGCAGACGCTGGAGGACCGGTTCGGGGACGGCATGCCGCTCGCCCCCTCGCTGGAGTACCACCGGCAGATCGTCGGAGCGGTCGGCGGCATCCACTTCACCGTGACCAAGGTCGAGGTGATGTTCAAGCTGAGCCAGGAGAAGGACCCGGAGGTCCAGCAGCGGGTGCTCGACCGCTTCGCCGGCAGCGACTCCGGGCTGCACCGCGAGGTGGCCGACACCATGCGGGCGCTGCGGCTGGGCGCCGACGAGCGCTGACCCGGGAGGGTCCGGACAACGCCGGAGGGCCCGGGGTGGTTCACCACCACCCCGGGCCCTCCGGCGTTCCCGGCCAGGGCCGGTCAGCCCTGGCTGCCCTCCATGGCCCGCCGCAGGCTGAGCGGGCGCATGTCGGTCCACACCTGGGCGACGTGCTCCAGGCACTCCTGGCGGGTCCCCTCGAAGCCCTCCGCCCGCCAGCCGGCCGGGACCTCCCGGTCGGCGGGCCAGACGGAGTACTGCTCCTCGTCGTTGCGGACCACCAGGTGCCGGCGGTCGTCGTCGGGCTCGCTCATCTGTCGTGTTTCCTTCCGGAGGGGCGGGGACCCTAGCCGACGGCGTAGCCGGGCAGGGGGAACTTGGCGGCCAGTTCGGCGACCTGGGAGGCGACCGAGTAGCGGACGTCGTCGGGCAGTTCGTAGCTGCGCGGCCCGAGCGGCGTGACGGCGGACAGCACGGTGTCGATCAGCTCGGCGCAGCGCGCCGCCTCGGCCCCGGACATCCCGCGGTGCGCGGCGCTGTTGGAGCCCAGCCGCACGCCGCCGCCGACCAGCGGCGGGGTGGTGTCGCCGGGCACCCGGTTCTTGTTGACCACCATCCCGCACGCCTCCAGCGCCTCCTCGGCCACCAGGCCGCTGAGGCCGCGGGGGCGCAGGTCGACCAGGACGGTGTGGTTGTCCGTCCCGCCGGAGACGATCGGGTAGCCGCGCCGGCCGAGTTCGCCCGCCATGCCGCGGGAGAAGGAGACGATCCGCTCGGTGGTGGCCGCGAAGGCCGGGGTCGCCACGATCGCCAGCGCGCGGGCCTTGGCCGCGATGCTGTTGAGCGCGGGCGCGCCCTGGTAGTACGGGAAGATCGCGCGCTGCAGGAAGGAGCTGAGGTCGCCGTTGCCCTTGGGCGCCGGGGCGTCGTGGTCCCGGCCGACCAGGATCAGGCCGCCGCGCGGGCCGAACAGCTGCTTGTGGGTGCAGGCGGTGGTGATGTGGGCGTGGTCGACCGGGCTCGGGTGCAGGCCGGTCGCGACCAGACCGGCGACGTGCGAGATGTCGGCCATCAGGTAGGCGCCGACCTCGTCGGCGATGGCCCGGAAGCGGGCGAAGTCGACGATCCGGCTGTAGGCGGTGGCCCCGCAGATGATCACCCGGGGCCGGTGCTCCCGGGCCAGCTCGGCCACCTGGCCGTAGTCGATCAGCCCGTCCGCGTCCAGCCCGTAGCCGACGGCGTCGAAGTACTGTCCGGCGTACGCGGCCGGGCTGCCGTGGGTGAGGTGGCCGCCCTCGGCCAGGTTCATCCCCAGCAGGGTGTCCCCGGGGTTCAGCAGGGCCGACAGCACCGCGTAGTTGGCGGTGGTCGCCGAGTGCGCCTGAACGTTGGCGTAGCGGGCGCCGAAGACGCTCTTGGCGCGCTCGATCGCCAGGCTCTCGATGTCGTCGATGACGCCGCAGCCGGCGTGGTAGCGGCGGCCCGGGTAGCCCTCCGCGGTCACGTTGACCGCGGTCGAGGCCTGGGCGGCCAGCACCGAGGGGTCGACCACGCTGGAGGAGGCCACCAGCGACAGGGTGGCGTTCTGCCGGGCCTGCTCACGGGCCAGTACCCGGTGGAGTTCCGGGTCGTCGGCGGCGAGCTTCTCGGCACCGGCGACCAGCAGGTCGCGCACGGTGTCCTCGGTCTCGTCCGCGTCCTCCGGGGCGCGGCCGGGGGCGGGTGAAACTGACATGGGACCGTCCTTCGTCAGAGCGGCCGGGCGAGTTCACGTGCCAACTCGGCCACGGTGGGAAAGTCGAACAGGGTCCAGACGTCGAGGTCCACCCCGAGGGCGGCCCGGATCCGGGTCGCCAGCTTGACGGCGGCCAGCGAGTGGCCGCCCAGCTCGAAGTAGTCCTCGTGCGGGCCGACCTCGGCGATGCCCAGCGACTGGGCGAACAGCGCGCGTAGGGTCGTCTCCAGGTCGGACCCGGTGTCCTCGGCGCCCTCCGCGTCCCCGGCGCCGTCGGCGGGGGCGGGGGCGGGGGCGGGGGCAGCCTGGGCCGGGTCGGCCGGCCGGGCCGAACCGGCCAGCGCACGGCGGTCGAGCTTGCCGTTGGTCGAGGTGGGCAGCGCCGCCAGCTCGGTGAACTGCTTGGGCACCATGTAGCCGGGCAGCAGCTCGGCCAGCGCGGAACGGCACTTCTCCGGGTCGAAGGCGCCCGGCCCGGCGGGCACCACGAAGGCGGCCAGCCTCCGGGCGCCGTCCTCGCCGACCGGGAGCACCGCGGCCTGTCCGACCCCCGGCAGACCGCGCAGCACGGTCTCGATCTCGCCGAGTTCGATCCGGAAGCCGCTGATCTTGACCTGGTCGTCCAGCCGCCCGAGGTACTCGATCTGCCCGTCGGTGCGGTACCGGGCGAGGTCGCCGGTGCGGTACAGCCGCCCGCCCGGGGTGAAGGGGTCGGTGACGAACCGCTCCCGGGTCAGTTCCGGCTGCCGGTGGTAGCCGAGGGCGACCTGGACGCCGCCGATGCACAGCTCACCCGCGACGCCGACCGGCACCGGTTCGAGCCGCTCGTCGACGACGTAGAGGCCGGTGTTGGCGATCGGGCGGCCGATCGGCACGTCCCGCCCGGCGAAGTCCGGCGCGGCCTGCCAGTGCGAGACCTCGATGGAGGCCTCGGTGGGCCCGTAGAGGTTGTGCAGTTCGCAGTCCAGCTGCCGGAAGAAGGCCCGGACGGTGGTCGGGGTGAGCGCCTCGCCGCTGGCGAAGACCAGCCGCAGGCCGGCGCAGTGCCCGGCCAGGTCGTCCTCCTCCAGGAAGGCGTCCAGCATGGAGGGCACGAAGTGGATCACGGTGACGCCGCGGTCGCGGACGGTCCGCTTGAGGTAGCGGGTGTCCCGGTGCCCGCTCGGGCGGGCGACCACCAGGCAGGCGCCGGAGACCAGCGGCCAGAGGAACTCCCAGGCCGAGACGTCGAATCCGAACGGGGTCTTCTGCAGCACCCGGTCGGCCGGGCCGAGCGGGAAGCGCCGGCACCGCCAGTGGACGGTGTTGAACACGCCCGCGTGGCGGTTCAGCACGCCCTTGGGGCGGCCGGTGGAGCCCGAGGTGTAGATCAGGTAGACGGGGGTGTCGCCGGTGATCTCCGGGCGGCCGCGCTCCGGCGCCAGTGCGCCCTCGCGCTCGGCCTGGTGGACCGTCAGGGCGGTGACGCCGGGCCGGGCGAGCGCCTCGACGTCCTCGGGGCGGCACAGTACGGTGGCGGCGCCGGAGTCCTCGACCATGTACCGCACCCGGTCGGCGGGGAGTTCGGGGTCGAGCGGCACGTAGGCCAGCCCGGCCTTGAGCACGCCGAGGATCGCCACCACCAGCTCGGCCGAGCGCTCCAGGTGGATCCCGACGAAGCCGGAGCTCGCACCCGCGTTCAGCCGGCGGCTCACCAGGGCGGCCCGCCGGTCGAGTTCGGCGTAGCTGAGCACCGCGCCCTCGAACTCCACGGCGGGCGCGGCCGGGGTGGCCCGCGCCTGCTCCTCGAAGGCCGCCACCACGGTCGAGTCCGGGTACGGGGTCCGGGTGCCGTTCCAGTCCGCGAGGATCCGCTCGCGCTCCCGCGCCGAACCGAACCGGGCCCGGCGGACCGGCCCGGCGGGGTCGCTGACCAGCGCGGCCAGCAGCCGGGCCGTGTGCTCCAGCACCCGGTCGGCGGTGGCCTCGTCGAGCAGCGCCGGGTCGTACCCGGCCTCCAGCAGGGCGCCGGCCCCGGCCGGGCGCAGCCGGACGGTCAGCGGGGCCCCGGTGCCGTCCACCTGCCGTTCCGCCGTAGCGACCTGACGCTTCACCTGCTGCCGGATCCCGCGCAGGTCGGCGTCCTCGTCGACGGAGATCCGCACCGGCCCGGACCCGTCGAGCGTCAACTCGACGTCCTGCTGCCCGGCGTAGTGGTGCAGCAGGACCGCGAGCACGGCGGCGAGCACCGCGTCCGCGCCGCCGTCGGCGTCCTCCGCCAGGCCCAGGAATCGCTCCAGGACCGGATCCGGAACCGGGTGCGTACGCGAACTGCCGTGTTCGGTCGGGTGATCGGCGAGCCACCGGTCGCACGGCAACCGCACCAGGCCCACGGCCGCCGTTGTGACGAGGCCGCCGGCCACGTGTGTGCCGGTCATTCGCGACTCCCGGAAGTGAGCATGCACCGGACAGGTTCGAGATCAAGGGATACCGCACCGGCCGAGGTATGACAACCAACTGCCTTTCCCGTTGGAGTTTTCCGGCCCACCCCCGGGGAGGATCTTCCGCAGAGTGCGTACGGCTGACAGACTGGAGCGATGATCGCCCGCCCGCCGGTGATCGCCCGCCCGCCGGCGCACTCCCTCCCGGCGCGGCCGAGGCAGTGCGGGCGGCTCCGCCCGCCCTCCCCGAATCCCGACCTCGCCCCCGACGTCCCGACACTTCGATGGGAGCACGATGCCCGGTTCCGTCGGCGCGGCCGACCCGGCCGAGCGGTACGAACTGTCCTCCGGCCAGGAGGCGCTGTGGATGTTCGAGCAACTGGTGCCCGGCACCGCCGCCTACCACGTCCCGCTGGCCTTCCGGCTGCGCGGCCCGCTGCGGCCCGAGCTGCTGCGGGCCGCGCTGACCCTGGTGGTGCGCCGGCAGGAGGTGCTGCGCACCGCCTTCCGCGCGGACGACGGCGACCCGTACCAGCTGGTGCTGCCGCCCGGTGAGGCCGAGTTGCCGCTGCGCGAGGTCGCCGACGGGGCCGAGCTGGCGGCCGCGCTGCACCGGGAGGCGCGCGAGCCCTTCGACCTGGCGGCGGGCCGGCCGTTCCGGCTCCGGCTGTTCCGGCTCGGACCCGAGGAGCACGTGCTCAGCCTGGTGATGCATCACATCGCCACCGACGGCTGGTCGTTGCGGGTTCTCCTCCACGAACTCTCCGCCGGGTACACGGCACTGCTGGCCGGGCAGGACCCGGAGGCGGCGCTGCCCGAACTGCCGGTGCCCTACCGGCGGTACGCCCGCTGGCAGCGGGAGTGCTTCCAGGGGCCGGAGCTGGAGGAGCTGCTCGGCCACTGGGAGAAGGAGCTGCGCGACGTCCCGGTCGTCGACCTGGCCGCCGGGCGGCCGCGCCCCCGGCGGCCGTCCTTCGCGGCCGACCGCCTGGTCGTACGGCTCGACCCGGCCCTGCACGGCGCGCTCACCGACCTGGCCCGGGCCGCCGGGGGGTCGCTGTTCTCGCTGCTCGGCGCGGCCTTCGCGCTCGCCCTGACCGAGCGCACCGGCCGCCCCGACACCGCGTTCGCCACCCTGCTCGCCGGCCGCGGCGAGCCGGAACTCGAACCGCTGATCGGCTACTTCGTCAACATGGTGGTGCTGCGCGCGGACCTCGCGGACGACCCCGCCTTCTGCGAGCTGGCCGCCCGGCTGAACGTCTCCAGCGTGCGGGCCATCGACTACGAGGTGCCGTTCGGCAGCGTGGTGCGCCGCCTCGCCCCCGCCCGCCGGCCCGGGCGCAACCCGCTGGCCCAGATCACCCTGCAACTGCGCACCGGCGGCAGCGCTCCCGGCCGCCCCGAGCTGCCGGGCGTGGTCAGCGAGGACGTCGACCTGTACCCCGGGCAGCACGCCTTCGACGCCACGGTGACCTTCATCGAGGACGGCCCGGACTTCCTGCTCAGCATCGAGTACTCGACCGAGGCGTTCGACGCGCCGTGGGCCGCCGGCCTGGCCGACCAGCTGCGGGAGCTGCTGCGGACGGCCGTGGACCGCCCCGGCGCCCGCGTCTCCCGGCTGCTGGCCGCCGTCGCCCCTCACCAACCACCTCAGGGAGCCTCCTCATGACCGAGCACGCCGATCCCCTCCTCCCGGTGCTGTGGCGGGCCCGCACCGACGCCGTCGAGTCCGCGCCGCTGACCGGCCTGAGGATCGGGGCCCCCGCGGACCTCGCCGCCGGGCTGTGCGCGCTGGTGCTGCGCTACGGCGGCCTGCGGCCGGTCACCCTCTGGGGCCGCGCCGACGGCGCGGACACCTGGACGCAGTGGCGGGTCGACCCCGCCGAACTGGCCGGAACCGGACCCTCCGCCCCCACCCTGGGGGCCTGCCGGGCCGCCTTCGCCCGGCGCGGGGCGGCGTTCGACCACGGGCTGGAGCTGTCGGTGGACCCGCAGTCCTCGCCGGCCGTGTTCGCCCTCTCCCCGGCCGCCGACGGCAGCTGGACGCTCCGCCTGCGCGCCACCGCCCGGCCGGACGACGAGCAGGCCCTGGACCGGGTCGCCGCGCACCTGGCCGCCTACCTCGCCGCCCCCGACGGGCTGCGGATCGACCAGGTCGAGCACCTCACCGCCGCCGAGCACGAGCTGGTCACGGAGGTGAACCGCCCGCAGCCGCCGCTCACCGAGCCGCTCTGCCTGCACCACCGGGTGGAGCGGCAGGTGGCCGCGGACCCGGAGCGGACCGCCGTGGTCCAGGGCCCGCTGAGCCTCACGTACGGCGAGCTCGACGCCCGGGCCAACGCCCTGGCCGTCCGGATCGCCGGCCAGGGCGTCGGGCCCGGCGGGCGGGTCGGGGTGGCGGCGACCCGCAGCGCGGAGCTGGTGGTGGCGGCGTACGCGGCGTTGAAGACCGGCGCCGCCTTCGTCCCGCTGGACCCGATGCTGCCCGCCCACCGCCGCGAGGTGCTGCACCGGCTGGGCCGGGTGGACGTGGTGGTCGCCGACGCGGTGGGCGCCGCCCATCCGGCCACGGGTGTGCCGGTGATCGCGCTCGGTCCGGTCGAGGACCTGCCGACCGCCCCCCGGGAGGCGCTCCCTGAGGTCGACGTGACCGGCCGGGACCTGGCCTACGTGATCTTCACCTCCGGCTCCTCCGGCGAGCCGAAGGGCGCCCTGCTCGACCACGTCGGCCGGACCAGCATGATCCTCGACCTCAGCTCCCGCTACGGCCTGGGCCCCGGCGACCGGATCCTCGGCGTCTCCTCCCCCAGCTTCGACATGACGGTCTACGACATGTTCGCCGCGCTGATGACCGGCGCCACGCTCGTCCTGCCGGAGCGCGGGCGGGAGAACGACGTCGAGCGCTGGGCCGAGCTGGTCGAGCACGCGGGCATCACCGTCTGGCACTCCGTCCCGTCCTCGCTGGCGCAGTTCCTGCGCACCTGGGGTGACGAGGACCGGACCGGCGCGCTGCGGGCCTTCCTGCTGGGCGGGGACTGGATCCCGCTGGCCCAGCCGGACCTGACCCGCAAGGCGTTCCCCGAGGCCCGTTTCATCAGCCTCGGCGGCGCCACCGAGGTCTCGGTGGACAGCACCTACTACGACGTGGCCGCCGTCGACCCGCGCTGGCGCTCGATCCCGTACGGGCGGGCCATGGCCAACCAGAGCGCCTACGTGCTGGACGCCTTCGGCACGCCCGCCGCGGTGGACCAGCTCGGCGAGCTGTTCCTCGGCGGGCTGGGCGTCGGCTGGGGCTACCAGGACCGGCCCGCCTTCACCGCCGAGCGCTTCCTGCCCGACCCGTTCTCCGCCGCCCCCGGCGCCCGGCTGTACCGCACCGGCGACCTGGCCCGGCTGCGCGCGGACGGCGAGCTGGAGCTGATCGGCCGGGTCGACCACCAGGTGAAGATCGGCGGGGTGCGGATCGAGCTCGGCGAGATCCAGTCCTGCCTGCGCGAGCACCCGGCGGTGGCGGACGCCGTCGTGGTGCCGGTGCGCGACTCGGCGGGCATCGCCCAGTCGCTGGCCGCCTACGTGTCGGTGGCCGAGGCGGGCGCCGGGGCCCCCGCCGCCGCCTCCGTCGAGGACCTGCGCGCCCACCTGCGCGAGCGGCTGCCGGAGAGCATGGTCCCGGCCCGGGTGTTCGCGCTCGCCGAGCTGCCGGTCAACCAGAACGGCAAGGTCGCCCGGCCGGAGCTGGAACGGCTCGCCGCCGAGGCCGCGGCCGCGGCGGCCGCACCGGAGCGCCCCGCCGACCCGGCCGTCCGGGCCGCCGTCGGGGAGACCTGGCACGAGGTGCTGGGCCTGGCCGAAGTGCCCGGCGGCGCCGCCTCGTTCATCGACCTGGGCGGCAACTCGCTGGCCGCGATCCAGGTCGTCGGCCGGCTGAACCGGCGCTTCGGCACGGCGTTGAAGGTGGCCGACCTGATCGCCGCCGACACCGTCGCCGAGGTCGCCGCCATCGTCACCGAGCGCCGCGGCACCAGCACCCGGCCGTCGCTGCGCTGACCCCGGGCCACGCACGGAGGGCCGGTACCCGGAGCGGGTACCGGCCCTCCGTGCGTGCCGTCAGCGCTCGGCGCGGCTGTCGTCAGCGCTCCGCGAGCGTGCGGGCCACCGCGTCCCGGTCGACCTTGCCGCTGTGGGTGCGCGGCAGCGCGGCCACCGTGGTGAAGGAGCGCGGGATGTACGGGTCCGGCAGGGTGCGGCGCAGCTCGTCCGCCGCCCGGGCCCCGTCCAGCGGCTCGGAGCCGGCGTCCACCGTCACCGCGCAGTGCAGCGAGCGCGAGCCCTGCCCGTCGTCCAGGGCGACGCAGACCGCCGCGGAGACGGTCGGCAGCTCCAGCAGCCGCACCTCGATCTCCAGCAGGTTGACCCGGTAGCCGCGGATCTTGACGTCCTTGTCCCGGCGGGCCAGGAAGGTCACCGCGCCGTCCTCCAGCCGGACCAGGTCGCCGGTGCGGAAGGCCGCGGTGTGCCCCTGCGGGGTCGGGTCGACGGTGACGAAGCGCTTGGCGTTCAGCTCCGGCTGGTTGAGGTAGCCGGGCGACAACGGCGCCCCGGCCACCAGCAGTTCGCCGACGTTCGGCTCGGCCGCGTCGAGCGGGTCGATCAGCAGCTCGCAGCCCGGCAGCGGCACGCCGATCGGCGGCAGCGCGGGCCAGGAGGAGCTGGGGCCGGTCAGGGTGTGCGCCGTGACCATCGCGGACTCGCTCTGCCCGTAGTGGTTGTTCAGTCGGCACCGCGGCAGCCGGGCGAACAGCTCCCGGATGTCCGGGGTGCAGACCAGCTGCTCGCCGGCCGCGTTGACCTCGGCGAGCGCCAGGTGCTCCAGCGACTCCTCCTCGGCCGCCGCCACGGCGAGCATCTGCAGGGCGACGTACGGCAGGAAGAGCCGCTCGATCCGGTTCTCCCCCAGCCACTCCAGCAGTTCGAAGGGGTCCTGCCGCAGCTCCTCCGGCACCACCACGAGCGTGCCGCCGCCGCACAGGGTGCCGAGCACCTCCTGGAAGGAGACGTCGAAGTTGAGCGGGGCGAACTGGGCGGTGCGCAGGTCCCGGCGGACGGAGTGGCTGCGCTGCCAGTCGGCCATGGTGTCCAGGCAGCTGTGCGGCACGGACACGCCCTTGGGCAGGCCGGTGGAGCCGGAGGTGTAGATGATGTACGTCCACAGCTCGGGGCGGCAGTCCACCTTCGCGGCCGTGCCGGCGGTCGGCAGGCCGGCGATCGGCAGGCTGGGCACCGGCACGTCGAACTCCGGCGGCGCGTCCGCGTACAGCAGCAGGCCGGCGCCGCTGTCCTTGAGCATGTGGGCCAGCCGCGCCGCCGGGTACTCGCTGTCCAGCGGGAGGTAGGTGGCGCCCGCCCACATGGTGCCGAGCAGCGCGGCCACCACGGCGGCGCTGCGCCGGCCGGTGACCGCGACCCGGTCCTCCGGGCCGATCCCGGCGGCGGCCAGGCCGTCGGCGATGCCCTTGACCCGGGCCAGCAGCTCGCCGTAGGTCAGGCTGAGTTCGCCGTCGACCACGGCGGTCCCGGTGGGCCTGGCGAGGGCCTGCTCCTCGAACGCGGCCAGCAGGCAGGGCGGGTGGGACTCGCCGCCCCAGAGCGAGAGTGGAGCGGGACTCATGCGGTTCCTCCAGGCGGGAAGGGGACGGATCAGGACTGGACTTCGTGGTCGAGGCCGCCGAGGTCGTCGTCGACGTCGTCGAAGAGCTCGTCGTCGTCGAACAGCGCGTCGTCGTCGAAGAGTTCGTCGATGCCGAGCATGCCCGCGACGACGGCGAAGTAGCGGCCGGTCAGCTCGGGGGAGGCCGCGATGGTGCGCAGCATCTCCAGCCGGGACGGCGTCACGGTGAGCCTGGCCAGCTCCAGGGTGCTCTGGTACGGCTCGGTCAGCTCGTCGTCCCGGCGGCGGGTGAACCGGGCGAGCGCGGCGTCCGGCCGGGCCGGGTCGGCCGTCTCCGCCGCCAGCTCCTCGGCCAGGAAGGCGGCCTGGAGCAGGGCGTTGGTGATGCCGCGGGCGCTGATGGTGTCCAGGTGGTGCCCGGCGTCGCCGACCAGCACCCAGCCGGGGCCGTGCCCGCGGCGGAAGTAGTTCTGCTGGTCGCCGGTGCCGATGATCGCCTCGACCTGGTCGGCCTCGGCGACCTGCTGGTACAGCTCGGGCGCGGTGGAGCGGACGGCCGCCAGGTGGTGGCGGAACGGGTCCTGCTTGACCTCGGCGAAGCGGTCCTGCGGGAAGTAGGTGGAGATCAGGGTGACGTCGTCGTGGGTGGGGATCCGGACGATCCAGTTGCCGGGGCTCTCGTGGAAGCCGAAGCCGGTGCTGATGCCCGTCCAGGCGGTGTAGTACACGCAGCTGGCCCGCGGGTCGCTCACCTCCAGTGGCGCGTCCACGAGTTGGGCCACCCGGGAGCGCATCCCGTCGGCCCCGACCACCAGCCGGGCGTGCTCGGTGCGCACACCGGCGGCGGTGCGGAAGCGGACACCGGTGACCCGGCCGTCGGAGTGCACCAGCTCCTGGAGGTTGGCCCGGTCGACGAACTCGACGCCCGCCTTGACGGCCGCGTCGACCAGCAGCTGGTCCAGCACTTGGCGGCGCGGGGCGAAGGCGGCCGGGGCGCCCGGCATCACCGGCGCCGGGGCGGCCAGCCGGACGCCGCCGACCTCGTAGCTGATGGTGTCCAGCACCGGGCAGCCGGAGTCCAGCAGCGCCGGGAGGACGCCCCACTCGGAGAGCTTGGCCACGCCCGGCTGGTGGATGAACAGGGTGGACATGGTGTCCGAGGGGAAGGCGGCCCGGTCGATCAGCAGCACCTTGCGGCCGGCCCGGGCCAGCAGCAGGGCGGTGGCGGCGCCCGCGACCCGGGCGCCCACCACCACGGCGTCCCAGCCGCCGCTCACCGCTCGGCCCCGGCGGGCTGCGCCTGCGCCTGCGCCTCGGCGGGCTGCGGACCGGCGGGCTGCGTGTCGGCCCCGGACTGCGCCTCGACGGGCTGCGCGTCGGCGGCCAGCTTCTCCGCGACCAGCTCCTCCAGCGTCCGCGCCGTGGCCCGGACCGTCGGCTCCGAGTAGAGCGTGACCAGCGGGAACTCCACGCCGAGCCGCTGGCGCACCCGCGCGGTGAACCGGGTGGCGATCAGCGAGTGCCCGCCCAGCATGAAGAAGCCGTCCTCGGCGCCGATCCGCTCGACGCCGAGCAGCTCCCGCCACACCCCGGCGACGAACTGCTCGGAGGGCGTGCGCGGCGCCTCGCCGCCGGAGGCCTGCGAGCCGGCCGGCGGCTCGGGCACCGTCAGCGCCCTGCGGTCCACCTTGCCGTTGGCGTTCAGTGGGAAGGCCCGCTCGACCACCAGCTGGGCGGGGATCATGTACTGCGGCAGCCACTCCTTGGCGTGCTCGCGGACGGCGTCCAGGGTCGGCGGGTCGGCCGGGTCGACGGCGGTGACGAAGGCGACCAGCCGCTGTGCCGGGCCCTGCGCCGCGATCACCACCACGGCCTCCTTCACCCGCGGGTGGCCGAGCAGCGCCGTCTCGATCTCGCCGAGTTCGACCCGCATGCCGCGGATCTTGACCTGGTGGTCGCTGCGCCCGACGAAGCGGAAGCCGCCGTCGGGGTGCAGCAGGCCCTGGTCGCCGGTGCGGTAGAGCCGCTCACCGGGGCGGAACGGGTCGGGCAGGAAGGCGCCGGCGGTGCGGGCCGGGTCGTTGAGGTAGCCGCGGGCCAGGCCGAGGCCGCCGATGTACAGGTCACCCACCACGCCGACCGGCACCGGCCGCAGTTCGTCGTCCAGCACGTGCACGGTGTTGTTGTCGAACGGGCGGCCCAGGTTGACCGCTCCGGTGGCGGACCCGTCGGCCGGGCCGCAGGTGTGGCAGGTCGAGTCGATCGACACCTCGGTGGCGCCCCAGGTGTTGTGCAGCGCGCCCGGCATCAGCCGGTGGAAGCGCTCGACGGTCGACGGGGTGAGCGCCTCCCCGCTGGAGGTGGTGTTGCGCAGCAGCGGCGGGACCCGCCCGGGCACCTGCTCCACCAGGTCGAGCACCGCGTTCAGCATGCTCGGGACGACCTGGAGGTACACCGACTCGTAGCGGGTGGCGGCCTCCAGCACCGCCACCGGGTCCCGGTGGCGGCCCGGTTCGAGCACGGCCACCCGGCCGCCGACCGAGAGCGGCCAGAAGATCTCCAGGGCGGCGTCGTCGAAGGTCAGCGTGGTCTTGTGGAGCACCGTCTCGCCCCGGGCCAGCCGGTGCTTGCGCTGCATCCAGACCATCCGGTTGACCCAGCCGCGGTGCCGGCTGGCCACGCCCTTGGGCATGCCGGTGGAGCCGGAGGTGTAGTAGACCGAGACCAGGTTCTCCGGGTGCGGGCGGAGGCCCTCGGCCGGGGCGCCGGGCACCCCGGGCGGGTCGACGTCGGAGCGGGAGAGGTCGGCGAGGTCGAGGTCCAGGTCCGCCGGGTCGACGGTCACCGCGCCGACCGAGGCCGCGTCGACCTCCTCGGCCAGGGCCCGCGCCGCCAGCAGCACCGGCGCGCCCGCGTCGGCCAGGATCTGCCGGATCCGGGCCGGCGGGCTGGCCGGGTCCAGCGGCAGGTAGGCGCCGCCGGCCTTGAGGATGCCGAGCAGCCCCACCACCATCTCCGCCGAGCGCTCCAGGCAGATGCCGACCGCGCGCTCGGGGCCGACGCCGCGCGCCCGCAGCTCCCGGGCGAGCGCCTCGGCCCGCCCGTCCAGCTCGCGGTAGCTGAGCCGGGCCGTTTCGGAGACCACCGCGACGTCGTCCGGGGTGCGCGCCGCCTGCGCCTCGAACAGCTCGTGCAGGCAGGCGTCGGCCGGGAACTCGGCGGTGGTTCCGTTCACCTCCCGGTCGAGCCGGATTTCCGCCGCGGAACGCAGTTCGATACGGGACAGCGGTACCTGCGGATCGGCCAACGCCCCCTCCAGCAGGGCGCGGTAATTCGCGCCGAGCCGGGCGACGGTCGCTTCGTCGAACAGGTCGCTGTCATAGGCGATGACACCGGCCACAGAACCGTCCGCGGCTCGTGCGAGGTCGAACTCCAGGTCGGTCTGGACGAATCCGGTCGGTACGTTCCAGCGGCGCGTCCGCAGGCCGTCCAACGGGAGGGGGGCCGGGGACTCCTGGTGGTATCCGAATACCGCCTGAACCAGCGGCGAGTGGCTGACCGAACCCTGACTGGCCGTCACCTTGACGATTTCGTCGAAAGGCACCGACTGGTGGCGGAATCCCCCGATGAAGGTGGAACGGCAGCGCTGGAGATACTCCGAGAAGCTCTCCCCGCGCCGGCTCCGGCTGCGCAGCGGGAGGATGTTGACGAAGAATCCGACCGTCTCGTCGAGGGCGGAGTCGTCCCGGTTGGTGACGGGCGCGCCCACCACCACGTCGCGCTCCCCGGTGTAGGCGTGCATCAGCAGGGTGAAGGCGGCCAGCAGCACCACGTAGTCGGTGGTGCGGTGCCGGGCCGCGGTCTGCCGCACCCGCTCGGCCAGGTCGGCGTCCAACGCGAAGTCCAGCAGTTCGCCGCGGAACCGCTGGCGGGCCGGCCGGGGCCGGTCCAGCGGGAGTCGCAGCAGGTCGGGGGCGCCGGCCAGGTGCTCGGCCCAGTAGGAGAGTTGGCGCTCGGCCAGGCCGTCGGCGAGCCGCCGGGCCAGCTCGGCGCCGTACTCGGCGTAGTCGTGCCCGGCCGCCTCGGCGGCCGGCGGGCGCCCGGCCAGCACCTCCGCGTAGCCGCGGCCGATCTCGGCGGCGATCACCGCGTTCGACCAGCCGTCGGTGACGATGTGGTGCAGGTTCAGGAGCAGCGTCCACTCCGCGTCCGCCGACCGGAACAGCCGGAAGTCGAAGACTCCGGGGCGCTCCAGGTCGAACGGCTCCGCGGCGGCCTCCCGCACCCGGGCCCGGAGGGAATCGGGATCCCCCCTCAGGTCGTGCACGGGAAGGCTGAACTCCAGGTGGTCGACGACGACTTGCACGGGCTGGTCGTCGACCACGGAAAAACCGGTGCGCAGCGCGGCGTGCCGGGATATCAGTGCACGGATTGACTGTTCCAGCGCGGGGACATCGAGTCCCCCCCTGATCTCGTGCGCCACCGGGCCGTTGTAGAGCGGGAGCCGCGGATGCAGGCTGTGCAGGAGCCACAGCCTGCGCTGTTGCGGCGAGATCGGAACGACACGCTCGGGCATGGGTTGATCCCCCGCTCTCATCACTGCAAGATGCCGCGAGACTACCCTACTCGATGCGATCATGACAGAGGTCAAATCCCTTACGGGCGAGGCAAGATCTTGCCCCTTGCCGAGCCATTTCCCGCCTGTATGCTGACGTTCCTGGGGGACGCGGAGGTGTCTCCATACCCAGGAGGAAAGGGCGTCTACGAGCCGTGGACAGCGAGTTCCCCGCCCAATCGGACGCCGCGGACGAGGATCCGTTCCCGGCGTCGAAGGTCCAGGAGCAACTCTTCCTCGCACAGCAGACCGTGGGTGACGCACCGACCTTTCACATCCCGTGCTTCTGGGAAGTCCGGGGACCGGTCGACATCGGTGCACTCCGGAATGCCGTGACCGCCGTGCTCGCACGGCACGAGGCACTGCGCACCACTTTCCGCATTCACGAACAGGGACTCCTCCAGGTCGTCCATCCGGAACCGGGACTGGAATGGCGCCTGGCCACCTGCCGGGACGCGGAGGAACGCGAACAGCGGATGGCGCACGCCGCCCGCGCCCCCTTCGACCTGGAACGCGGCCCGCTGGTCCGGGCCGGTGTGCTGAGCTGCGCCGACGGCAGCCACGTGGTGGCGCTCTGCTGCCACCACACCGTCTTCGACGGCTGGTCGGCCAAGCTGGTGCGGGACGAACTGGTGGCCCACTACCGGGCGTTCACCACCGGCACCGAGCCCGACCTGCCCGAGGTCGAGTACCAGTACGGCGACTACTCGCTCTGGCACGACGAGTGGCTGGAGAGCCCGGCCGGAGAACGCGCCCGGCGCGCCTGGGTCGAACTGCTCGCCGGTGAACTCCCCGTCCTGGAACTGCCGGGGGACGTCCGTCCGGCCGGCCGCGCCGCCCCCGCCGACCGCGAGGCCGCCGCCACCGCCCCCGGCGGCACCGCCGACCTCCCGCTGCCCGGCCCGGCCGTCGAACGGCTCGCCGCGCTCGCGACCGAGCTGCGCACCACGCTGTTCACCGTCCTGCTGGCGGCCTACGACCTGCTGCTCGCCGACCGCACCGGCCTGCGCGACATCATCGTGGGCACCCCGGCGCTCAACCGCAGCCGGACCGAGTTCCAGCGGACCGTCGGCTGCTTCGTCAACATGATCGCGGTCCGCACCGACCTCGACGGCCCGCGCACCTTCCGCGAGTTGGTGGAGCGGGTGCGCGCCGCCGTGCTGCGCTCCCAGGACCTCCAGGCGGTGCCCTTCGAGACGGTGGTCAAGGACGTCCGGCCGCCCCGGCACCAGGACCACTCGCCGGTCTTCCAGGTCGCCTTCACCGTCGGCGAGGACTTCTTCGAGCCGGTCCGGGCCGGGGAGTTGGAGTTCCGGCCGGTCGAGGTCCCGTCGGTCACCGCCAAGTACCAGCTCGCCCTCCAGGTCAACCGCACCCCGGACGGCGCGGTCGCCGAGTTCGAGTACCGGGCCGACCGCTTCTCGCCCGGGTGGATCGCCGACTTCGGCGCCCGCTACGCCCGGGTCCTGGAGCTGGCCGCGAAGCAGCCGGACCGCCCGCTGAGCGACTTCCTCGGCTCCGCCGCCCCGTCGGCCGCCGCCGGACTCGCCACCCCGGGCCGTGAATCCGCCGAGGCCGACGACGACGTCGAGGCCGACGCCGAGGCCTCCGACGCCGACCCGGCCCAGGCCGCAGCCGACGCCGCCCCGCGCGACGAGACCGAGCGGGTGCTCACCGAGGTCTGGGCCGAGGTGCTGGGCCGCCCCGCCGTCGGCATCGACGACAACTTCTTCGAGCTCGGCGGCGACTCCATCAGCAGCGTGCAGATCGTCGCCCGGGCCGGCGCCCGCGGCCTCGGCTTCCGGGTCCGCGACCTGCTTCGCAACCAGACCGTCCGCGAGCTGGCCCCGCTGGTCCGGGCCACCGAGCCGGCCGGCGGCGGCGCGCCCGCCACCGGGCCGTTCGACCTGGTGGCGGCCGAGGACCGGCCCCGGCTGCCCGCCGACGCCGTCGCCGCGTACCCGCTGACCGCCCTGCAGTCCGGCATGCTCTACCGCAGCGGCCAGCAGGCGCACACCGCGATGTACCACGACGTACTGGTGAGCCGGCTGCGGGTGGCCTTCTCCGCCGCGGCCTGGCGCACCGCCGTGGCCCAACTGCTTGAGCGCCACGAGCTGTTGCGCACCTCCTTCGCGCCCGGCGGCTTCACCGAACCGCTCCAGGTGGTGCACGGGCGGATCGCCCACCCGCCGGTCAGCTTCGAGGACCTGCGCGGCCTGCCGGAGCCGGAGCAGCGGGCCCTGATCGACCAGCGCACCGACTGGGAGGGCCGCAACCTCTTCGACTGGGAGCGCCCGCCGCTGATCCGCTACCACCTCGCCCGGCTGGCCGAGGACGAGGTCCAGCTGTGGACGGTGGTCCACCACGCCGTGATCGACGGCTGGAGCGAGCGGATCCTGTTCGGCGAGCTGCTCTCGCTCTACCTCGCCGCGCTCGCCGGCGGCCCGGCCGCGCTGCCGCCGCCGCCCCGCGCCCACTACCGCTCCTTCGTCGCCCTGGAGCGCGCCGCCGTCCGCGACCAGCGGCAACTCGCCTTCTGGCAGGAGCAGCTGGACGGCCTCGCGCTCGGCTCCGTCCCGGCCGCCCCGGGCACCGGGGTGCCGGACATGACGGTGGTGCCGCGCGAGCTGCCCGCCGAACTGTCCGCCGGGCTCGGCGTGCTGGCCGCCCGGCTGCAGGTCCCGGTGCGGATCGTGCTGCTCACCGCGCACCTGCGGGTGATCGCGCTGCTGACCGGCGCCGAGGACGTGGTCTCCGGCGCGGTCTACAACGGCCGGATAGCCGAGCCGGACGGGGACCGGGTGGTCGGGCTGTTCCTGAACACCCTCCCGGTGCGCTGCCGGGTGGCCGCCGGGAGCTGGTCCGAGCTGATCCGGCAGGTCGCCGCGACCGACCTCGCGATCCAGCCGCACCGCCGCTTCCCGATGCCGGAGCTGCGCGGCCGGGTGGCCGGCGCGGCCGCCTTCGAGACCTTCTTCAACTACACCCACTTCCGCAACGAGTCGGACGTCCCGACCGACGAGGTGGAGGTGCTGGACGAGTACAGCCACACCCCGACCGACTTCCTGCTCGGCTCGGAGTTCTACCGCGACACCTCGACCGACCTGATCGGGCTCGGCCTGCGCTACGACGCCGACCGGATCGCCGCGGCCGACGCCGACCGGTACTTCGGCTACCACGTGGCCGTGCTCCGGGCCATGCTGGCCGACCCGGCCGCCTCCCCCACCGCCGCCCCGCTGCTGGCCCCGGCCGAACTCGCCGAACTGGCCGAGTGGAACCGGACGGAGCGCGGCCGCCCCGGCCCGCAGCTGCTGCACGGGGCGATCACCCGGCGGGCCGCCGAGCGGCCCGAGGCCCCCGCCGTGCTGTTCCGCGACCGGGTGCTGGACTACGCCGAACTGGACGGCCGGGCCAACACCCTGGCGCACCGGCTGGCCGCCCTCGGCGTCCGGCCCGGCGACCACGTCGGGATCGTCCAGGAGCGCTCCCCGGAGCTGGTGGTCTCGCTGCTCGCCGTGCTCAAGGCGGGCGGCGCCTACGTCCCGCTGGACCCGGCCGACCCGGCCGGGCGCACGGCCGCCCTGCTGGCCGAGTCCGGCTGCCGGACGGTGCTCACCGCCGCCGGCACCGAGGACTTCGAACTTCCGGACGTGCTGGTCGAGTTCGTCCCGGACGACCTCGCGGCCGGCGCCCTGCCCCCCGAGGTCGCGGTGCGGCCCGCCGACCCGGCGTACGTCATCCACACCTCCGGCTCCACCGGCCGCCCCAAGGCCGTGGTGGTCTCCCACCGGGCGATCGCCAACCGGCTGGACTGGATGCAGGAGGAGTTCCGGCTGACCACCGAGGACCGGGTGCTGCAGAAGACGCCGTACACCTTCGACGTGTCGGTGTGGGAGTTCTTCTGGCCGCTGCGCGAGGGCGCCGCGCTGGTCGTCGCCGAGCCCGGCGGCCACTGGGACCCGGGCTACCTCGAACAGGTGCTGGCCCGGCAGTCCGTCACCGTGGCGCACTTCGTCCCCTCGATGCTGCGGGCCTTCCTGGACGCCGCCGACCTCTCCGCCGCCACCGCGCTGCGCCAGGTCGTGTGCAGCGGCGAGGCGCTGCCGGCCGAGCTCCAGCGGGACTTCCTGGACCGCTCCAAGGCCGCCCTGGCGAACCTGTACGGCCCCACCGAGGCGGCCGTGGACGTGACGTACTGGCACTGCGTGCGCGAGGACGCGGACACCGTGCCGATCGGCCGGCCGATCGCCAACACCCGGATCCACCTGCTCGACCCGGCCGGCCACCCCGTCCCGGTCGGCGTGACCGGCGAGCTGTACATCGGCGGCGTCGGCCTGGCCGACGGCTACCACGGCCGACCGGACCTCACCGCCGAGCGCTTCGTCGAGCACACCTGGCCGGACGGCGGCACCGAACGCCTCTACCGCACCGGCGACCTCGCCCGCCGCCGCCCCGACGGCGCGATCGAGTACCTGGGGCGCGGTGACGCCCAGGTGAAGGTCCGCGGCATGCGGGTCGAGCCCGGCGAGGTCGAGGCCGTGCTGACCGCGCACCCGGACTGCGGCTCGGCCGCGGTGACCTTCGACGGCGAGCGGCTGGTCGGCTACTACACCGCCCGGCCCGGCGCCGAGCTGCCCGCCGGGGAGCTGCGCCGGCACGCCGAGCGCCTGCTGCCGGGGCACATGGTGCCCGCGGTCTGGGAGCCGCTCGCCGAGCTGCCGCTGACCGTCAGCGGCAAGGTCGACCGCAAGCGGCTGCCGGCCCCCGGCCGGGCCGCCCGCAGCGCCGCGCCCGCCCGTCCGCTCGACCCGGCCGAGGGCCTGGTCGCGGCCGCCTGGACGGACGTGCTGGGCACCGCGGACTTCGGCGTCGACGAGGGCTTCTTCCAGGTCGGCGGGCACTCGCTGGCCGCCGTCCGGCTGATCGGGCGGCTGCGCCGGGACTTCGAGCGCCGGCTGACCGTCGCCGAGCTGTTCACCCACGACACGGTGGAACGCCTGGCCGCCCTGCTGTCCGCGCCCGCCCCGGCCGCGGCCGGGAACGGCTGGGAGGTGCTGGCGCTGCGCCCCGGCCCCGCCGAGCCGCTGTGGCTCTTCCCCCCGGTCGGCGGCAGCGCCCTGGGCTACCTGGCCCTGGCCGGCGCGCTCGACCCGCGGCTGGCCGTGTCCGGGCTGGACTGCGCCGAGCCGGTCGGGAGCACCGTCGAGGAGATGGCCTCGGCCGCCGTGGCCCGGATCGTCCGGGACCACCCGGCCGGGCCGGTCCACCTGGCGGGCTGGTCCTTCGGCGCGGTGCTGGCCTTCGAGGCCGCGGGCCTGCTGACCGCGGCCGGGCGGGAGGTGACGCTCTGCATGGTCGACGCCGCCTTCCCCACGCCCGGACAGCTCGACGGACTGGACGACGACCGGACCACCGAGGCGCTGCTCCAGGACACCCTGGCCCTCACCGGCGCCCCGCCGGACGAGTCCGGCAGCGAGGCCTGGCAGGCGCGCCACCGCGTCTTCGCCGCCAACCTGCGGGCGCACCACGCCTACCGGCCGCGCCGCCACCCCGGCGACGTGGTCTACCTGGAGAGCCGGGACGGCCTCGCCCTGGGCAGCGCCGAGGCCTGGCGGGCGGTGGTGGACGGCGGGTTCCGGCTGCACCGCCTCGACACCGACCACTACGGCCTGGTCCGGCAGCCGCACGTACGGGCCGTCGCGGACGTCCTCGGCGCCAACGCGCTCGGCGGCTGACCGGCACCGCCCCCGCACCACCGCCCCACCACCGAATCGACGGGAACAAGGAGTTCACGGCGCCATGCAGACCGACGCGGGCAAATGGCTGTTCCGCCCCCCATCCGAGGACGCCCCGGCACGGATCTTCCTCTTCCCGTACTCGGGCACCGGCGCGTCGATGTACCGCGCCTGGCCCGAGCGGATCGGCGAGGTCGAGGTGTGCCTGGTGCAGCTGCCCGCGCGGGAGAACCGCCTGCGCGAGCCGCACCCGGTCACCTACCAGAACCTGGCCACGGCCGCCGCCGCGGCGCTGGCCCCGCTGGTGGACCGCCCGACCGGCTTCTTCGGGCACTGCGGCGGCGCGCTCTCCGCCTTCGCCACCGCGCTCGAACTGGAGCGGGTCCACGGCAAGGAGCTGACCGCGCTCTTCATGTCCTCCCAGCTCGCCCCCGACGAGGACCCGTTCGGCCGCTGGCTGTGGCTGGAGCGGGACGACCTCGCGGTCGAGCTGAACGTCCTCGCCGAGGCGGCCGGGACCAGGATGGACCCGGACTTCCTCGACGTGGCCCTGGACGTGCTGGAGGAGGACCTCGCCGCCCAGCGCCGCTACCGGCTGGACGCCCCCGAGCCGCTCGCCTGCGCCGTGCACGCGGTCGGCTGGGAGCACGACGTGGAGATCCGCCCGGAGCAGCTGGACGGCTGGAGCCGGTACGTCCCGGCGGCCCGGCACCACCGGCACCTGCTGGACGGCGGCCACCACGCCTTCCTGGCCGCCCCGCAACCGCTGCTCGACCTGATGGGCCGCGCGATGACCTCGGAAGGACCGGCGGCATGAAGCTCAACGGACTGTGGGACCACGCGGACTTCCGCAGACTCTGGGCCGGCCAGACGCTCTCCATGCTGGGCACCAACATGGTGGCGGTGGCCGTCCCGCTGATCGCCGCGGTCAGCCTGGGCGCCTCGGTGTTCCAGATGGGCCTGCTGCTGGCCACCGAGTTCCTGCCCTACCTGCTGATCAGCCTGTTCGTCGGGGTCTGGCTGGACCGGCGGCCGAAGAAGATGATCATCGTGGCGGCGGACGCCGTCCGCTCGCTGATCCTGCTCTCCGTCCCGCTGCTGTCCTGGGCGGACCTGCTGAGCGTCCCGCTGCTGCTCGTGGTGGTGTTCGGCACCGGCGCCTGCAGCACCGTCTCGGACATCGGCAACGCCTCCATCCTGCCCGCCCTGGTCGAGCGCGAGGACCTGGTCGAGGGCAACAGCAAGCTGGAGATGAGCAGTTCGGTCTCCAACATCGGCGGCCGGACCTTCGGCGGCCTGCTCGTGCAGCTGCTCACCGGCCCGGTGGTCATCATGGTCAACGTCTTCGCCTTCGGGCTGGCGGCGGCCTGCACCCTGCGCATCCGCAAGAAGGAGCCGGTACCGGAGCGCCCGGCCGACGGCCCGCCGTCCTCGATGTGGAAGGAGATCGGCGAGGGCCTCTCCTTCATCTTCGGCAACGCGACCCTGCGCACCCTGGTGCTGGTCACCTTCCTGATCAACTTCTCCGCCATCGCCATCGACCCGGTGTTCCTGGTGTTCATCACCCGCACCCTGGACCTGCCCGGCATCCTGGTCGGCGCGCTGCTGGCCGGCACCGGCGTGGGCTCGCTGCTGGGCGCCCTGTTCGCGGCCCGGCTGGGCAGGCTGCTGCCCTTCGGCCGGATGGTGGTCTGGTGCACCGTGGCGATGACCGGCGTCGAACTGGTCATCCCCGCCGCGACGGTGATGCCCACCGGCATCGCCTTCGCGATGCTGATGTTCGTCCAGGTCGCCTACGCCGTGCTGGTGATCGCCAGCGCCGTCAACATCCGCAGCTACCGGTCGGCGATCACCCCGGACGACATGCAGGGCCGGATGAACGCCTCCACCCGGATGATCGTGATGGCCGGCACGCCGTTCGGCGCCATGGCCGGCGGCGCGCTCGGCACCTGGCTGGGCACCCAGTGGGCGATCGTGGTCTGCGCCGGCGGCATCGGCATCGCCGCCGTCCTGCTGGCCCTCTCCCCGGTGCGCAGGGCCACCGGCATCCCCACCGAGGTCCCCGCCCCGGCGCCCGCCGCCGCCTGACGGCCCGTCGGATCGACGCGCCCGGCCCGGCATCCTTACGCAACCCCCACGACCAGGAAGGCCAGGAAGGTCTCGTGAACGACACCGACGCGGTCGGCCGCGCCACACTGGACGCCGTCTTCGCCCAGGCGCTGGCGGAAGAGGCGGGCTCCGCGGCCGCCGCCCCCGCGACCGCCGCCGTCCCGGCCCCCCGCCCGGGCGACGGGCGGGAGCCCGCGTCGCTGGCGCAGAAGCGGCTCTGGTTCCTGGAGCAGCTGAACGGCCCCAACAGCACCTACAACGTGCCGTTCCGGCTCCGGCTGGTCGGCGAGCTCGACACCGGCGCGCTGCGGCTGGCCGTCGGCGACCTGGTGGCCCGGCACGAGGGCCTGCGCACCACCTTCGCCGGCGACGAGGACGAGGTCTTCCAGCTGCTCCTCGACCCGGACGAACTCCCCTGGGAGCAGCTGGACCTGACCGAGCTCGGCGAGCCGGCCGTGGTCGCGCTGATCGAGGAGGAGAGCCGGCTCCCGTTCGTCCTGGCCGGCCGGCCGCTGTTCCGGGCGAAGCTGATCCGCTCCGGTACGGAAGGGGCGGCGCCGGTCCACCACCTGGCCGTCACCATGCACCACGCGATCACCGACGGCTGGTCGGAGGGGCTGTTCTTCCGGGAGCTGGGCGCCTGCTACACCGCCCGGGCCGGCGGCCCGCCGGCCGGCCTGGCGCCGCTGCCGGTGCGCTACGCCGACTACTCGGCCTGGGAGGCCGAGCCCGCCACGGTGGAGCTCTACCGCGGCCAGCTGGCCTTCTGGCGCGAGCAGTTGGCCCGACTGCCGGAGGAGGCCGGGATCCCGGCCGACCTGCCGCGGCCGGCGCTGCTCAGCGGCGAGGGTGCCAGCGTCACGGTGCCCGTCCCGGCCGACCTCCAGCGGCGGCTGGCCGCCTGGGGCGCAGGGCACGAGGCCTCGCTGTTCGCCACCGCGGTGACGGTGCTGGCCGCGCTGCTGCACCGCTACAACGGCGAGGAGCGGGTGGTCGTCGGGGTGCCGGTGGCCAACCGGCCGCGGGCCGAGTGGGAGCCGGTGATCGGCTACTTCGCCAACACCCTGGCCGTGCCGGTGGACCTCGCCGGCGATCCGACCCTGCGCCAACTGCTGGGCCAGGTAAGGACGGTGGCGGCGGAGGCGCTGTCCCACCAGAACGTGCCGTTCGACCGGGTGGTGGAGGCGCTCGGCGTGGTCCGGGACCCGTCCCGCAACCCGGTGTTCCAGGTGATGTGCAGCGTCAACCAGGTGGTGCCGCCGCCGGAGCTGCCGGGCCTGGCGGTGGAGATCGTGGAGATGCGCAACGACTCCGCCAAGTTCGACCTGGAGCTCGCGGTGAGCTACACCGCGGACGAGGTCGGCTTCGCCTTCGACTACGCCACCGACCTGTTCGAGCGGGAGACGGTGGAGCGGCTCGCCGCCGACTACCTGGTCCTGCTGGAGGCCTTCCTGGCCGAGGGCGCGGCGAACGTCGGCGCGGTGGCGCTGGGCGCCCACGGGCCGGCCGAGGCGGACGGCGCCGAGGCGGAGGTCCGCGACCGCTACGGCAACCGGGCGCCCACCGGGGTGTACGGCGAGCTGCTGCTGGCCGGCGAGCCGAGCGGGCGCCGGGCCCGGGTGCTGGCCGACGGCCGGGTCGAGGACGCCGTCGAGCCGACGGAGCGGGCCGAGCGGGCCCGGCCGGCCACCGACGGCTCCGCGGCCCCCGCGACCGCCACCGAGCGGGCGCTGGCCGCGATCTGGTCCCGGCTGCTGGGCACCGAGCAGGTCGGCCGGGACACCGACTTCCTGCGCGACGGCGGGGACTCGCTGCTGGCCACCCGGCTGGTCGCCCGGATCCGCCGGCAGTGGTCGGTCAAGCTGTCCGTCCGCCACGTCCTCAAGACCCCGGTCCTCGCCGACCTGGCCAAGCTGCTGGACGAGGCCGCCGCCGCCCCCGCCGAGACGTCCGCCCGCAGCGCGATCCCGGCCGCCGCCGGGCCCCGGCCCGAGCTGCTGCCGCTGTCGATGGCCCAGCGCGGGATCTGGATCGTCAACCGGCTCGGGCAGCAACAGGCCTTCTACCACATGCCGCTGGCGGTGCGGATCGAGGGCGAGCTGGACCTCACCGTGCTCACCGCCGCCGCCGCGGACCTCGGCCGCCGGCACGAGGTCCTGCGGACGGTCTTCCCCGCCGACGCGGGCGCGCCGCGCCAGTCGGTGCAGCCGCCCGAGGCCGTCGCCCAGGTGGTCCGGGCCCGTGCCATTCACCCCAACGGCCTCCAGCAGGCCCTGCGGGACGCACTGGAGACCCCGTTCGACCTGACCACCGAAGTCCCGCTGCGGCTGCACGTGTTTAGCACCGGCCCGCGCTCCCACGTGCTGCTGGTGGACGTCCACCACATCGCCTGCGACGGCCTCTCGCTCGCCCCGCTCTGCCGCGACCTGGCCACCGCCTACGCCGCCCGGGCCGCCGGCCGGGCCCCCGACTGGCACGAACTCCCCATCCAGTACGCCGACTTCGCGCTCTGGCAGGCGCAGCAGCTGGGCCGGGCCGAGGACCCGGGCAGCCCCTTCGGCCGGAGCCTGGAGTTCTGGACCAAGACCCTGGCCGGGCTCCCCGAGGAGCTCGCCCTGCCCGGGGCGCGCCCGCGCCCGGCCGCGCCGAGCTTCCGCGGCCTGCCCACCCGGGTGGAGGCCGGCCCCGAGCTGTACCGGCGGATCACCGCGGCCGCCCACGAGCACGGCGCCAGCGTCTTCATCGTGCTCCAGACCGCCCTCGCCGCGATGCTCACCCGCCTCGGCGCCGGCACCGACATCCCGCTCGGCACCCCCACCGCGGGGCGCTCCGACCAGGCGCTGGACGACCTGATCGGCTGCTTCATCAACACCGCGGTGCTGCGCGCCGACACCTCCGGCGACCCGAGCTTCCGCACCCTGATCGCCCGGGTGCGGGAGACCAACCTGGCCGCGCACGACCACATGGACCTGCCCTTCGACGAAATCGTCACCGCCCTCAACCCGCCCCGCCGGCACGGCCGCAACCCGCTGTTCCAGGTGATGGCCAGCCTCAACGGCGAGCCCGAGCCGGTCCCGGCGCTCGGCGGACTGCCCACCGAGCCCTTCGACCTCGGCACCCCCGCCACCCCGTTCGACATCACCGTGGAACTGACCGAGGACCGCGCCCGCGCCACCCTCAGCGGTGTGCTCACGGTCAGCGCCGACCTCTTCGACGAGGCCGCCGGGGCCGCCCTGGCCCAGCGGCTGCTGCTCGCCCTGGAGGCCGCCACCGCCCATCCCGACCTGCCGCTCTCGCACTGGGAGCTGCTACTCCCGGGCGAGCGCGAGGCCGTCCTCGGCAGCTGGAGCACCGGCCGGCCCGGGCCCGGCGCGGCCACCTTCGCCGAGCAGTTCGAGCAGGCGGTGGCGGCCGCGCCGGACGCCCCCGCGCTGGAGACCGACGACCTCACCCTGAGCTACACCGAGCTGGACGAGCAGGCCAACCGGCTCGCCGCCGAACTGGTCGCCCGCGGCGTCGGACCGGAGAGCACCGTCGCCCTCGCGCTGCCCCGCAGCGGGGAACTGGTGCTCGCCGTGCTGGCGGTCGCCAAGGCGGGCGGCGCCTTCCTGCCGCTGGACGTCCGGTTCCCGGTCGAGCGGCTGTCCTTCATCCTCGCGAACGCCGGGGCCGCGCTGGTGGTCACCGACGAGGACGGCGCCGCCGCGCTCCCGGCCGACGCCCCGCCGACCCTGCTGCTGGACGACCCCGACCTGCTGGACGCGCTCGGCGAGCGCTCCGGCGAGCGCCCGGCCACCACCCCGGTGCACCCGGCGAACGCCGCGTACGTGCTGTACACCTCCGGGTCCACCGGGCAGCCCAAGGGCGTCGTGGTCACCCACACCGGGCTGGCCCCGCTCGCCGAGCAGCTGCACCGGGCCGTCCTGCTGCCCGAGACCGCCGCCGCGGCGGCCGGCGGGGAGCAGCCCCGGATGCTCCAGCAGGTGTCGCCCACCTTCGACATGTACGTGATGGAACTCCTGATGGCCTTCCGGTCCCGGGCCGTGCTGGTGGTGGCGCCCCCGCACCCGGTGCTCGGCGAGGAGCTGGCCGTCCTGCTCGAACAGCGGCGGATCAGCCACGCCGTGCTGACCCCGACGGCGCTGGCCGCCCTGCCCGCCCGCGACTACCCCGCGCTGCGCGCGATCGTCAGCGGCGGCGAGGCGATCGGCACCGACCTGGTGGCCCAGTGGGGGCGCGGGCACCGGCTGCACAACGCCTACGGGCCGACCGAGACCACCGTGCTCGGCACCCTGTCCGGCCCGCTGCGCCCGGAGGTCGGGCCGCCGCTCGGCGAACCGATCACCGACTCCCGGCTGTTCGTCCTGGACGCGGCGCTGCGCCCCGTCCCGCCGGGGGTCACCGGCGAGCTGTACCTCGCCGGGGCGAGCCTGGCCCGCGGCTACCTGGGCCGCCCGGACCTGACGGCCGACCGCTTCCTGCCCTGCCCGTACGGCGCGCCCGGCGAGCGGATGTACCGCACCGGCGACCTGGCCCGGTGGACGGCCGACGGCGAGCTGCACTACCTGGGGCGGGGCGACGGGCAGGTGAAGATCCGCGGGGTGCGGATCGAGCTCGGCGAGATCGAGTCCGTCCTCGGGGCGCACCGCAAGGTCGCCAACTCGGCCGTGGTGGTGGACCGTTCGGCGGCCTCCGGGCCGCGCCTGGTCGCCTTCGTCTCCCCGGCGGACCCGGCCGACCCGGCCGCCCGGCCCACCCCGGCCGAACTGCGGGCGCACTGCACCCGCTCGCTGCCCCGGGCCCTGACGCCGGCCCGGTTCGTGGTGCTCGGCGCGATGCCGACGCTGCCCTCCGGCAAGACCGACCGCAAGGCGCTGAGGATCCCCCCGGAGGAGGGCGCCGAGGGCCACCGCACCCCGCCGGGCACCGCCACCGAACGGGCGCTGGCCGCGATCTGGCAGCAGTTGTTCGAGACCGGGCGGATCGGGATCGAGGACGACTTCTTCGTCCTCGGCGGCCACTCGCTGGCGGCGATCCGGATGCTCGCCGAGATCCACCGCGACCTCGGCGTCGAACTGCCGCTGAGCGCCTGCTTCGAGCACCCGACGATCGCGGCGCTGGCGGCCCTGATCGACCGGACGCCGAAGCCGGACGCCGCCGAGGAACCGGCCGTGGTGCGCCGGCGCCGCCCGGGCCCGCGGCCCGCGCCCGGGGCCTGAGCCCGGGGCCTGAGCCACGACGGGAGGGCCGGCGGGCCGCTGAGCGGTCCGCCGGCCCTCCCTCGTCCGCCGTCGGCTACTCGGCCTCGACCACGACCGTCAGCTCGGCCAGCGCGGCGTCCAGCGCCCCGCCCACCTCCTCGGGGCCGTCCCCGACCGCGATCACGTGCCCCAGCCGGTCGTACGCCTCCCGGACCGGCCGCACCGCGCGCCCGGCGGCCGCCGTCACGGTGACCCGCTCCACCCCGGCGACCGCCGCCGCCCGCGCCACGCCCTCGACGGCCGTCAGCCGGCCCTCCCCGGGGGCGATCAGGAAGCGGATCCCCGCCGAACGGGACCGCTCCGGGGTCAGGTTCAGCGGCAGCCCGGCGGCGGCCCGGATCTGCTGGTCCAGCAGGTCGATGCCGGTCGCGGGCCGGATCAGTTCCGGGATCATGCCGCCGGCCAGCCGGGCGTTGATCTCGATCACGGCCGGCCCGTCGGCGGTCAGCCGCAGTTCGACGTGCGCCGGGCCGCGCTCCAGGCCGACCGCCGCCAGGGCGCGCCGGGCGGTGTCGGCCATCGCCGCCGCCGTCTCCTCGGGCAGCACGGCCGGGAACAGGTGCCCGGTCTCCACGAAGTACGGCAGCTCGCTGACGGTGCGCTGGGTGATGCCGACGCAGTGCGTCTCGCCGTCCGCCCGGAACATCTCGGCGCTGAACTCCGGCCCGGTCAGGTACTCCTCCACCAGCACCGTCCCGGCGCTGGCCTGGCCGCGCACGTTGCGGGTGACGGCCAGCAGCTTGCGGGCCTGCTCGGCGACGGTGGCGACGTCCTCGCACCAGAGCACCTCGTGCGAGCCGGACTCGTCCACCGGCTTCACCACGCAGGGCAGGCCCACCGCCGCGACCGCCGCCTCCACCTCGGCCGGGTCGCGCACCTCGGCGAACCGGGGCTGGCGCACCCCGTGCGCCAGCAGGGTGCGCCGGGTCGCCGACTTGTCCCGGCAGGCGGCCAATGCCGCCGCCGGGTTGGCCGCCACGCCCAGTCCCTCGGCCAGCGCGGCCGACTGGACCAGGTAGTACTCGCTGGTCGTGGTCACGCCCGCCACCTCGCGGTCGCCGGCCGCCACCTCGGCGGCCTTGCGCAGCGCCTCCGGGTCGTCGGTGTCGCAGACCACCACCCGGGCGCCGGTCTCCGCCAGGCCCTGGTAGCGGGCCGGGTCCACCACGAACAGCACCGGCTCCAGGCCGAGCCGCACCGCCGTGGTCAGCGCGAGCATGCCGGTGCCGGTGGTGTTGGACTCCACGAAGAACAGCAGCGGGCGCTCCCGGCGGGATATCCGCGCGTACGACCAGGTGCTGACCAGCTCGCCGTAGCGGACGGGGGTGGGCTCGGTCGCGATCACGGGGGTCCCGGCGGCCCCGGTGCCGGCCGTGGAACCGGCCCTGGAGCCAGGGGTGGAGCCGACGGTGGAGCCGTCCGTCGAGCCGGACACGGCGGCGTCGGCGGCGTACACCGTGTCCACGTAGCGGTCGCCGCGGTCCGGCATGATGCCGACCAGCTTGGTGCCGGGCGCGGCGTGCGCCGCCAGGTGGGTCAGCACCCGGTAGACCGAGCCGGAGGTGTTCCCGGCGAAGATCTTCTGCTCCCGGGCCAGCGCCCGGGTCGCGGCGAAGGCCTCGTCGTCGGAGAGCCAGTGCACCTCGTCGATCAGCCGGTAGTCGATGTTGTCCGGGTAGAGGCTGTTGCCGAGGCCGGACTGGCGCCGGGTCGGGACGTCGGGCTGGCCGAACAGCACGCTGCCGACGGCGTCCACGCCGACCACGGTCAGCTCGGGGAAACGTTCCAGCAGGGCCCGGGACGTCCCGCACAGCGACCCGCCGCTGCCCACCGAGCCCACCACCACGTCCACCGTGCCGAGATCGTCCACCAGCTCCTCGGCCAGGCCCCGGTAGGCCGCCGGGTTCTGCGGGTTGGAGTACTGCTGCGGCCAGAACGCGCCCGGCAGACCGGTCATCAGCTCGGCCAGCAGGTCCAGCCGGGCCGACTGCCAGCCCTGGTCGCCCATCGCCGACACCACGTGCACCTCGCAGCCCAGGGTGCGCAGCTTGGCCAGGGTGATCGGGTCGATCCGCGGATCGGTGACGATGTGCACCGGGTGCCCGAGGTGGGTGCCCACCAGCGCCAGGCCGAGCGCCATCGTCCCCGAGGAGCTCTCCACGATCGGCGCCCCGGGCCGCAGGGCCCCGGAACGGCGGGCCTCGGTGACGACCTGCCGGGCCACCCGGTCCTTCATCGCGAAGGTGTTCGCCAGCTCCAGCTTGGCGTACACCTCGACGCCCTCCGGCGCGGGCACCCGCAGCCGGACCAGTGGCGTGTGGCCGATGGCGTCGACGATCGATTCATGCCGCATCAGCAAGCTCCATGTCCTGAAGGGTGAGGGCCCGCACCGTGGTGGTGGTGCCGGGCAGGGTCGAACAGGCCGCCAGGGCGGCGGCGAGCCGGGGCCCGTGGTCGGCGTCGTTCTCGTCCAGCAGGACGCCCAGCAGGGTGCCGCTGTGCGCGCACACCACGCCCGCGGCGCCGACCCGTTCGGCGATCGCCAGCACCGCGTCGAGGTTGCGCTTGGGTGCCAGGCGCTGGTTCAGCACCGCGCTGCGGGTGGTCACCGCCCCCACCCGGGCGAGGTCCCCGGCCCGCACCGCCGCACCCAGCTCCGCCAGCAGCTCCGCGTACTCGGCGCGCTGCGCCGGGGAGAACACCTTCGGCACCCGGTTGAACGCCACCGTGTCCAGCAGCCCGCCCTCGTCCACCGCGACCACGGTCGCCGCCGGCAGGCCGCCCAGGCGCTCGCGCAGCCGCACCTCGCGGTGCTCGAAGGCCACCACCTCGGGGTGCATCACCCCGTCGGTCGGCTCGATCGGGCGCAACCAGCGCTCCACCTCGGCGGGCGAGGTGTCCAGGCCCACCGCGGCGCCGACCGCCCGCACGGTGGCCACCAGGTCGGCCGAGGAGCTGGCCATGCCCTTGCCGACCGGCAGGTCGCCGTCCAGCAGCAGCACCCCGCCGGCCGGGCGCCCGCAGGCCGCGAGCATCGCCTCGGCCACCCGCCGGGTCTTGGTCTTGTGCGAGGGGAACACCCGCAGCGGGCCGCCCGGGTCGAGCCGGAAGCGGGCTCGCGCCCAGCGGTCGACCGGCAGCGTCACCAGGAACTCCTGGCCGCCGGGCAGGGCGCCCTGCAGCAGCTCGCCGAAGGTGCCGAAGGCGCGGGCCGAGCCGGTGCGCAGGTCGACGCCGGGGCGGGGGGAGGCGAAGGACGGCCGACGCGGCGGCGGGACGGCGCCCGCGGACGGGACCGCCGGGGCCGGGCGCGCGGCGGAGGGCGGGGTCACCGCTGCGCCGGGGTGTCCGCCGGGGCCGCGAGCAGCGCCGCAACCTCGTCCGCGGCCGCCCGTACGACGCCGGCCCGCTCCGCCCAGCCCTCGGTCAACCGCTCCTGCTCGGCGCCGAGTTCGGCGAGGGTCGCGCGGACCTGGTCGGGGTGGGTCGAGCCGACCGAGGTCTTGGCCCGCAGGCCCGCCTCGACGCTCAGCGAGGCCGCCAGCAGCGCCTGCGGCCCGGCCAGCCGGTGCCCGGCCTCCTCCGCGACCGCCGCCAGCAGCGCCGCGTCCCCGTCGGCCGGGGCCAGGCCCTTGTCCAGCGCGGCCTTGATGTAGCGCCCGGCGATGATCTGCGCCGTCCGCCAGGGCACCCCCTCGTCCAGGGTCAGCCGGTTGGCCAGGGTGAAGCCGCCGAGGAACTCGCCCTCGCAGGCCGCCCGCATCCGGTCGGTGCGGAACACCAGCCCGGTGACCACGGCGTGCGCCAGCCGCAGGGTCGAGCGCAGCGCCTCGGTCTGCGCCCGCAGGTGGGCGCCGGCCTCCTTGGACACCTCGACGGTGTTGGTGTACGGGGTGTTGCGCTGGGCCGCCGCCAGTTCGGCCGCGCTGCCCGCGACCAGCGCACAGCGGCCGCGGATCCGCTCCAGCACGGGGAAGTTCTTCTTCTGCGGCATCGCGGCGGAGATCCCGGACAGCTCGTCCGGGAGGTCCAGGAAGCCGTGGGCGCTGCCGCCCCAGGCCATCAGGTCGGTGGTGAAACGGCTCAGCGCGACGGCGAAGTTGGCCGCCTCCGCCGCGATCGCCAGCGCCCAGCCGCGCGAGGCGACGGCGACCAGGGCGTGCGGCTGCGGCCGGGCGAAGCCGAGCAGTCCGGCCATCCGGGAGCGGTCCCAGTCGAGTTCCTGCCCGGCCATGCTGCCGGCGCCCAGCGGGCAGGCGTCGATCTCGTCGTACGCGGCCAGCAGTCGGCGCACGGCGGTCAGCGTCTCGCTGGACAGCGCGGCCAGGTAGAAGCCGGGGCTGATCACCTGGGCGGCCTGGGCGTGGGTGTAGCCGGGCATCGGCACCTCGACGGCGCCCGCGGCGAGCGTCCGGACGGCCGCGTCGAAGGCCAGCAGGTCGGCGGCCAGCGCCCGGACCTGCTCACGGGCGGACAGCAGCTGGGCGCAGACCTGGAGGTCGTTGCGGCTGCGGTCGGCGTGCCAGGCGGCGAACGGCGCGACCGGGCCGGCCGCGACGTGCCGCTCCAGGGCGAAGGAGATGTCCGACATGTTCTCGCTCGGGTTCGCCCGGATGCCGTCCTGGTCGACCGAGTCCAGGCGGGCGGCGATCGCGGCGGTGCCCGCCCCGTCGACCAGCTCCATCCGCCGGTACTCCAGCAGCAGCACCTTCTCGATCGCCACGTAGTGCCGCAGCAGGTGCTCGGCCTCGTAGGCGAACTGGGGTGCCAGCACCTCCTCGTGCCACACCTCGCTCGGGATGCCGACGATCCGACCGGTCACCGTCATTGCGTGCTCCTCAGAAGAACCGATGGGGCGGACCGGCCCTCGCCCGGACCCTCCGGCCCGGCCGGTCCGAGGCTGCCGGTGGGGAAACTCTCGGCCCGGCCGTCCCCGGCCGCGCCGGGTGTCCGGCGGGCGGCGGCCGCGGGCAGCCCGGTCAGCGGGGCGGCCGGATCGGCGAGGCCGGCGGCGAGCAGCGCCAGGTAGTCGTCGAGCAGTGCGCGCGCGGTGGCGGGGGCGAACAGCTCGGTGTCGTACACCAACCGGGCTGCGCGGTCGGCCACTTCGAGCAGCAGGTCGTCCTCGGCGTAGCCGCTGGGGCCGCCGAGCTCCCCCTCGGCGAGGTTGAACGCCAGCTGGTGGACGGGCGCGCCCGGCGCCTGCTCGGCGGACAGCTGCGCCAACTCCGGCACGGGCAGCTCCTGGTGCCGCCAGGCGGCGGACGCGACGTCCTGGACGCGCTCCACCAGCGCGGCGAAGGACGGGTCGCCGGAGGTGTCCAGCCGCAGCACCACCTGCCCGGCCAAGGCCCCGACCAACGACAGCGTCTCGGGCCGGCGCCGGCCCGAGACGGGCACGCCGATCAGGTGGTCGGTGCGGCCGGAGCGGTGCTGCAGCAGCGCCGCGTAGCCGGCCAGCAGCACCGGGGCCGGCGACCCGCCGAGCCGCTGGGCGCCCGCCCGCAGCGCGGCCGCCAGGCCGTCCGGGAACTCGGCGCGGACCTCGGCGCCCGCGAAGGCCCGGGCGGCCGGGCGGGGCCGGTCCAGCGGGAGGCCGTGGCCGGTCGGCCGTCCGGCCAGCCGGGAGCGCCAGAACTCGGCCGGGTCCGTGTGAAGTTCCCGTCGCCCCTGCGACTCCCGTCGGTCCCGCTCGTACTGCCGGTCCCGCTCGTGCTGCCGGTCCCGCTCGTACTGCCGGTCCGCGTGGTCGGCGAAGTCCAGCAGCCGGTCCGGCAGCACCGGGGCCCGGCCCTGCTCCTCGGCGGCGCACAGCTCGGCGAGTTCCGCGTTCAGCAGGAACAACGAGGCCGGGTCGCACACCAGTTGGTGGGCGACCAGGACCACCGCCCAGTCCGCCTCGCCGAGCCGGACCGCGACGGCCCGCCACAGCGGCGCCCGGGCCGGGTCGAAGGGCAGCACGGCGGCCTGGTCGGCGATCTCGGCCAGCCGTTCGGCGCGCTTGCCGTCGTCCGGGCCGCTGAGGTCGGTGAACTCCACCGGCAGCTCGATCCCCGGGTGCACCACCTGCCGCAACTCGCCGTCCAGCACCCGCACCGAGGTCCGCAGCGCGGTGTGCCGGGCGGTCAGCGCGACCAGCGCCGAACGGACCTGCGCCTCGTCGACCGCGGCGTCCAACCGGAAGGTGTCGGCCACGTGCTGGAGCAGCAGGCCCCCGGAACGCCGGCCGGTCCGCCAGACCAGTACCTGGCCGTGGGCCGCCCGGGCGATCCGCTCCCCCTCCGCGCCGGGCCCGGCCGACCCGGTGGTTCCATCCGCCATCGCAGTTCCTGACCTCGTCGTTCCAACCGTCGCGGACTGGGGCCTGCCCGTCTCGCGGCCCCCTGCCGGGGCCCGCGGCATCACGCCACGGGGCTCCCGATCCCGGCACGAACGGCCCGGCTGATGGCGTCCAGGTTGTCCTCGAGGAAGAAGTGACCGCCCGGCAGGACGTGTTGGGCGAACGGTCCGGTGGTGTGCGCGGCCCAGCCGGCCGCGTCCTCGGGCCGGGCCGAGGCGTCCTCGTTGCCGACGAAGGCGGTGATCGGCACCGGCACCGGTGGTTCGTCACCGCAGTCGTACGCGTCCAGCCAGCCGAAGTCGGCCCGGCAGACGGGCAGCACGAGCTCCAGCAGCTCCGGCTCGTCCAGTACGAAGGCGGGCAGCCCACCGCCGCGGACCAGCCGCTGGAGCATGGCGTCGTCGGGCAGCGCCGACAGGCCGTCGAAGATGTCGTCGCCGCGCGGCTGGTCGGGCCGCGGGCAGCCCGACACGAAGAGGTGGACGGGCAGTTCGGCCCCGGCCCGGCGCAGCCACCGGACCACCTCGAAGGCCAGCAGGCCGCCCATCGAGTGGCCGAACAGCGCGTACGGGCGGTCGGCGGTGGCCGCGACGGCCTCGGCGATCCGCTCCACCTCGACGGCCGCGGGCTCACCGAGGCGGCGCTCCCGGCCCGGCAGCGCCAGCGCGGCGACCTCGACCTCGGGGCCGAGCGCGGCCGGCCAGCGGGCGTAGATGGACGTGGCGCCGCCCGCATAGGGGAAGCAGACGAGCCTGACCGGCGCCTCCGGACGCAATTCTCGGGAAACGAACCATTTGTCGGGGAGTATCTGGCCGTTCACGGGCGCCATCCAGGAAGTCCGGCTTTTGGCCCGAGGTCGTCCGGAAAGTCCATGGTCTCCGAAGCGGCCTTTCTGGAAAAGATGTCAGAACTCATTCGATCCGTCACTGGATCGCCGCTCTGCGGAGGCCGGTTGTGCCGCCTGGTCGGTTCTGCCATCGAGGATGATGAATAGTGTGCCGATCAACCGCTGATGACTGTACCTCAGCTGAGTGAGCACGCTCAATAGTTGGCGATAACCGGCCAGCCCCCGGCAGCTCCCCCTCCCGAATGGGCCGTTTCGACAACCCGCCCACCGCGCCCGGGAATCGGGGGCGCAACTCGCGGGGAACTCGCATTGGCTTATCCGACGGCACCCCGCGCGGTACGGCCCGGCGGCGGGCGGGCACCGACCGCGCGGCGGCCGGGCCGGACGGGGCGAGGGCCGCCGCCGCCCGGGCGGTCGGTCCACGAACCCGAACACCCGGGCGACCGCGGGGCGAACGGGCGTCGGCACACCGGGGCGGGGGCGGTGGCCAGCCGGGTCAGCTCCCGGCCAGCGGGCCCGGGAGCGGGCGGGTGTGCAGGAGGTCCAGCCGGGACACCGCGCGGGTCAGCACCACGTACAGCCGGTGCAGTCCGCGCGGCTCGGCCTCGACGATGGCGGCCGGCTCCAGGACGATCACGTGGTCGTACTCCAGCCCCTTGGCGAGCGAGGCCGGCAGCAGGGTGACCCGGACCGCGCCGGCCGCCTCCTCGGCCGGGGCGTTCGGGATCCCGGCCGGCCCGGGCTCGACGGCGCCCAGCCGAAGCGTCGGCGCCCGGCGAGCCCGAGCGGGTCGGTGGCGCTCGCCCGGTAGAACGCCCGGGAGACCGGGGCCCGCCAGTCGATCACCAGCGGCGGCACCGTCGGATCCTCGGAGATCCGTTGCCGGCCGACGTAGTAGCGCTGCCCGCGGTGGTCCCCGGCCTCGGGCCCGTCGCCGAAGTCGAGGCGGCCGAAGAAGGCGGGGCGGTCCGGCAGCTCCCGCATCCGCTTGGCGCGGGTCCACAGGTAGCGGCCCAGCGCCTCGGCGCTGGCACCGTCACCCGAGACGTCCTCTCCGGCGACGACCTGGTGGGCGGCGTCCTCGGCCTGCCGGGCCGTGGCCGCCCGGCAGGCCGCGACGTGGGCCCGCTCGCGAGCCAGTTCGCCGTCGAGGCCCTGGGCTCGTGCCGTCGCTCGTGCCGTCATCGCTCTTCCTCCGCACTCGACTCGACTGCTGTCCGGAGGAGCTAGCTCAGCTAACTCGGTAAATATATTAACTTGGTCGGATTCCCGCTCCTGGACGGGCCGGCGGCTCAGGACACCAACGGCGCCTCCGCGACCTCGGTCAGCGTCACCGTGCACAGCCCGCCGCGCTGGGCCTGCACGTCGGTGACCTCCAGCTGGGTGCCGGGCAGCAGGATGTACTCCTCCTCGCCCGTGAACGCCGAGAACCGCTGGATGCCCGTGGCGCGCAGCGGCCGCACCTCGAACAGCGTCCGCTTGCCCCGGCTGCCCAGGAAGGACTTCGCCACGCCCGGCTCGGACGTGCAGGAGGACACCCCCCACCACGTCACCGTCCGCCCCAGCGGGTACTGCTTGCGCAGGTCCAGCGCCACCCCGCGCCAGAGCGGCTCCGTCCGCACCGGCAGCTGCGACACCGCCGCGAACAGCAGCCGCAGGTACGGCAGGTACGGCACCAGCCGGGCCCGGTCCGGGGAGCGCAGCACCGCGTTGATCTCCCGGTAGAACGCCGACTCGCAGGTGTACAGGTACAGCGCGGCGATCGCGTCCGCGGACAGCCCGTCGGGCACCCCCGCGCCGCCACGCCCGGCCGCCTGCCCGGCCGCACGCTCGGCCGCCCACTCGTCCGCCCGCCGCTTGCCGAACTCGTGCGACAGCGTGACGTGCCGGTCCAGGCCGCGCAGCAGCTCGGCCACCGGGGCCACCGCTGCCCGGAAGTCCATCAGCGGAGTGTCGAACACCCCGCTGATGGCCGGGAGTTCGAGACCCTCGTCCTTCACCCCGGCGAGCCGGTCCAGGTACAGCTGGTGCAGCTCCATGGTGGACGCGATGAACGCGCCCATCCGCTCGGCGACGCCGCCGTCCGCGCCCCCGACCGCCGCCGCGCCGGCGTCCCAGCCCTTGCTCGGCAGCCAGTCGATCCCGTCGGCACCGAGCGAGCCGAGCGCGGCGTTCACCGCGGCGAAGTGCTCGTTGTCGCAGAAGATGTCGCCCTGGGCCGCCGGGTTGGCGTGGTCGATGTGCCGGACCTCGACCCCCGGGTACTTCTTCTCCAGCCGCTGCACCACGCTCTTCAAGCTGCGCGCGTGCGCGCCCCACCAGGCGAAGACCACACCCCGGTCCTCCTCCCCCGCCTGCTGCTTGGCCCGCAGGATCTCCTCCACGATCCGCTCGGCCACCGGCCGCCAGAACCCGGTGTGCTGCTCCGGGCCCATCGCGCCGTCCGCGCTGGCGGTCAGCGCCGCGTTCAGCAGCAGCACGCCCTGGGTCAGCATCGCCTGGAACCACTCCGGCGGCTGGACCGTCTCCTCCTTCTTCAACAGCGCGCGGATGTCCGCGATCGGCGTCTTCTTGGGAATGCCGTACTTCCACATCGCCGCGGCCTTGATGATGCAGCGGATGCTGATCACCCGGCCGAACTGGCTGTCCTTCCAGTCGTGGAAGGCGTTGTCGAACATCGCGATGCCGGTGGCGCTCTCCGGGCGCGGGTACGGGTTCTGCCCGAAGACCACCACCTTCCACCGGTGCGGGGCATGCGGCTTGAGCGCCTGGAAGGTCAGCTCCCGGACCGGCACGACCTCCGGGCTGCGCGCCGGGCCGATGAACGAGGCCGCACCGGGCTGCGCCTCGATCACCGGCTTGAGCACCGGGAGCCACGGCTCGCCGCCGCCGCGGAACAGCTCCGCGAGGGCCAACGGGTCGTTCGGGTCGTTCGTTTCGGGCTGGTTGGCGGCGGAGGCGTCGGCAGCGCTCATGGTGGTACTCCGGCTGGTCGGGTCACGGAAGGCATCGGATGACGGTCCGTCAGCTTTCCGGCGGACGACACATTCCTAACAGCCGGCACTGACAGTCCGACCCGACGGCCCGACCCGACGGCCCGACCCGCCCGGACGAGCTCGGACGACCCCGGACGGATTGTCAGTGGCACCCGCTAGCGTCGGCAACGACAAGGCCGACGACAAGGCCAACGACAGGGAGAACCCCTCCCCGTACGACAGGAGTTGCAGCATGACGACGGACCACGCGCAGTCCCCGCTCAGGGTGGTGCTGACGGACCTCAACGCCTCGGTGGTCGAGTCCTGGCGGGCCGCCTTCGCCGACACCCCCGGCATCGAGATCCGGCAGGGCTCGATCCTCACCGAGCAGGTCGACGCCTGGGTCAGCCCGACCAACTCCAAGGGCCGGATGGACGGCGGGGCGGACGCCGCGATCAAGCGCCACCTGGGGGCGGGCATCCAGTTGAAGGTGCAGCGGAGGATACGCAGCGCCCACGCGGGCACCCTGCCGGTGGGCAGCGCGGTCTGCGTGCCCTCCGGGGCGGTCAACCCGAAGTTCCTGATCTCGGCGCCCACGATGCAGGCCTCCTCGCAGAACGTGAGCGAGACCTTGAACGTCGCCCTCGCCTGCGCCGCCGCCTTCCAGGCCGTCCACCGGCAGAACCGGCTGGCGCCGGACAGCATCCGGTCGGTGGCCCTGGTCGGCATGGGCGCCCAGACCGGCCGGGTGCCGGCCCGGGTGTGCGCCAACCTGATGTGGACGGGCTACACCCTCTTCCAGGACCACCGGTTCGAGGACGACGACGAGCTGCGCGCCACCATCCTCGCCCAGCTGGACGACCTGGAGCAGGCACCCGCCACCACCCGGGTCCGCATCGCGACGCCCCCGACCCACGGCCGCTCCCGCAGGTAGTCCCCGGTAGGCCGAGCGGCGCGGCAGCCCGGCACCGAGCGGCAGTCCGACACCGCGCGGCAGCCCGGCACCGAGCGGCAGTCCGGCACCGAGCGGCACGCCCCCCGTCGGGCCCTCAGTCCGCGACGAGCGCCAACCGGATCCAGCGCTCCGCCTCCACCGTCGCGGTCGCCACGTCGAAGGCCTCCGGCGCGGCCGCGGCCTGCACGACCAGCCCCTTGAGCAGCCCCACGAAGGCGAACGCGAAGGCCCCGGCAGCCGACCCACCGCCCGTCCCGGCCCGCAGCTCGCCGTCCGCCACGCCCTGGCCGACCACGTCCACCACCCAGGCACGCGTCCGGGCGTCCAGCTCCGCCACCGCCGGCGTCAGCTCGGAGGTGCCCGCGAGCGCCTCGGCCCCCAGCACCACGAAGGCCCGGCCCAGGTCGGTCGGGTTCCGCACGCCCTCCAGCACGCCCCGGGCGAAGCGGCACAGCTCCTCCGCCGCCCCGCCGCCAGTGCGCTCGGGCGCGGCCGCCGCCATCGCCTCGGCCAGCGCCTCCTCCTGGAGCCGGGCGAGCAGCGCGGCCTTGGAGCCGAAGTAGTGGGTGGCCAGACCCCGGCTGAACCCCGCCTCCTCCCCCACCCTGGCCAGGGTGACCCCGGTGCTGCCGTGCTCGGCGATCAGCCGGGCGGCGGCGGCGATCAGCGCCGCCTCGGCGTGGGCGCGCCGTTCCGCCTGGGTACGGCGCGGCTGGGCGCCCTGCGGAGCGGTCGCGCGGGCCGTCGTCGTACGGGCGGTCGTGCCGGTGGCCGGGTCATCGTGCGTGGGCATGGCACCATGCTAGGGTTGAACTTGCTTGTTGGTTAACAAGCAAGTTTGGGATGGCACGGCCCCCTCCCCCGGCCCCGCCACCCCCGGCAGAAGGGAAGTCCCGATGACCGCCACGATGCTCGCCGGCCGCCTCGACGTCACCAAGGGCGCGTTCGCCGTCGAGGAGGTGCCCGTCCCGACCCCCGGCCCGGGCGAGGTGCTGATCAAGGTCGAGGCCGCGGGCGTCTGCCTCTCCGACGTCCACCTCATCGACGGCACCCTCAAGCCCTTCCTCCTCCAGGGCGACAAGGTCACCCTCGGCCACGAGGTCGCGGGCACCGTGCACACCCTCGGCGAGGGCGTCACCACCGCCGCCGTCGGCGACCGGGTGCTGCTCCAGGCCGGCGAGACCCGCAACGGCCGGGTGCACACCCGCGGCGTGGACTACGACGGCGGCTGGGCCGAGTACGCCCTCGCCACCGCCACCACGCTCGTCCCGATACCCGACGAACTCCCCTTCGAGCAGGCCTGCTTCATCCCCGACGCGGTCTCCACCCCCTGGGCCGCCATCACCGGCACCGGGGCCGTCCGCCCCGCCGAGCCGGTCGGCGTCTGGGGCGTCGGCGGACTCGGCGCCCACGGCGTCCAACTGCTGCGCGCCATCGGCGCCTTCCCGATCGTCGCCGTCGATCCGCTCCCCGCCGCCCGCGAGCGCGCCCTCGCCTTCGGTGCCGACGCCGCCCTCGACCCCGCCGACCCGCAGTTCGCCGACCGCCTGCGCACGGCCACCGCCGGCCGCCCCCTCGCCGCCGCCTTCGACTTCGCCGGCGTCGCGCCGGTCCGCGAACAGGCCGTGGCCGCCCTCGGCGAACGCGGCCGCCTGGTCCTGGTCGGCCTCACCGACAAGCCGCTGACCATCACCAAGGGCACCATGGTCAGCTACCTGCGCCAGCAGATCCTCGGCCACTACGGCTCCGACGGCCAGGACGTCGTCGACCTGGTCAACCTGGTCCGCGGCGGCCGCCTCGACTTCGCCCGCTCGGTCAGCGGCACCTTCCCCCTCGCCGACGCCGCCCGCGCCGTCGAGGCCCTGGAGCGCAAGGAGGGCAACCCCATCCGCCTCATCCTCACGCCCTGACCGGTACCCCACCCCCGCACCTGCCCGACTGAGCCGGGCACGGCACCCGGGTCGGCAGCCGTCCCACGGCTGCCGACCCGCACGCGTCCTACTCCACCGGCGACACGTGCAGCACCGGCTGCACCGGCTGCACGGACACGGCCTCGACCGGCCTCCCCGTCGCCTCCCGGTAGTACCGGACCCGGAACACCCCGGACAGACCCGCCGTCACCGCCAACCCACCGCCCAGGCACACCACCGCGCCCGCGACCAACAGCGCACCGAGCACCCGGTCCTTCGAGGTGAGGCCAAGGACCAGGACCACCAGCGACGGCATCAGGGTCAGCACCACCGGCAGGGCCAGCCAGCCCGAACCCCGGGCACTCGCCCAACCCTCACGCCGGTACACCTCCCGGGACCTCCGCAGCGCCTCGCGGATCCCGGCACCGTCGAGCACCAGCGCCGGCAGCACCAGGTAGCCCGCCATCAACCAGCCGGCCCCGACCAGCAGCACCGCCCCCGCCAGGATGGTGAGAGCCCCGCCGACCGCCCAGCCCGCGATCACCGGCAACCGCCCCGCCGCCCGCGCACAACTGGAGCCGACCCCCACCGCCCGCCCCCGCAGAGCGTCATCGGCCGCGATCAGCATCGCCGCATTGCCGAAGGTCACCAGGAACAGCAGCAGCACCAGCCCGGCGACCCCGACCACCAGGCTCCCCCCGAGCAGCACCTCCGCCCACACCACCAACGCGGCGACCCCACCCACCACCGCCACCGTGAGCCCCGGCAGGAGCAGCAGCCTCTTCCGCCGCCACACCACCGCGGCCAATCGCCGGTCCACCGGCCGACCCCCTACTCCAGCTGCTCCGACTACTCCAACAAACTGCCCATGTGCCCGTCGTCGATCCGGATCGGCCAGAAGTGCTCCTCGCTCGCGAAGGCCTCCGGGTCGATCGCCCGCAGCGCCTCCTCGGCCGCGCCGTCGAACAGCTCGCACGGGTCGAACACCGACCAGGGGGCTTCCTTCCGCTCCTGGTACGCCTCCTCCCGTGCGGCGCGCAGCCGGTGGAAGGTCCAGAGCGTGTACAGCAGCGCGGAGAGGTCGCGGTGCAGGTAGGCGGCCGTCCCGCCGTCGCCCCACCCATCGGTGAGCTCGATCCGCCCGGTCGCGCCGTCGAGCAGTACGTCGAACTCGTACATCCACCCGGCGAGCACCGGGAACCCCCGCTGGTACGCCCGGTCCGAGGGCTCCTCCTCCTCGTCCTCCTCCGGCTCGTAGCCCTCCAGCGGCCCCTCGGCGTCCACGGAGAGCACGCAGTCCTCGGACACCGGCAGCCCGACCTCGACCAGCAGCCGCCTCGTCGGACCGTGCGTCACGCTCGCGGGCAACTCGTCCTCCCCGAACCGGCGGACGGTTCCCTCCCCCTCCGCCGTCGCCAGGTCCGCCACCAAGGCCGGAGTGACGGCATACGCCGACTCCCCCGTCCCGTCGGCCCCGGCGCCCCATGCCAGCGAACGCACTGCCAGCGCCGCCTCCCAGTGCGCGGGCCGGCCGGCCGTCCGCCGGTACAGCTCCGGATCGGCCTCCCGCAGCAACCGCCGCCCGGCCTCCTCGACCTCGGCAACCGCCGCCGGCCCGAACTCCCGTCCCCCGCCGAGCCCCTCGATCACCCGTGCCAGCGCGATCAGGCACTCCACGCTGCTGGCGAGCAAGTCCCGGCGCAGCACCCCGTCATCGCCCGGCCGCCCGAGGAACACCTCCCCGCCCACCCCGTCCAGCAGCACCGCCGCGGGCCCGTCCCAGCCCTCGTAGCACGCTTCCCCCAGCAGGGCGAACCCCTCGACCTCCCGCAGCGGCTCCTCCCCCGCGGCTCCGAGATCCAGGTACGCCCGCCCCCAGCACGGCTCACCAGCCGCCGGCAACTCCCGCCCCACCACACACCCCTCGCCCCGCCGCCCCGCGCCGGAAGATCATCCACTACCGCGAGCGACCCTAACCGACCCCACCGACATCCCGGCCCGCCGGAGGCCGTCCGCTCCCTCACCCAGAGGCCCGACGTCCGCCAACTCCGGGACCTCGCGCCCGAAATGGCATGCACGCCACTAGCCAACCGGCCAGTAGCGCCCCTACCGTCGACTCCCCGTGGCTTCGACGGAGGAGCTCGCCTTGCCCCCACGCACACGCCCCCACCCCCTCCGGCTCGCGGCCGTCGCGCTCGCGTCGGCCCTGTTCGTCACCGCCGCCCTGACCGCCCCCGCCACCGCCTCCCCCACCCCGGCCCCCACCCCGGCCGCCGCCCCCGACTACTGCGGCGGCCGCTGCACCGACATCCTCCCGCCCGGCGAGAACGGCAACGCCACCCTCGCCGAGATCCTGCTCAACCGGATGTTCGGCAGCCGCCCCGCGCACACCGACGACCAGCTCGGCCCGTACTCGGCCCTCGCCTCCGGCTACCCCGGGCTGACCGAGGCCGGGTTGCGGAACTTCTTCAACGACGCCTCCTTCGACGTCCCCGCCGACCAGGTGGCCAGCACCGTCAGCCCGCGCGCGGACGTGACGATCGTGCGCGACAAGGCCACCGGCGTCCCGCACATCAGCGGCACCACCCGCTACGGCACCGAGTTCGGCGCGGGCTACGCCGCCGCGCAGGACCGGCTCTGGGTGATGGACCTGTTCCGGCACGTCGGGCGCGGCCAGCTGTCCGGCTTCGCGGGCGGCGCGGCCGCCAACCGGCAGCTGGAGCAGAGCTTCTGGCAGGCCGCCCCGTACACCGAGGCCGAGTTGCAGCAGCAGATCGACGCGCTCGCCGCCCGGGGCGGCCGGGCCACCCAGGCGCTCGCGGACGCCACCGCGTACCTGGACGGCATCAACCAGTACGCGGGCCAGGTGTACAACGCCCGGACCTTCCCCGGCGAGTACGACCTCACCGGCCACATCGACCCGATCACCAACGCCGGTTCGATCGAGCCGTTCAAACTGACCGACCTGGTCGCCCTGGCCTCCGTGGTCGGCGCGCTGTTCGGCGCCGGCGGCGGCGGTGAACTCGCCTCCGCCCAGGTGAAGTCGGCCGCCGAGGCCCGGTACGGGAAGGACGCCGGGGACGCGCTGTGGAAGTCCCTGCGCGAGTCCGACGACCCGGAGGCCGTCCGCACCCTGCACGACGGCCAGAGCTTCCCGTACGCGACGGTGCCGGACGCTCCGCAGGGCCAGGCCCTGCCGGACCCGGGATCGGTGGTGCCGGAGAAGGTGGTCTACGACGCCACCGGCTCGGCGAACTCCGCGACCACGAAGGCGGACGGCGTGCTGCCCGGCAATCTGCTCACCGCCAAGCACGGCATGTCCAACGCCCTGCTGGTCTCCGGCGCGCACACCGACGACGGCCACCCGGTCGCCGTGTTCGGCCCCCAAACCGGCTACTTCGCACCGCAGTTGCTGATGCTGGAGGAGATCCAGGGCCCGGGGATCAGCGCCCGCGGCGCGGCCTTCGCCGGCCTCAGCTTCTACGTGCAGCTCGGCCGCGGCCAGGACTACGCCTGGAGCGCCACCTCGGCCGGCCAGGACATCACCGACAGCTACGCCGTCCCGCTCTGCACCACCGACGGCTCCCCGGTCACCACCGCCGCCGACTCCTACCTCTGGCACGGGCAGTGCCTGCCCTTCGACCGGCTGGAACGCAAGGACGCCTGGAGCCCGACCACCGCCGACTCCACCCCGGCCGGCTCCTACACCCTGGTGATGTACCGCTCGAACTACGGCCTGGTGACGGCCCGCGGCACCGTCGGCGGCGCGCCCGTCGCCTTCACCTCGCTGCGCTCCACCTACCGCCACGAGGCCGATTCCATCATCGGCTTCCAGGAGTTGAACGACCCCGGCGCGGTGCACGACGCGCCGAGCTTCCAGCGGGCCGCGCAGGACATCAACTACACCTTCAACTGGTTCTACGCCGACTCCCGCGACATCGCCTACTACAACTCCGGCAGCAACCCGGTGCGCGCCCCCGGGGTGGACGCCGGACTGCCCGTACTCGCCCGACCCGCCTACGAGTGGGCCGACTTCGACCCGGCCACCAACACCGCCCGGTACACCCCGCCGGCCGAGCACCCGCAGTCCGTCAACCAGGACTACTACGTCTCCTGGAACAACAAGCAGGCGGACGGCTACACGGCGGCCGGCTTCGGCAACGGCTCGGTGCACCGCGCCAACCTGCTCGACGACCGGGTCAAGGCGCTGCTCCAGGGCGGCGGCAAGGCCGGCCGGGTCACCCTCACCCAGGCCATGGAGGGCGCCGCCCTGGCCGACCTGCGGGCCGAGGACGTGCTGCCCGACCTGATCCGGGTGCTGCGCAGCGCCCCGGTCACCGACCCGGCCGCCGCCACCGCCCTCCAGCAGCTGGAGGCCTGGCTCGCCGACGGCGCCCGGCGCCAGGAGACCGCCGCGGGCAGCCACGCCTACGCGGACGCGACCGCGATCCGGGTGATGGACGCCTGGTGGCCGCTGGTCGCCGACGGCATCATGCGGCCGGGGCTCGGCGACCAGCTGTTCTCGGCGCTGACCGGCGCGCTGCAGATCAACGAGTCCCCCTCCGGCGGCCAGACCGGCGCCACCGGCGGCGGCCCGGTCAGCGCCAACGAGGCGATCCCGCACAAGGGTTCGGCCTTCCAGTACGGCTGGTGGAGCTACCTGGACAAGGACCTGCGGGCCGTCCTCGGCGACCCGGTCGCCGGCCCGCTGGCCCGCCCGTTCTGCGGCGGCGGCGACCTCGCGGCCTGCCGCACCGTGCTGCAGACCACCCTGGCCAAGGCCGCCGCCCAGACCCCCGCCCAGGTCTACCCGGGCGACGCGGACTGCACGGCGGGCGACCAGTGGTGCGCCGACACCATCATCCAGCGCCCGCTGGGCGGGGTGACGGACGACAGGACCACCTGGCAGAACCGCCCGACCTACCAGCAGGTGGTGCAGTTCACCGCCCACCGCTGAACCGGGACGAGCGGCCGCCGGTGCCCCAGCGGGCACCGGCGGCCGTTCGCACGCTCAGCCCACCCGCTTGGTGACCTTCTGCTCGGCCTCCCGCAGATGGCCCGCCTCGTCCCTGAGCCGGACTCCCGCCAGGCGGTAGAACTCGGGGCTCTCGTGCGTGGCCATCCGATCGGCGAGCGCCGCCGCCAGCTCCCCCGTGACCTCCACCAGGTCGGCGAGCGCCCCGAGCATCACGGCGGCCTCCACCGCCGGGACCTTCTCCCGCCCCCGGTCCTTCGCCTTCGGCAGCGCGTTCTCCCGCAGCTGCCGCCGCGCCTCGTCGACCGCGTCGACCATCGCCCGTATCCCGCTGTCCATCCCGCTCCCCACACTCCGTCCGTTGTCCGTCCTCGAACATCCCCGTGAGTGTCCCCTGCCGAACGAGATTCAAAAACCCGCCCGGTAGCACCCGAAAGCCACTTAGGCTGCTTACATGGCAACCTCCGACTCCCTCGCAACCGGCCAGCGCTCGCTCGGCGACCCCACCCTCGACTACCCCCTCTGGCCCCCGCTGACCTCGGGCTGCCCGCGCACCAGCACGGAGGACGTCTCCTACCCCGTCGAGGTCGACTACGCCTACGACAAGGCCGACCCGGAGACCCTGTTCGCGCCCGTGAAGGCCCGCGGCGGCCTGGAGCGCTGGGCCCCGCTGCTGCCCCCGCTGCTCGCCCCCGGCCTCGGCGAGGGCGCCACCCCGCTGGTGGAACTCGGGCCGGGAGTGTACGTCAAGGACGAGTCCCGCAACCCGACCTGGAGCCACAAGGACCGGCTGAACCGCTGCACCACCAGCGCCGCCGTCGGAGTCGGCGCGCCCGGCATCGCGGTGGCCTCCTCGGGCAACCACGGCGCCTCGGCGGCCGCGTACGCGGCGCGCGCCGGGCTGCCCTGCGTGGTGTTCACCGGCCCGGAGACCCCGCCCGCCGTGGACGCCTTCCTCAACGCCTACGGCGCCGTGGTGCTGCCCGTCCCGTGGGAGGCCCGCTGGCCGCTGCTGCGACAGGTGGTGGAGCGCTTCGGCCTGCACCCGGTCAGCAACCTGACGACCACCCACACCGGCCACGCCTTCGGCCCCGAGGGCTACAAGACCGTCGCGTACGAGGTCTTCCAGGACGTCGGCGTGCCGAGCGCGGTGTTCGTCCCCACCGGGTACGGCGAGCTGCTCTACGGCGTCTGGAAGGGCTTCACCGAGCTGCGGCGGCTGGGCCTGGCCGACCGGGTGCCGCGGATCTACGCCTGCGAGTCGGCGGCCTCCGGGCCACTGCACCGGGCGATCGCCGAGGGCGCCCCGGCCGCGCACGTCACGGTCGGCCCGAGCAACGCCTACTCGATCGCCTCCCCGGTGAGCGGCTACCGGGGCGTGCTGGCGGTGAACGGGAGCGGCGGCGCCGCGCTGACCGTGGACGACCGGCAACTCGCCGATGCCCAGCGGGAACTGTCCCGGGCCGGACTGTGGACCGAGCTGTCCGCGGCGGCCGGCCTGGCGGGGCTGCGCAGCCTCGGCGCCGACGCCCCCGCGGACGGTCCGGTGGTCTGCGTCTCCACCTCCAGCGGCTTCAAGGACAAGGGCATGGGCAGCCGCCCGACCGCCCCGGTCACCCCGACCTGGGAGGAGGTCGAGCGCCGGCTGCGCACCGCCGGGATCACCGGCTAGCAACCACCGGCCCCGGCCCGCCGGGCGGACCACCCGACGGAACCCGGCACCGGAGGAAGCCTGCTGTTCGTCGGGACGTTCGCTGACGTAGGGTCGGCGTTCGCCCACGCACAGCAGGCTTGCTCCGCCCCAACGTTCCCGCGCCAACGTCCCCCGCCCCAACTTCTCCGCGCCAACGTCCCCGCGCCAACTCCCCCGCGTCGAAGGGCTGCCCCGTGTTCCTCTCCCCCCGTCGCCTGCTGCCGCTGGCCGTCGCCGTCGCGACGGTCCCGGTGCTCGCCCTCCCGGCGGTGCCCTCCGCCGCCGCCTCGTACGGCACTCCGACGATCACCTTCTCGGCCGGCTACCTGTCCGGCGCGGTGGGCGCCACCGGCGACCCGACGGTGGGCGTCACGGTCGCCCAGAGCGGCGCCCCCGCCTCGGCGCTGACGGTCGCGGCGTCGGCCAGCACCAAGGCCTCGGTGGCCCGGACCGGCGACGTGACGGTGACCGGCGGCGGCGCCACCCGCACCCTGGCGGTCGCCGCCCAGGGCGTCGGCTACACCGACCTGACCGTCAAGGTGACCGGCCTGGGCGGCAGGACCGCCACCCGCACCCTGCACTACGCCGCCTCGGCCGCCGTCCGGGACTCCGCCGCGAGCCGCTACCTGACCGGTTCCAGCGACGCCTCGGCCGCCGTGGACGCGGGCGGCGGCTACGTCCTGGTCGGTGACGACGAGTCCAACACCCTGCGGCTCTACGACCGCAACACCTCCGGCGCCCCGGTGCGCAGCTGGGATTTCAGCTCGGCGCTCGGCGTCAGCAAGGAGATCGACATCGAGGCCGCCGCCCGGGTCGGCGACACGATCTACTGGACGGGCTCGCTGGGCAACAACAAGGACGGCAAGGTCAAGCCCGACCGGCACACCCTGTTCACCACCAGGGTGACCGGCTCCGGCGCCGCCACCCAGCTGGCGCTGACCGGCTCCTACCAGGGCCTGCGCGACGACCTGATCGCCTGGGACAGCGCCCACGGCGACCGCTACGGCTTCGCGGCCGGCGCCGCCGAGGGCCAGGCGCCCAAGCAGGTCGACGGGTTCAACGTCGAGGGCCTGGAGTTCGCCCCGGGCAGCTCCACCACCGCGTACGTGGGCTTCCGCGCCCCGCTCACCCCGGCGGTCACCGGCGGCCGGGCACTGCTGGTGCCGGTCACCAACTTCTCGTCCCTGTTCGACGGTTCGGGCACCCACGCGACCATCGGCGAGCCGATCGAGCTGGACCTCGGCGGCCTGTCCGTCCGTGACCTGCGCCGCAACGCCCTCGGCCAGTACGTGATCGTGGCGGGCTCCTGGGCGGCCGAGGACAACTCCGCCCCGTACGCGCTCTACCGCTGGGACGGCCGGCCGGGCTCCCAGCCGGTCAAGCTGCTGGACCTGCCCACCGGCGACGCCGGCGCCTGGGAGGCCGCCCCGGACCTGCCGGACCTGGACGCCCCGGGCGCCCGCGTCCAGCTGATCACCGACAACGGGTCCGCCGACCTCTACGGCGACGGCACGGACGCCAAGGACCTCACCCACCCGGAGTGGAAGAAGTCCCGCAGCACCTGGTTCACCCTGGGCTGACCCCGGGCCGCGCAGGCCCCTGGCCCCGCGGTCCCGCGGTCCGTCAGCCCCACAGACCGGCCCCTCGGCCCCGCCAGGCCGAGGGGCCCTCTCCCGTTCCGCTCACAGCTCGACCAGCACCTTCCCCTGGCTCGCCGACCGGTCGACGTACAGGCTGCGGTAGGCGGCCGGGATGCTGTCGAAGCCCCGGTGGACGGTCTGCTGGTAGTGCAGCTCCCCGCTGCGCACCAGGGCGCCGAGGTCCCGACGCAGCGCGGCCCAGTTCTCCTCGGTGAACCACTCCAGCGCGAAGATGCCGCGGATCACGGTGCGCGGGAACATGATCATCGGCAGCAGCCGGGGGCCCGCCCAGGCGCCGCCGACCTGACTGCCCCACTGCCAGCAGACCGCGACCCGGCTGTCCACCGCGAGCATCCCGAAGACCGTGTCGGTGAGCGTGCCGCCGAGGCTGTCGAAGTAGCGGTCGATGCCGTCCGGCGCGAGCTGGGCCAGTTCCTTGGCGAGTCGCTCCGGGGCGTCCCCGTCGCGGTACTCCAGCACGGCGTCGAAGCCCAGCTCCCGCAGCCGGGCGGCCTTCGCCGGGGTCGCGGTGGTGCCGATCACCCGGGCGCCGCGGTGCCGGGCGAGCTGGCCGACCACCGAGCCGACCGCGCCGCTGGCCCCGCTGACCAGCACCGTCAGCCCGGGGCGCACGTCCAGGAACTTCTCCACCGTCCCCCAGGCGGTCATCCCGGGGCCGCCGAGCAGGCCGAGCGCGGTGGTGACCGGCAGCTGCTCGTCGTAGTCGGCGCGGTCCAGCCGGCGGAAGGCCGGGAAGACCATCGGGAAGGTGCCGGTCTGCCAGAGCCAGGACGCGCCGTTGCCGATCACGTGGCTGCGCCAGCCGCCGAAGCCCTGCACCAGGTCCCCGACGGCGAACCGCGCGGCGGGTCCGGCCTGCACCACCTCCATGATCGAGTCGGCGCCCATGTGGTCGCCGACCGGGGTGTCCAGCGCGATGCCCTGGAGGTACGGGTCGACCGACACCCAGCGGGTGCGCAGCAGCATCTCGTCCTCGGCGAGCCGGACGTCCACCTCCTCGACGACCTTCTCGTACATCCGCTCCACGTCCGGCACCCCGTCCACGTGCGCGCGGACGATCCATTTCTCGATCCGCACCTTCCCGGCGGTCAGCACGGCCTCTGCGGTCCCGGCGTACTCGTTCACGGTCTGGCTCACGAAGTCACTCCAAAGTGCCGGTCGTCGGGGCCGACCGGGTCGGTGATCAGGGTGGGCGGCGGAGCGTGGTCGTCCACCTCGGCGGTGAACGGCCGGCCGTCGTCGCGGCAGATGAACTGGACGACGTGCCGGCCGGCGGCAGCCGCGCGGATCAGCCCGCCGGTGGTCGCCCAGACGCCGGAGAGGTAGAAGTTGGCCAGGCCCGGCAGCCCGGGGCCGTTGCGCTTGATCTCCTCCTCCAGGGTCTCCCCGCCCTCCACGAAGGGCTGCCAGCCGAGCACCGTGCCGTCGTAGTTGCCGGTGTAGCGGACCTGGGTGAGCGGGGTGGAGACGTCCTTGACGGCCACCGCCTCCCGCAGCCCGGGGTGGTGGCCGTCCAGGAACTCGATGACGGCGTCCCGCACCCGGCGCTTCTCCCGCTGGTACTCCCGGCCCCGGCCGACCGGCAGGGTGTGCAGTTCCTCGCCGCGCCGCAGCCGGACGGCCTGCTCGGGGCCGGTGCTCAGGGCCCGCCACGGGGCGATGTCGCAGAAGTAGCTGGCGTAGACGACGGTGGTCCCGGCGGGCGACAGCTCGGGGTAGTGCCGGCTGCGGAACTGGATGTTGATGCTGGGGTGCCGGATGCCGGTGAGCCGGGCCGCGACGTCCTCCTCCAGCAGGTAGGTGGTGCACGGGTCGCCCGCCGGGAAGGGCGTGCGCAGGCCGAGGAAGACGGTGAGGTAGCCGGGGAAGACCATGCCCGGCTCGGTCAGCGTCTTCGTGTAGAGCCGGCGGTAGGTGTCGTTCAGGTACCGGCCCTTGAGCAGGTCCAGCATGGTGGTGCGGCCGTCGCAGGCGGCCACCACGACGTCGGCCCGCACCTCGCGCCCGTCGCTCAGCCGCACCCCGACGGCGGTGTCCCGCTCGACCAGGATCTCGGTGACCCTGGCGTTGTACGTGATCTCGCCGCCGAGCCGCCGGTAGCGCTGCTCGACCGAGCGCGCCAGCCCGAGCGAGCCGCCCTCCGGCACCCCGGCGGACTGCCCGGCGTGCGAGGCGAGTTGGAAGTACGTCGGCAGCACCGGGAAGTTGGGATGCTTCTCGTACAGCACGAAGTTGAACGCCTCGCGCAGCAGCGGGCTGCGGAACCGCGCCGAGTAGTCGCTCATCAGCACCGAGATGGAGCGCCGGATCACGTTGAAGTACGGCAGGAAGGAGGCGAGCATCCGCCAGCGCTCCCACCGGCCCATCAGTCCGACCGGCTTGAGGAAGGGGTAACGGGTCAGCGCCACGCGGAACGTGCGCAGGCCGGCGCAGAACTGCCGGATCTGCCGGGCGTCCTCGGGGGCGAGGTCCAGCAGGTGGGCCTCCAGCCGGTCCGGGTCGGAGTAGAAGCGCACCGCCCGGCCGTCCGTGGTGCGCACCACGTTGAACACGTCGAAGTTGCGCATCCGCTTGCCCTGGAGGGCGCCGAGTTCGAGCCAGATCTGGTGCATCTCGTTGCCCGGGCCGCTGCCCAGCAGCCAGCTGACGCAGCAGTCGAAGGTGAACTCGCCGCGGTCCCAGGCGGTGCAGCAGCCGCCGGGCAGTTCGTGCATCTCCAGGACCTGGCTGCGGTAGCCGTTCATCTGCGCGTAGCAGCCGGTGGACAGGCCGCCGAGGCCGCCGCCGATGATGACCATGCTCTGCCTGCCGCTCATTCGCCCGCTCCGCCTTCCGGTGCTCCGACGGTGGCCCGGTCGAGTTGCGGCAGCCGGCCCCACTTGCCGGGGTGCCAGGGTTCGCTGTCGTCGCTGGGCCAGGCCCGGAACGGTCGGCCGAGCTCCTGGCAGAGGTACTGGGCGGCGTACCGGCCGCTGGTGGCGGCTCGGATCAGGCCGCCGAGCGACGCCCACTGGCCGGCCATGGAGAAGCCGGCCAGGCCGGGCAGGCGCATCCGGTCCCGGTTGACCAGGCGGTTGGCGGTGTCCTCGGCCTCGGAGAAGGCCTGCCAGGCGAGGATGGAGCCGCCGGTGTTGCCGGTGAACCGCTCGGTGGTCACCGGCGAGGCGACGTCGACCAGTTCGATCCGGGCGCCGAGCCCGGGGTGGACGCGGTCCAGGAACTCCCGGACGAACGCCGCGACTTCCTGCTTGCGCGCCCGGTAGGCCCGGCGGTCGCGGATCCGCAGGTCCTTCCAGGACCGGTAGTCGCTGAAATAGGTGCAGTGCAGTACGGACTTGCCGGGCGGGGCGAAGCCCTCCGCGTAGTTCGAGCGCAGCTGCACCACCAGGCTCCGCTGGAGCGAGCCGGGCAGCCGGGCGGCGTCCGCCGGGCTCAACAGGTAGGTGGTGCAGTGCGGTTCGCCCGCCGGCAGCGGACCGTCCAGCCCGACGAAGGCGGAGACCACCGCCGGGTAGAGGTTGCCGGGCTTGTCCAGCAGCTCGCCGTACAGCCGGTCGGTGACGGGGCTGGAGTAGCGGCCGCGCAGCAGCCGGTCGAGCACCGTCGGCCCGTCGCAGGCGGCCACCACGTGGTCGGCGAAGTACCGGGTGCCGTCGCGCAGTTCGACGCCGACGGCGCGGTCGTCCTCGATCAGGATCCGGTCCACCCGGCAGCGGTAATCGATCACCCCGCCGAGCCGGGTGTACCGCTGCTCCACCGAGCGGGCCAGCCCGAGTGAACCGCCCTGCGGGAAGCCCGCGTTGCCGGTGTGGGCGGCCGCCAGGGTGTAGAGGTAGGGCAGCAGCGGGAATCCGGCCGGCTCCTGGAGGAACATGGTGGGGAAGGCCCGGCGCAGCAACGGGTCCTGGAAGCGCTCGGCGAACCGGCTCATCGGGGTGGCCGCGGTGCGCCAGAACAGCCGGAAGGCGGGCAGCACGGTGCGCAGGGTGCGCAGCCGTTCGGCGGTGCTGCGCAGCGGCGGTGGGGTGAGGTCCCAGGGCAGGTCGAGGGCGACGAAGCGGCGCAGGTCGCGGCAGAAGGCGCGGATCGGCGCGGCGTCGCCGGGGGCGAGGGCCAGCAGGTGGGCCTCCAGCCGGTCCGGGTCGGTGTGGAAGGTGACGGCCCGGCCGTGCTCGTCGACGACCCGGTTGAAGGTGTCGAAGTGGGTCACCGACTTGCCGTCCAGGGCGCCGAGTTCTTGCCAGACCTGGTGGGCGCCGGTGCCCTCGGCGGTGCCGATCAGCCAGTCGATGCAGTAGTCGAAGAGGTAGCCCTGCCGGGACCACGCGGTGCAGCAGCCGCCGGGCAGCACGTGCTTCTCCAGGATCCGGGTCTCCAGCCCGCTCATCTGGGCGTAGCAGCCGGTGGCGAGGCCGGCCAGGCCGGCCCCGATCACGATCACCCGGGGCGGTCCGGCGGCGGTCCGCTCCCGGCGGGGCCAGTGCGGCCCGCGGTCAGCGGCGGCCATCGGCGGTGCCTCCGGCCAGGACGGCGGCGGCCAGTTCGGCGTTGTGGGCGGCGAACTCGCCGTCCAGCATCTCGGCGTGGCTGCCGTGGCCGGCGTGCACGGCGGTTCCGGTGCTGGAGGCGCCCTGCCAGGAGCCGGGTTCGCCGCCGGTGTGGACGGCGAGCCGGTCGGGCTCGCAGACCACGTCCAGCCGGGCCCGGACGCTGCCGGTGTTGGGGGTCCGACTGCAGAACTCCAGGTAGTCCCTGGCCTGTTGCAGGGTCTCCTGGGCGACGATCCGGGAGCCGGTGTGGCGGTGCAGGTGGTCCTGGAGCTCCCGCTCGAAGACGGCCACGTGCTCCTCCCCCAGGTCGAAGGCGTCCAGGACCCGGTAGGCGTCCACCAGCAGCACCGATTCGACGGTGCGCCCGCGCCGTTCCAGCTCCTTGGCCACCTCGAAGGCGAGGTTGCCGCCGAGCGAGTAGCCGAGCAGCCGGTACGGCCCGGCCGGGTGCAGTTCTTCGACCAGGTCGGCGTAGCGCTCGGTCTTGTCGTCGCCGGTCAGGTAGTTGAAGGCGGCGATCCGGTGGCCGGGCAGGGCGGCGGCGAGCTGCCGGTAGACCAGCCCGTGGCCGCCTGCGGGCGGGAAGCAGAAGACCGTACGGCCTTCGGGCGCTTCGGCGTTGAACCACAGGTGGGGTTGGCCGCCCGCCACCTCGCCGGTGATGATCTGCTCGACGGTGCGGGCCATGCCGTGCAGGGTGGTGACCTTGAACAGCAGGCCGACCGGGATGCTGATGTTGAACTCGGTCTGCAGGTGGTGGATCAGCTCGATCAGCCGGATGGAGCTGCCGCCGAGCTCGAAGAAGTCGTGCTGGAGGCCGGCTTCGGGCACCCCGAGCAGCTGCTGCCAGTGCGCGGCGACCCGCTGCTCGTAGAGGGTGACGGGCGGTTCGTGGCGCCCGCCGCCGGTGTCGGCGGCGGGTTCGGGCAGGGCGGCGAGGTCGACCTTGCCGTTCGGGGTGAGCGGCAGGGCGGGCAGTTCGGTGAGGTAGGAGGGGATCATCACGGTGGGCAGGTGTTCGGCGAGGTGGCGGCGCAGTTCGCGGCGGTCCAGCGTGAGGCCCCGGGCGGGCACCAGGTAGGCGGCCAGGGCCGCCTCGCCCGCGCCGTCCTGGCGGACCGTCACGCAGGCCTCGGCGACCTCGGGCCGGGCGGTGAGGTGGGCCTCGATCTCGCCCGGCTCGATCCGGTGGCCGCGCACCTTGACCTGGTTGTCGATCCGGCCGAGCAGGTGGGCGGTGCCGGCGGTGTCCCAGCGGCCGAGGTCGCCGGTGCGGTAGAGCCGGCGGGGGGTGCCGTCCAGGTCCAGGACCCGGAACCGCTGGTCGGTCTGGACCGGGTCGTTCGGGTAGCCGGCCGCCACGCCCGCGCCGCCGATCCACAGTTCGCCGGGCACCCCGGCGGGGACGGGCTCGCCGTAGCGGTCCAGGACGTACAGCGCGCTGTTCGGGAAGGGCCGCCCGATCGGGACCATCCGGCCCGGTTCCAGTTCCTCGGCGTCGCCCTCGTAGTAGCTGCTGTCCACGGTGGCCTCGGTCAGGCCGTAGGAGTTGACCAGCCGGGTGGCCGGGCCGCACAGGGCGCGCAGCCGGTGGTGTTCGGCGGCCTTCCAGGAGTCGGAGCCGACCACCAGCAGCCGCAGGAAGTCCAGCCGCAGGCCGTCGCGTTCGCAGTGCGCCAGCAGGGCGCGGGCCACGGCGGGCACGAACTCGCCGCAGTCGACGGCCTCTTCGCGCATCACCCGGTACAGCCGGGCGGTGTCGAAGAGCAGTTCGCGGTCGACCAGGACGAGGGTGCCGCCGGTGCCGAGGGCCCGGGCGAGGTCGCCGGTGAACACGTCGAAGGCGGTGCCGGCCATCTGGAGGTGCACCCGGACCTCGGTGTCCAGGCGGTACTCGGCCCGCCAGCCCGCCGTGGCGGCGGCCAGCTGGCGGTGCTGGACCAGCACGCCCTTGGGCCGCCCGGTGGAGCCGGAGGTGTGGATCAGGTACGCGGGGCGGTCCGGGTCGGCGGCGGGCAGCGGCCCGGCAGCGGCGGCGGGCCGGTCCAGGTCGGCCGGGGTGACCGGCCGGGCGGGCAGCTCGGCCGCGGCCCGGTACCGCTCGTCGACCACGACCAGGGCCGCTCCGGCGTCGGCCAGCTGGTGCGCCAGCCGGTCCGCCGGGTGCCCGGGGTCGAGCGGCAGGTAGGCGGCGCCGGCCCGCCAGACCGCCAGCAGGGTGGTGACCAGCTCGGGCGACTTGTCCAGGCAGACCGCGACCACCGAGCCCTCGCCGGCGCCGAGTTCGCGCAGCCGGGCGGCGGCGCGCTGGGAGCGCCGGTCCAGTTCGCCGTAGCTCAGCCGCCGGACGGCGTCCCGGCCGGGGGCGACCACCGCGACGGCCTCCGGGTGCTCGGCGGCGGCCTTGGCGATCAGCTCGGGCAGCGGCACGTCGTGGTCGATCCGCCGCGCGGCGCCGCTGAACTCCTCCAGGACGAGCCGCCGTTCGGCCGCGTCCAGCATCCGCAGCCGGCCGACCGGCTCGCCCTCCGGGGCCCGGGTCATGGCGTCCAGCAGGTTGCGGTAGTGGGCGGCGAGGCGCTGGACCGTACCGGGCTCGAAGAGGTCGGAGTTGTACTTGAAGACGCAGTGGAAGCAGTTGTCCGCGCGGTCCTCGTAGGCGGACAGGGTGAGGTCGAACTGCCCTTCCTCCTCGGGCAGTTCGATGTACTCCAGACGGTATCCGAAGCGCTCCACGGCGACCTTGTGGGTGAGCAGGATGAACATCGCCTGGAACACCGCGGAGCGGCTCGGGTCGTGCTGGAGGCCGAGCTGCTCGACCAGCAGCGGGAACGGGTACTCCTGGTTGTCCAGCCCGCCGAGCACGCTCTCCCGCACCCGGGCCAGCAGTTCGGTGACGGTCGGCTCCCCGGCCAGGCTCACGTGCAGCGGCAGCGGGTTGACGAAGTAGCCGTAGACGGAGGCGAACTCCTCCTGGGTGCGGCCGGTGACGGGGCTGCCGACCACGATGTCCGGCTGCCCGGACCACCGGTGCAGCAGCAGGTAGTAGGCGCCGAGCAGCACCATGAACGGGGTGGCGCCGTGCGCGCGGGCCAGCTCGTGCACCCGGCCGGTCAGTTCCTCGTCGATCCGGAAGAACTCGGACGCCCCGTTGTGGGTCTGCACGGCCGGGCGCGGCTTGTCCGTGGGCAGGGCCAGCACCGGCATCCCGGCGGGCAGGTGGCCGCGCCAGTAGTCGAGCATCCGCTGCGCCTGCGGCCCGGCCAGGAACCGGTTCTGGTGGTTGAGGAAGTCCAGGTAGCGGGCGGCCACCGGGGGCAGTTCGGGGCTGCGGCCGCTGCGCAGCGCCTGGTAGACCTCGAACAGCTCCTCGATGAAGGTGAAGGTGGAGATGGCGTCCGAGACGATGTGGTGGACGGCCTTCATCAGCACCCAGCGGTCCGGTCCGCGCCGGAACAGCCGCAGCCGCACCAGCGGGTCCTCGGCCAGGTCGTACGGCCGCCGGTACTCGCGGACGATCAGCGCGTGGATCTCCTCCCAGGGGCGGCCCTCGACGTCGAACAGCGCAGTGTCGGCGACGGCTTCGGTGCGGATCCGCTGGACGGGGCGGCCCTCCTCGGCGGTGAAGGCGGCGCGCAGTCCGGGGTGCCGGGCGACCAGGAAGGCGAAGGCGGTGAACATCAGCTCCGGGTCGAGTTCGGCGCGCACCTCGACCGCCCCGCCGATGTTGTACGCGAAGCCGTCCGGGTGGAGCTGGCGCAGGAACCACAGGGCCTGCTGGTTGTGGGTGAGCGGGTAGCGGGCCTCGTCGGTGTGGAGTTCGACCTCGGCGTGCTGCGGGCCGCCGTCGGCGGCGAGCTGTTCGGCCAGCCCGGCGGTGAGCAGTTCGACCAGGTCGGCCACGCTGCCGTTGCTGAGCAGCGCCACCACCGGGAGGGCGACGCCGAGTTCGCCGTGCACCCGGGCGCGCAGCTCCATGGCGAGCAGCGAGTCCAGGCCGTGGGCGCCGAGTCGGGTGTCGGGGGTGATCCGCTCGACGGCGGTGCGCAGCACGGCGGCGGCGGCCGCGCTGAACCGTTCGGCGACCAGCTGTCGGCGGGCCTGTGGGTCGGCGGCGCGGTAGCCGTCCAGGAAGCCGCCGGTCTCGGCCGGGGCCTGTTCGGCGGCGCCGGCCGCGAGCTCGGCGACCAGCGCCGGCGGGGCGGGGTACCAGGCGAGGAAGGTGGGCCAGTCGACGACGGTGGCGACCAGCAGCTGGGCGCGGTCCTGTCCGAGGACGCGCTCCAGGACGGCGGTGCCGGCCTCCGGGGGCAGCGAGCTCATGCCGCGGGCGTCGCGGTAGTGGGCGACCAGGCCGAGTTCCTCGATCATGCCGGTGGCCCAGGGCCCCCAGTCCAGGCTGAGCGCGGGCCGGCCCTGGGCCCGGCGGTGGTGGGCGAGGGCGTCCAGGAAGGCGTTGCCGGCCGCGTAGTTGGTCTGTCCGGCGGTGGTGAGCAGCGAGGCGACGGAGGCGAACAGCACGAAGTGGTCGAGCGGTTCGTCGGCGAGCAGCCGGTGCAGCAGGTGGGCGCCGGCCACCTTGGGGGCGTACCCGGCGTCGAAGGCGGGCCGGTCCATCTGCGCCAGCAGGGTGTCCCTGACCTGTCCGGCGAGGTGGAACACGCCCCGGATCGGCGGGAGTTGGCGGCGGCGGTGGTCGGCGAGCCAGGCCGCGAGGGCCGTCCCGTCGGTGACGTCCACCGCGGCGACCAGCGGTTCGGCGCCGAGCGCCTCCAGTTCGCGCAGGAAGGCGATCCGCTCGCCGGCGGGCGTCGCGGGGTCGACGGCGTGCCAGTCGGCGCGCGGCGGCAGGGCGGTGCGGCCGACCAGGACCAGCCGCCGGGCGCCGCGCCGCACCAGGGTGCGGCAGAGCAGCCGGCCGAGCGCGCCGAACGCGCCGGTGACCAGGTAGCAGCCGTCCGGGCGCAGCACCGGCGGCAGCGGCCGGGTGAGGCCCTCGGCGGGGCGCAGCCGGCTGGTGAGTCGGCGGCCGGCCCGCAGGGCGAGTTCCTGTTCGGCGTCGGCCGGGCGGTCGGCGGCGAGTTCGGCGAGCAGGGCCGCGGCCTGGTCGGCGGCCGGCCGGGCCGGGTCCAGGTCGATCAGGCTGCCGCGCTGGGCGACGAGTTCCTGCTGCCAGAGCACCCGGCCGATGCCCCAGGCGGGGGCGCCGAGCGGTTCGACCCGGTCCTGCGGGCCGGTGGCCTGGGTGCCGCGGGTGACGATGTGCAGCCGGCCGTCGGGGCGGGCGGTGGACAGCGCCCGGGCGAGGGTGACCAGCGAGTAGGCGCCGTGGGTGGCGAGCCGGTCGAGCTGCCCGGGGTCGCCGGGGTCGAGGCCGTCGAGGGCGGGCAGGTCGAGGTTCCACAGGTGGACGACGGTCCGGTGGGCCGGGTCCAGTGCGGCGAACAGCCGCTGGAGGTCCTCGGTGGAGTCGGGCCGTACGGTGCTCCCGCCGTCCCCGGTGGCGTACGAGCTGCCGGGCCGGACGAGGTGGCAGCGGGCGCCGTGCCCGGCGGCCAGGGCGGCCAGCCGTTCGGCGAGGCCGCCGACGTCGGCGAACAGCAGCAGGTCGCCGGTGGGGGCGTCGTGCGGCGCGGCCGGGGCGTCCTGCCAGGCGAGCTCGGTGAGCCAGCCGTCGATGGTGGCCAGGCCGACCGAGGCGGCCGCCCGGGCGACGTCGGCGACCTTGAAGCCGGTGATCCGGCCGAGCGGGGCGCCGTCCTCGGCGTACAGGGCGAGGTCGCCGACGAGTTCCTCGGCGCTCTCCCGGGTGACGGTGGCGTGCGCCCAGATCGGGCGGTCGCCGATGGCGTCGAGCCGGACCTCCTCGATCGAGACGGGCAGCCGGACGCTGCCGTCCTCGGGGGCGTGCAGCCGGGTGGTGAGCAGGGTCTGGAAGCAGGCGTCGAGCAGCACCGGGTGGAGCTGGTGGTCGGCGGCGCCGGGGCCGAGCCGTTCGGTGGGGCGGATCCGGGCGAGCGCCTCGCCGGGCCCGGCCCAGACCTCGGCGACGGCGCGGAAGGCCGGCCCGTAGTCGTAGCCGCGCTCGGCCAGGCGCCGGTAGCAGTCCGGGCCGTCGAGGTGCTGCCCTTGCCCGCGCAGCGCGTCGAGGTCGGCGGCGGGGCCGTAGGAGCGGCGCTGGCCGGTGCGGACCCGGCCGCCGGCGTGCACGGTGGGTTCGCCGTCGGCCGGGGTGGCGGCGATGGTGAAGCGGGCGTCCTCGGGGGCGTAGCCGAGTTGGACGGGCACGGGTTCGGTGTCGGAGAGGAACAGTGCCCGGTGCAGTTCGACCTCGGCCAGGACGACCTGGCCGGCGCCGGTCAGCGCGCGGACGGCCTGGGCGGCCATCTCCAGGTACCCGGCGGCGGGGAAGACCGCCCGGCCCTCGATCCGGTGGTCGTCCAGGTAGGGCAGCCGCTCGGGGTCGAGCGCGGTGGTCCAGGTGGGCTGGGCGGCGGCGGTGCGGCGGCCGAGCAGCGGGTGGTCGAGCTGCCCGAGCCGGACCTGCTCGACCGGCTTGGGCTCGGTCCAGTGGCGCTCGCGCCGCCACGGGTAGCCGGGCAGCGGCACCGGGCGCCCGGCCGGGTGCAGCGCGTGCCAGTTCAACTCGACGCCGAGGGTGTGGAGTTCGGCCAGGGTACGGGCGACGCGCTCGGGTTCGTCCTGCTGCCGGCGGATCGACGGCAGGGTGTGCGCCTGCTCGGCGCACTCACGGATCGCGTGGCCGAGCACCGGGTGCGGGCCGATCTCCAGGAACAGCCGGTGCCCGTCCTCGGCCATCCGCTCGACGGCGGCCCGGAAGCGCACCGGGTGGCGGACGTTCTCCCACCAGTACCCGGCGTCCAGTTCGGGCCCCCGGGCCAGGCCCTCGCGGGCGGTGAGGTGGAGCGGCAGCCGGGCGCGCTGCGGTTTGATCCCGGCCAGGGCGGCGGTCAGTTCGGCCCGGATCGGTTCCATCCGCACGCTGTGGTAGGGGACTTCGACGTCCAGGAGACGGGCGAAGACGCCCTGCTGTTCGAGGCCGGCGGCCAGTTCGCGCAGTGCCTCGGTGTCCCCGGCGAGGGTCACCGCGGAGGGGCTGTTGACGGCGCCGAGCGAGACCAGGTCGCGGTACGGGCGGATCCGCCGCTCCGCCTCGGCCTCCGGCAGGCCGACGGCGAGCATCGAGCCCGTCCCGGCCAGCCGCTGCTGGAGCGAGCTGCGGGCGAGCACCACCCGGACGGCGTCGGCCAGGTCGTAGACCCCGGCCTCGTGGAAGGCGGCGACCTCCCCGGTGCTGTGGCCCACCACCGCGTCGGGGTGCACGCCGTGGCTGCGCCAGATGGCCGAGAGCCCCAGTTGGACGGCGAAGTTGGCGGGTTGGGCGAGCCAGGTCGCGGCCATCCGGGAGTCGGCCTCGTCCCGGCCGAGTTCGTCCAGCAGGGACCAGCCGGCCTGGGCGCGGATCTCGGCGTCCACCGCCCGGACGGCCTCCCGGTAGACCGGCTCGCTCTCGTACAGGCCCCGGCCCATCCCCCACCACTGCGGGCCCATGCCGGTGAACACCCAGGCCAGGCGCCGCTGTTCGCGCTCCCGGGCCAGGCCCCGGACGACCCGGGGGTGGGCCTCGCCGCGTTCGTGGGCGGCCAGCGCCTCGGCCAGGTCGGCGGGCCCGGAGTACACCACGGCGAGCCGCTCGGGCAGGTGCTCGCGGCGGTGCGCCAGGGTGTGGCCGAGGTCCGTGGCGCAGGCCCCGGCGGTGAGCTCCTGCCGTACGGCGGCGGCGAGTTCGGGCAGTCCGGCGGTGTCCCGGGTGCTCAGCGGCAGCACCGTGACGGCCGGGCGCCGGGCGGGGGCGACGGGGGCGGGCGGCGGCGGTTCCTCCAGCAGGACGTGGGCGTTGGTGCCGCCGAAGCCGAAGGAGTTGACGCCCGCGCGGGCCGGCCCCTGGTGCTCGGGCCAGTCGACCGGCGCGGTCGGGATGTCGAAGGGCAGCGCGGCCAGGTCGATGGCCGGGTTGGGCCGCTCCAGGTTGAGGTGCGGCGGGATCCGGCGGTGCCGCAGGGCGAGGGCGGTCTTGATCAGCCCGGCGACCCCGGCGGCGGCCTCGGTGTGCCCGATGTTGGTCTTCACCGAGCCGACGTAGCAGCGCTCCCCCGCGCGGCGGCCGATGCCGAGCACCCGGCCGAGCGCGGCCGCCTCGATCGGGTCGCCGACCGGGGTGGAGGTGCCGTGCGCCTCGACGTACTGGAGGCTGCCGGGCAGCACCCCGGCGCCGGCGCAGACCCGTTCGATCAGGGCGGCCTGGGCGTCCGCGCTGGGGACGGTGATGCCGTTGGTGCGGCCGTCCTGGTTGACGCCGCTGCCGAGGATCACGGCGTGCACCGGGTCGCCGTCGCGCAGCGCGTCGGAGAGCCGCTTGAGCACCACCACGCCGACCCCCTCGGCCCGCACGTAGCCGTCGGCGGCGGCGTCGAAGGCGCGCGAGCGGCCGTCGGCGGAGAGGAAGCCGCCCTTGGTCTCGGCGATCGTGTACTGCGGCGCCATGTGCAGCAGGGCGCCGCCGGCCAGGGCGAGTTCGGTCTCGCCGCGGAGCAGGCTCTGGCAGGCGAGGTGGACCGCGACCAGGGAGGAGCTGCACGCGGTGTCGATCGAGACGCTGGGGCCGCGGAAGTCGAAGCAGTGCGAGATCCGGTTGGACACCATCGTCATCATGGTGCCGGTGGCGGTGTGCGCGGCGATGGTGGTGAAGTCCAGATCGGCGAACTGGAGGATCTTCCAGTCCAGGGTGAAGGCGCCCATGTAGACGCCGACGTCCCGCCCGGCCAGCGCGCCGGGGCGCAGCCCGCCGTCCTCCAGCGCCTCCCAGCTCACCTCCAGGAGCTTGCGCTGCTGCGGGTCCATGTGGGCGGCCTCGCGGGGGCTGATCCCGAAGAAGGCGGGGTCGAAGGTGTCGAAGCCGTCGATGTAGCCGCCCCGGCCGCCGATCAGCCGCCCCGGCTTGGCGCGGTCCCGGCTGCCCAGGGTGCCGGTGTCGTACCGGTCGGCGGGGGTGTCGGTGAGACAGTCCCGGCCCTCGATCAGGTTGCGCCAGTAGGTCCGGTGGTCGTTGGCGTGTCCCGGCAGGCGGCAGCCGATGCCGGTGATCGCGATCCGTTCGCAGGGCACGGCGAAGGGCGAGGTGGTCATGGTCCAATCCGAGGGTGGTGGCGGGGACGGCGCGGGCACGGGCGGGGGCGGCTGCCCGGGGACCGGTCGGAACGGGTCGGCGACGCGTGGGGTGGGGGCTCTTCGATGGCGGGACTCGTCGATGGGGGAACGCGTCGATGGCGGAACTCGTCGGGCCGGCCCGACGGTTCGGGCCGGGGGTGTCAGACGGACTGCTCGGTGGTCTTCATCCGGCGCCAGGGGTGCAGCAGGGTGGCGCCGAGCTCTCCGGTGGTCGGGAACGCGGCCGGGTCGGTGAGGCCGACGGCTTCCGGGATCCGACCGGGCCGCCAGGTGAAGCTCCCGAACACGTGGTCCCACAGCGACAGGTCGGAGGCGTAGTGGCCGGCTTCGGCGAGGTCGGTGCTGTGGTGCAGGCGGTGGAGTTCCGGGCCGGCCAGGACGTGGCCCAGCCAGCCGATCCGGACGTCGATGTTGGCGTGGACGAAATACCCCTGCGCCATCACGAATATTCCGACCACGAACACCGAATCCGCCGAGAATCCGATCATCGCCAGCAGGAGTTGGACCACGGACTGGGCGAACAGCACGTCCAGGAAGTGGTTGACGCCGTTGTTGGCGACGTTCACCTTGTCCGGTACGTGGTGCACGCCGTGCAGCCGCCAGAGCCAGCGGTTGCGGTGCGACCAGCGGTGCACCAGGTAGTCCCCGAGCGAGCCGATCAGCAGGGCGAGCGGGATCTCCAGCGCGAAGGGCAGCGCCGGGCGGGCCGGCCCGAGCGCCACCACCAGCGTGGCCACCACCCCCTGGGCCAGCCCGCCGCCCACCATGCTCAGCACGAAGTACACGCCGTACCACCGCAGTTCATGCCCGCTCGGATGCCAGTCGGTCCGGTACGGGATCACCCGTTCCAGCATCGCCAGGTAGCAGATGACGGCGATCAGCACGAGCGGGGAGACCTGGTCGGGCGCCCAGCGGAAGCGCAGTGTCGCGACGGCAGTGCACAGCACCCCCAGGAGCAGCAGCGGATGGGCGAGCCGGCGTGCGATGGCGGACAGCACGCTCCCCCTAGTTATTCGCGGACTAACGAACGGAAACGTCAGAGACTCTAGCGGGAGACGCAGGCGGGGTCAGTCATTCGACGTGTTAACGCCATGAATAACCCGATCGGCGGAAAGTCTGCGCACGAAGTTGACAAATCGGCGGCGTGAACGGGGCGCAAACGGGGGCGGGGTGAGCCGGGCCGGAGTGCGTCGCGCGCGATTCCCGCACACTCCGCCGCCCACGCCCCCATCGGCGCCCACTGCTGGTCAGGGGCCGGCGCCCGGGGGCCGGCAGGGATCGGAGGGAGGACTGCGTTCGGGGGCCGGCGGGGGCCTGCACCCGGGGGCCGGCGGAGGCTCAGGCCCCGGCCAGCTCCGCCAACCGGTCGGCGGCCTGCGGCCCGTACCGCGCGAGGCGCTCCCGCAGGCCGCGCAGCTCGTGCCCGACCAGCGCCGGCAACGCGGCCGCCGGCACCGACGCCAGGGCGGGCGCCAGCAGGTCCACGGCCGTCCGCGGATCGTGCGCGCAGGCGTGGCAGTCGGCCGCCCGGACGGTGAACAGCAGCCGGCTGGACGGCAGCTGGGTCGGGCCGAGCAGGCCGAGCGCCGTCTCGGTGGCCGCCAGCGCCCGCCGGGCCAGCCGGGGATCGTCCACCGCGGCGGCGAGGTCGCGCAGCGCGGCGGCCGCGGCGGACTCCACCCGCAGCCGCATCGAGGCGATGGACAGCCACGGCACGTCCGCCTCGTCCCGGGCGTCGATGTGCTCCAGGTGCGCCCGGGCCAGCGCGATGTCGCGGACGGTGCCGCGCACGTCCCCGGTCAGGGCCCGGGCCCGGGCCCGGCTGATCCGGCCCATCGCCCCCGCCCAGGGCCGCTCGGGGGCGACCCGGTCGATCTCCCGGGCGTAGCCGAGCGCGGCCACCGGGTCGCCGTCCAGCCGGGCCAGGATGCTGAGGTCGCTGAGCGTGCCGACCTGGGTGGCCCGGTCCCCGGCCAGCCCGGCCCAGGTGAGCGCCCGGTCGAAGCAGGCCATGGCGGTGGCGTTGCGGCCGTCCTGCATCCGCAGGGCCCCGGCGGCGTGGGCGTGTTCGGCGGCCAGCCGGGCCAGCGGGCGGCGCTGGGCTGCGGGCGCGACGGCCAGCCGGGCCAGCACCACGTGCAGGGTGCGCTCGACGGCGGCGACCAGCCCGGCCAGGGCGCCGGTCTCGCCGGCCCGCAGCTGCGCCGCGAGCAGCCCGGCCAGGGCGTGCGCGGTGGCGGCGTCCAGCGGCGGCGCGGTGGCCGGGTCGGCGGTCCGGAACTCCTCGCACAGCAGGGCGAGTTCGTCCGGTGGCGGGACGGCGCAGCCCTCGGCGTCGTGCAGCGGGCAGAGCAGTCCGTAGTCCGGCAGCCGGGCCGGGGCCAGCAGGACCGGGGCCGACAGTGCCGGGTCGACGGGAGCGGGCTCGGGGGCGGAAGCCGGTCCGTCCGGCACCCCGCCGGGCAGCGGCGGCCGCAGCAGGCCGGGGGCGAAGGGGGCCAGCAGCGGCAGTCCGCCGGTCTCGGCGCGCAGGCAGGCCGCCACCAGGTCCCCGCCGGCGTCCAGCAGTTCGTCGATCCGCTCGGCCATCCTGGGGGCGACCCGGCGGGAGCCGTGCTCGATCTTGCTGACCGCCGTGTGGTCGTAGCCGATCCCCGCGCCGAGCTGCGCCTGGGTGAGTCCGGCCCGGCGCCGCCAGTGCCGCAGCCGGGCGCCGAACTCCCGCCAGGCGCCCGCCTGCTGGACGTCCGGTGGCGAGGCCGGGGCCGAACGGTTCCGCTGCACGGCTGTCCTCCCCCTGTACGCCCCCGACGCGGGGCCCTGGGACGAGTCCGACGAGGAGGACGGTACTCGATGGCTCCCGTCCCGTACATGAGGTGGTCTCAACCACTGACGGGAAAGCCCAGCTTGACGCGAAACGGCACCCGCACCTTGACGGAATTTGCCAACCCTATGCAGAGCCTGCACCAGCCATTGACCCGGGCATGACGCCATGTGAGTGTTCGGGCACCCGAGCGCGGACGGCCCGCACGGCCGTCCCCCCAGAAGCGGCCCGCGGTGCGCCACCAGCCCTTCCCGTCCGCGGTCGAGGACCCCCACTCGCGAGGAGCCTCGATGCAACGCAGAGTTTCCCCAGGACGGTTGCTCACCACGGCGACCACCCTGACCGTGCTGGCCGGCCTGATCGGCGCCACCGCCGGGACGGCCACCGCCGCGCCCACCCCCTCCCCCGCACCACCCAGCGCCCTGGCCGCCGCCGTGAACGCCGCCGACGCGGCCGCCGCGGCCGGCACCGACGCACTGGCCAAGGGGCCGGGCGAGACCTACGAGCGCAAGGCCGTCACCCCCTGGCTGAACGGCCTCTACTCGGTCTCGTACGAGCGCAGTTATCGCGGTCTCCCGGTGGTCGGCGGCGACGCCGTGGTGCTCGCCGACGGCAAGGGCACCGTGCGCGGTCTCCAGTCGGCCGCCACCGGGCCGGTCGGCGGCTCGATCACCCCGCAGATCAGCGCGGCCGACGCGGAGAAGACCGCGCGGACCGAGCTGCCCGTCGTCGACCAGGTGGAGTCCCGCCGCCTGGTCGTCCGGGTCAAGGACGGCGCCGGCCGGCTCGCCTGGGAGACCGTGCTCAAGGGCCGCACCGAGAACGCGCCCAGCCACCTGCACGTCTTCGTCGACGCCGCCACCGGCGAGGTCGTCGACAGCTACGACGACGTCGAGGCCGGCACCGTCAACAGCAAGTGGAACGGCCCCGGCCCGCTGACCATCAGCACCACCAACTCCGGCGGCTCGTACGCCCTGCGCGACCCGAGCCGGCCCGGCCTGTCCTGCTCCGACAACGACACCGGCCAGGTGTTCACCAAGTCCTCCGACTCCTGGGGCAACGGCAACCCGTCCAGCCGGGAGACCGGCTGCGGCGACGCCATGTGGGCGGCCCAGAAGGAATGGGACATGCTCCGCGACTGGCTCGGCCGCAACGGCCACGACGGCAACGGCGGCAGCTGGCCGATCAAGATGGGCCTCAACGACGTCAACGCCTACTGGGACGGCAGCTCCGTCTCGATCGGCCACAACCAGGCCGGCGAGTGGATAGCCGCCCAGGACGTCGTCGGCCACGAGTTCGGCCACGGCATCGACCAGTACACCCCCGGCGGCGCCAACAACGAGAACGGCCTCGGCGAGGGCACCGGCGACATCTTCGGCGCGCTCACCAAGGAGTACAACAACGAGCCCGCGCCGTACGACTACCCCGACTACCAGGTCGGCCGCGTGATCAACCTGGTCGGCCAGGGCCCGATCCGCAACCTCTACCAGCCCTCCCTCGTCAACAACGACCCGAACTGCTACTCCTCCTCGATCCCGAGCACCGAGGTGCACGCGGCCGCCGGACCGCTGAACCACTGGTTCTACCTGCTGTCCAACGGCTCCAACCCGGGCGGCGGCAAGCCCAACAGCCCGACCTGCAACAACTCCAGCGTCACCGGCATCGGCGTCAAGCAGGCCGGCCAGGTCTGGTACGGCGGCATGCTGCTCAAGACCAGCGGCATGACCTACAAGCGCTACCGCACCACCACCCTGACCGCGGCCAAGAACCTCGACCCGAGCTGCACCTTCTTCAACCGTGCCAAGGCCGCCTGGGACGCCGTCAGCGTGCCCGCGCAGAGCGGTGACCCGACCTGCACGCCGTCCGGCAACAACGACTTCTCGCTCGCGCTCGGCCCGGCCGCCGGCTCCGTCCAGCCCGGCTCGTCGACCACCGCGACGGTCTCCACCGCCGTCACCTCCGGCACCGCGCAGACCGTCAACCTGACCGCCACCGGCGCCCCGACCGGGGTCACCGCGACGGTCAGCCCGTCCTCCGTGCAGGCCGGCGGCTCCGCGACGCTGACCCTGTCCGCCTCCTCCGGCGCCCCCGCCGGCACCTACGTGATCACCGTGACCGGCACCGCCGGCGCGGCCACCCACACCGCCCAGTACACCCTGACCGTCGGCGGCGGCACACCCGGCGGGCCGGCCCCGGACATCGACGTGGCCAAGATCCAGGCCGACCTGGCCCAGCTGAACACCATCGCCAACCAGAACGGCGGCAACCGCCGGGCGGGCAGCGCCGGCCACAGCCAGTCCGTGGCCTACATCAAGGGCAAGCTCCAGGCCGCCGGCTTCCAGGTCAGCGAGCAGACCTGCACCTCCTGCACCTACCAGTCCAACAACCTGATCGCCGACTGGCCCGGCGGCCCGTCCGACCAGGTCACCATGCTCGGCGCCCACCTGGACAGCGTCTCGGCCGGCCCCGGTATCAACGACAACGGCTCCGGCTCCGCCGTCCTGCTGGAGAACGCCCTCGCGCTCGCCCAGCAGAACCCCACCCTCACCCGGCACGTCCGCTTCGCCTGGTGGACCGGCGAGGAGCAGGGCCTCCAGGGCTCCCAGTACTACGTCGGCCAGCTGGGCTCCACCCAGCGCTCCGCGATCAAGGCCTACTACAACTTCGACATGGTCGGCTCGCCCAACGCCGGCTACTTCATCAACAACCTCACCGCCGCGGCCTCCGCGCCGATGAAGGCCTACTGGGACTCGCTCAACCTCCAGCCCGAGGAGAACGTCGAGGGCGTGGGCCGCTCCGACGACTACTCCTTCCAGCAGGCCGGCATCCCGACCTCCGGCTACGCGGCCGGCGCCAGCGCCGTCAAGACCTCCGCGCAGGCCGCCAAGTGGGGCGGCTCGGCCGGGCAGTCCTACGACTCCTGCTACCACCAGTCCTGCGACACCACCTCCAACGTCGACGCCACCGTGCTCAAGCGCAACGCCAACGGCGTGGCCTACACCATCTGGAAGACCTCGGTCGGCGGCACCACCCCGGCCAACGACTTCTCCGTCTCGGTGAACCCGGCCACCGCCACCGTCAAGCCCGGCGCCTCCGCCACGGCCACCGTCGCCACCGCCACCACCTCCGGCTCCGCCCAGACGGTCAACCTGACCGCCTCCGGCGCCCCGGCCGGCGTCACCGTCTCCTTCACCCCCTCCTCCGTCCAGTCCGGCGCCTCCGCCACCATGACCGTCGCCACCGCGACCAACACCGCCGCCGGCACCTACAGCATCACCGTCACCGGAACCGGCTCCGCCACCCACACCACCAGCTTCACCCTGGTCGTCGGCAGCGGAACCCCCAACCCCGGCAACGCCTGGACCCCCGGCACCACCTACCAGGCCGGTGACGTCGTCACCTACAACGGCGTCAGCTACCGCTGCATCCAGGGCCACACCGCCCAGGTCGGCTGGGAGCCGCCGATCGTCCCCGCCCTCTGGCAGCAGGTGTGACCCGCCCGGGCCGCGCTGACTGACAGCCCCTGAACCGCTGCGCCGCGATCCGTCGAGGGGGACGGACCGCGGCGCAGCCGCGTCCGGGGGGCGGGGGCGGGGGCGGGACCTGGCGTGGCCTGACCTGGCGTGGCCTGGTCTGACCTGGTCTGGCCTGGTCTGGCCTGGCCTGGCCTGGCCTGGCCTGGCCTGGCCTGGCCTGGCCTCCGGCTGCGTTGTCAGACCTGTGTGCTTCCGTGTACGGAGGAGCATTCGGCGGCCACCGGACGGAGTGGCCGCCGACAGCCGGACGCGGAAGGCAGGAGGCAGGATGACGGGCTGGACGGGCTGGACGGGCGTGACCTGGGACAGCTGGCGGGACGCCGAGGAGATCCGCGCTCGCCTCGCCGCAGGCGCCGACCCGGAGGACTGGGGCTTCGGCCGGCGGCCGCTGCACCGGGCCGCGTCCTACGGTTCCCCCGAGGTGCTCACCGAACTCGCGGGCCGGGTGGCGGACGTGGACGCGTCGCAGGACGGGACCACGGCCCTGTGGGAGGCCGTCCTGGCGGGCCGGCCGGACAACGCCCGCGCCCTGGCCGCCGCCGGGGCCGACCCCTGGCGTCCCCAGCTCGGCGGCTGGTCGCCCGGGCGGCTCGCACTGGCCGGGCCGGTCCCCGACCTGTTCCCCGTCCCGGCCGGGGAGCCCGGGCTGACGGCGACCGAGCAGGCCACCACCCGGAACGCCCGGCAACTCGTCGCCGACCTCGGTGAGTTCCACCACGAGGGCACCGGCCTCGCCTGCATCGCCGGCATCGACGCCGCCGAAGCGGTCCGCCGGCTGTCCGGCGAGCCGGTGGACGAGGAGTTCATGGCGGACTTCCTCGACGACCCGTACGACCACGACCAGGACGACAGCCTGCTCCTGGTCGGCGTCACGACCGTGCCCGGCGGCTGCATCGTCACCCAGCCGTGGGGCTACACCCCGTCCACCCCGGGCGTCATGGCCCGGCTGACGGCCGGCACCCTCGGCTACGGCATGTACGCCAATCCCAAGAGCGGCAACCAGGGCCGCATCCACCGCGACGGTGTCACGGAAGGCTGGGACCTCCACCCCGGCGGCGGGCCCCTGCCCGGCCACACCCCCGAGGAGGTCTTCGCCGGGTACCTCTACCACAACAAGGCCGTCGCCTACGCCTGTGCCTTCGCGGGCCTGCACCCCACCGACGCCCGAGCCGTCACCGGGCCCGCCGACTTCTGGATACATCTGCCCGACCTGGACTACTGGGAGAGCTGACCGACTGGTCCGGCCGCGCGGCAACGCGGCTGACGTAGAGTCGGGCGCCGGGGCGAAACCGTCCCGCCTTCGTCGGCCGAGTCGAGGAGAACCCTGGTGACCACGGACACCGTGCCCGTGCCGGAACTGGCCCCCGAGGCCGTCGAGGAGTGGCGGGCGGAGGAGGCGGAACTGGTCGAGCTGCTCGCGCGGGCGCAGCGCGGCGTCGGCGGGATCGCCGCGTTCCGGCTCGGGCCGACGCCGACCGTGCTGGTGACCGATCCGGCCGCAGTGCAGCACGTGCTGGGGCGGCACCCCGACCGGTACGTGAAGCGTTCGCACCGGGCCCGGATGCTGGTCGGCGACGGCGTGCTGTCCGCCACCGGGGAGGCCTGGAAGCGGCAACGGCGGCTGTTGCAGTCGCAGTTCACGGGCACCGGGATGCGCCGCTACGAGCAGCGGATCGCCGCCGCCGCACGCCGCACCGCCGAGCGCTGGGAGGGGTACCGGCGCAGCGGGGAGACCTTCGACGTGGCCGAGGAGATGCGCGGCTTCGCCCTGGACACCGTCTGGCGGGCGCTCACCGGGCTGCCGCTGGACGACCGTACGGACGCCGAACTGCGCTCGGTGGAGCGGGTGGTGGCCGCGATGCCGACGCTGCCGACCAACGCCGCCGACGCCCGGGACACCGTCGCCGAGGACCTCGCCCGGATCGACGCGGTCGCCCAGGCCGCGATCGACGCGGCCCGCGCCGCCGCCGACCTCCCGGAGCCGGGGGTACTGCGGGTCCTGCTGGACGCCGCCGACCAACACCCCGAGTACACCGACCGGTTGATCCGCGACGAGCTGGTCACCCTGCTGGTCGCGGGCCACGAGACCACCGCCACCACACTCACCTGGCTGTTCCTGCTGCTCGACGACAACCCCGGGGCCCGGCCCGCCGACCCGCACGCGCTGGTCAGCGAGACCCTGCGGCTCTACCCCTCCGCCTGGCTGCTCCCCCGGCACGCCGTCGAGGACGACGTGCTCGCCGGCCACCACATCGCCGCCGGAACGGACGTGCTGGTCTGCCCCTACCTCACCCACCGCGACCCGGCGCTGTGGTCGGCCCCGGAGCGCTTCGACCCCACCCGCTTCGCCCCCGACGGCGCCCGCCCCACCCAGCTCGGCGCCTACCTCCCCTTCGGCCTCGGCGCCCGCGCCTGCCTGGGCACCCAGTTCGCCCTCCGGGAGACCACCGCCCTGCTGGACCTCCTGCTCCCGCTCGGCCCGCTGGAGTTCCACTCCCGCCCGAGCGGGGCCGCCTACAGCATCACCGTCCGCCCGAACGGCCCGACCCCCGCCGCCTTCCGTCGATAGTCCGGCCCCCACAGCGGGCCGTGGCCGCCCCCGGGAACGGGAGCGCCCACGGCCGGGCGCGGGGGTCACATCGGGGCTCAGAAGCCGAAGACGTCCCCGGTGTACTTGGTCAGGGCGCTGCCGTTGGCGTAGGTGTGCGACCAGGTGACGGCGGTGGCGCCCCAGTTGCCCCGGGCGGTGGCCGTGACCGGCGCCTCCTGGGCCGTGGGCAGCCAGGTCGGGTGGACCAGCAGCTTGGCGAAGTCGCCGTTGACACCGGCCAGTTCGTTGCAGGCGGCGGTCGGGGCGGCGACCGTGCCCGTGCCCGTGACGGTTGAGCCCGCCCCGGACTGCACGGCGGTACAGGACAGGTCCGCCGAGGTGGTGTTGCCGGCGGTGTCGGTCCTGGTCAGGTGGACCGAGCCGAGCTGGGTCACGTCCGTACCGAGCGCCTGGGCGGTCCCCGCGGTGAGGACCGCCGCGGCCGCACCGGCCGCCAGCAGACCGGTGACCGTCATGGCGATGCGTCGCATGAGCAGTGCCTTTCCTTCGTGCTGCCCGGACCATCCGTGCCGGGCAGGCTGTGGGCACCACACAACCAGCCGGAGGTGTGCGGGGAGTGAAGATCGCCCGAACTACGGTGTCAGGTTCACGCCAAACTTTCGGCCACCCCGGCGGGCGCGGCTCAGGCCTCGAGGCGCAGCGCCGGAGTGCCCGTGGTGCGGGACTCCGGCGCCCCGGCACTCCGGCGCCGTCAGGCGTCCAGGGCGTGGCCGGTGGTCGCGTCGACGTGGGCCGGGACGGGGTCGTGGCGGTCGCCGACGGTGGGCGTGCCGGTGGGCTCGAACATCAGGATCGCGGCGCCGTTCGGGGCGTGCGGCTTGTGTTCGGTGCCGCACGGGACGGTGAAGACGGAGCCCTTCGGGAGCAGCACGGTGCGTTCGCCGGCGGGTTCGCGCAGGGCGATGCGGAGTTCGCCGTCGAGGACGAGGAAGAACTCGTCGGTGTCGTCGTGGGCGTGCCAGACGTGTTCGCCGTGGACCTTGGCGATCCGGACGTCGTAGTCGTTGACGCGGGTGACGATGCGGGGGCTCCACAGGGCGTCGAAGCCGGCCAGGGCCTGGCCGAGGGCGATGGGTCGGTTGCTCATGCGCCCATCCTGGGCCGTCCCGCCCGCCCGGCGTGAGTGCTAGAAATGGCACATGTCGCAAGGATCCTCGCAGCCGCCACCGCACTCCCCGACGGCCGGCCCGCACCGGGTGGTCGTGATCGTCGACGCCAACTCGAACCCGTTCGAACTCGGCTGCGCCACCGAGGTGTTCGGCCTGCGCAGGCCGGAGGTCGGCCGCGAGCTGTACGACTTCCGGCTCTGCTCCCCCGAGCCCAGCACCCTGATGCGGGACGGCTTCTTCACCCTCACCGGGGTCGCCGGACTGGAGGCGGCCGACACGGCGGACACCCTGATCGTCCCGAACCGGCCCGACGTCGAGGTGCCGCGCCGCCCCGCCGTCCTGGAGGCCGTCCGGCGGGCCCACGCGCGGGGCGCACGGCTGGTCGGGTTCTGCAGCGGCGCCTTCACGATGGCCGAGGCCGGGGTCCTGGACGGGCGGCGGGCCACCGCGCACTGGCAGTGGGCGGACGACTTCCGGGCCCGCTTCCCGTCCGTCCGGCTCGAACCGGACGTGCTGTTCGTGGACGACGGCGACATCCTGACGGCCGCCGGCAGCGCGGCCGCGCTCGACCTGGGCCTGCACGTGGTGCGCCGCGACCACGGCGCCGAGATCGCCAACGCGGTGAGCCGCCGGCTGGTCTTCGCAGCCCACCGGGACGGCGGGCAGCGGCAGTTCGTGGAGCGGCCGGTGCCCGAGCGACCGGACGAGTCGCTGGCGCCGCTGCTGGCCTGGGCGCAGGAGCGGCTGGACGCACCGCTCACCGTCGCCGACCTGGCGGCGCGCGCGGCGGTCAGCCCGGCCACTCTGCACCGCCGGTTCCGCGCCCAGCTGGGCACCACGCCGCTGGCCTGGCTCACCGGGGAACGGGTGGCCCTGGCCTGCCGGCTGATCGAGCGGGGCGAGTCCCGGATGGAGGTGGTCGCGCGCCGCAGCGGGCTGGGCACGGCCGCCAACCTGAGGGTGCTGGTGCGCCGGGAGACGGGCATCTCGCCGTCGGCGTACCGGCACCGGTTCGGGCCGGAGGCGTCCCCGCGGGCGGAGGCCGCTCCGGCCCGGACGCCACCCGTCGGGGCGGCGGCCACCGACCCGCTCAGCCGGTGATCCCCGCGAGGAAGGCCGAGAGCACGCCGTGCAGCGCCTCCGGCCGCTCCAGGTGCAGGTCGTGCCCGGTGCCGGGGATGCTGACGGCCATGGTGGCGGGGCCCCGCCGGAGCATCTCCTCGGCCTCCGCCGCCGGGACGAAGCCGGACTGGCCCAGCACGACCAGGGTGGGGCAGACGATCCGCGCCCACTCCGCCAGGTAGGACCGCCGGGTGAGCTCCGCCAGCGAGTCCACCATCACCTCCCGGTCGAAGCGCGGCCACCATCCGCCGTCGCGCTCCTCCAGTCCGGCCGCCCAGCCCGCGCCGACCGGCCCGCCGCCGAGGAACTCGACGGCCGCCTCGCGGGCGGGGAACGGCGTCGGCCAGGAGTCGAGCCAGCCGCCGACCTCCCCGGCCACGTCCGGGTTCGGCCCGCCCGGACCGGCCTCCACGAGCACCAGGCCGCCGACCGGTCCGGGGTGCGCGGCGGCGGTCAGCATGGCCGTGTGCCCGCCCAGTGACTGCCCGGCCAGGACCGGGCGCCGCAGCCCCAACTGCGCCACGACGGCCACCACATCGGCGACGTAGGCGGCACGCGAGACCTCCGGCGGGCGGCGCTCGCTCGCGCCGTGTCCGCGCTGGTCGACCGCGACGACCCGGTACCCGGTGCTCAACTCCGCCGCCAGCGCGTCCCATTCACCCGCGTGCCCGGCCAGCCCGGGCCGGCACTCCGCCGGTGGGCCAGCCAGCCGACCAGCACCACGAGGGCGGTCACCGGCCAGGTCGAGATGCTCAACGGGCCGGCGAGCAGCGGGTCGACGATGCGGCCCGAGACCTCGCGGGTCAGCGGCAGCGTGAACTCGTTGAGCGACAGGTGCGCCGCGACGGCCGCCCACACCGACCCGGTGGACAGCCGGACGGAGGCGATGACCGTACCGAGCAGCATGGCCGTCACCACGGCGACGGGTATGCCCAGCAGCACCGAATGCCCGGGGTAGCTCCCGCCGAGCGCCGTCATCGGGACGTGCCAGGCGCCCCAGATCGCGCCGCCGATCAGCAGGCCCCGGGTCCGGCCGTACCGCAGCAGCCGGGGCAGCAGGTAACCCTGCCAGCCGAGTTCCTCGCCGAAGTACAGCGGTACGGACACCAGCGCGCTCAGCACCAGCGGCACGACCGTACCGGGCCCGGGCAGGTGCGCGGGGGTGTACCAGCCGCTGAGCGTGGCCACGGTCAGCCCGGCCGCGGTGAGGCCGAGCGGGATCGCCAACGCGACGGCGACGGCGCCGAGTTCGTGCCGCCAGGGGGTGGCGCGGGTGAGCCCGAGCAGCCGCACCGCCTGGCGCGGGCCCCGGCCGCGCACGGTGAGGCCGAAGGCGGTCAGGGCCGGCACCAGCATCATCAGGACCATGCAGACCGCCGCCAGCCGCGGCGTCCCCTGCGCGGCGCTCGTCCGGCGGAGTCCGTCCAGCCAGAGCGGGATCATGGTGACCCAGGCGCCGACGAAACTGATCGTCAGGAAGAGCCACAGCTCGGAGCGTGCGCCGTCCGGAGTGTTCGTTCGTTTCATGGCCGTGACGCTACGAACCGCACGGGGGCCGGGACGATCGTGCAGGCGCGTCGACCGATGGTGTAGCACGCTCCACTGCGCCGGGAGCCCGAGGAGGGGAGACTGGCGGCCGTGAACGACACTTCGATGACGCGGGCGTCGCGGGCGGGCGCGGCGCGCTCGGCGCGCTCGGCCCGTGCCGCCGGGTACTGCGCCGGCGTGTTCGTCCGCGGACTGGCCCTGCTCGGGCTGGTGCCCGTCCTCCTGTACTCGGCGGCGCTCTGCCCGGTCGGCGTGGGCCTGCTCCTCCTGCCGCCCGAACTCCGGCTGCTGCGGTGGCTGGCCGACGGCGAACGCACCCGGCTGGGACGGTGGACGGCGAGCCCGGCCGCGAGCTCCACGGCGCGTCCCACCGCGCGCTCCTCGACGACCTCCTCCACGGCACCGGCCGGACCGCGCCCGCGAAGGCGCCTGACGGCGGTCCTCTCCGACCCGGCGACCGGCCGTGACCTGCGCTGGGCGGCCGTCATGGCGGCCGTCGGCACCGTGCTCGGGCTGCTCGGCACGGCCCTGTTCCTGTTCCCGGCGGCCGTGCTCGCGCTCGTCGCCCTGTGGTGGCTGTTCCCCGCCGACGATCCGATCAGGCCGATCCTGAACGTCCCGGTCGACAGCTGGGGCTCCGCGCTCTACGCCGGGGTTCCCCAGTTCCTGCTGAGCGTGCTGCTCGCCCTGTTCGGCCCACCCCTGCTCGCCAGGACGGCGGCCACGCTGAGCCGGTGGCTGCTCGCCCCCTCGGCCGCCGCGGTCCTCGCCGAGCGCGTGTCCACGCTGGACCGGACCCGTACCGGAGCGATCGTCGCCCACGGCAACGAGCTGCGCCGCATCGAGCGGGACCTGCACGACGGCACCCAGGCCCGGCTGGTCACCCTCGCCATGCAACTCGGCCTCGCCGAACGGACGCTCGGCTCCGACCCCGCCGCGGTGGGCCCGCTGCTGACCCGGGCCCGGGAGGGCGCCGAGGAGGCGATGGCCGAGCTGCGCGACGTCCTGCGTTCCGTCTACCCGCCGGTCCTCGCCGACCGGGGCCTGGCCGGCGCGGTCTCGGCGGTCGTCGCCCGCTGCCCGGTGCCCGCCACCGTGGAGGTCGGTGAACTCGGCGACGTACCTGCCCAGATCGAGGTCGCCGTGTACTTCGCCGTCACCGAGGCGCTCACCAACGCGGCCAAGCACGCCGGTGCCGGCGCCGTGACCGTCACCCTGGCCAGGACGGGCACCACCCTGCGGGCGGAGATCACCGACGACGGCCGGGGCGGCGCGGCCGAGAGCGGCGGCGACACCGGATCCCACGGAACCGGACCGCACGGAACCGGCCTGCACGGAACTGGCCTGCACGGAACCGGGCTGCGCGGAACCGGGCCGCACGGAACCGGGCTGCGCGGCATACGGCAGCGCGTCGAGGCCGTCGACGGCGTCCTGCTGGTCCGGAGCCCGGTCGGCGGTCCCACCGTGATCACCGTGGAGTGCCCGTGCGCATCGTGATCGCCGAGGACAACGCGCTGCTCGCGCAGGGACTCACCGCGCTGCTGGAGGCCCTGGGGAACCAGGTGCTCGCGACCACCGGGGACGCCGAGTCCTTCCTGACGGCCGCCGTCAGCCACCGGCCGGACGTGGCCGTGGTGGACGTCCGGCTCCCGCCCTCCTTCACCGACGAGGGCATCAGGGCCGCGCTGCACGCCCGGGAGCGCGTCCCCGGGCTGCCGATCCTCGTGCTCTCCCAGTACGTCGAGGACACCTACGCCCGGGAGCTGCTCGCCGACGGCACCGGCGTCGGCTACCTGCTCAAGGACCGGGTCGCCCGGGTCGACGACTTCCTCGACGCGCTCCACCGGGTCGCGGCCGGCGGCACGGCGCTGGACCCGGACGTGGTCCGGCAGCTGCTCGCGACGCGCACCGACCCGCTGTCCCGGCTCACCGAGCGCGAACGCGAGGTCCTCGCGCTGATGGCCCAGGGGTACGGGAACTCCGAGATCGCCGGTCGCCTCGTGGTCACCGAGCGGGCCGTGCACAAGCACGTCGGGAACATCTTCCTGAAACTCGACCTGCCGCCCGAGGACAGCGGCGACCGGCGCGTCCTCGCCGTCCTCACCCACCTGGGAGCCCCCCAGCGCCGCGCCCGCTAGCCGCCCGGCCGGAGCCGCGTCACGACGTCACGACGCGGGCGGGACCAGGTCGGACGGGTCCGTGTTGGCCCCGCACAGCACCACGCAGACCTTCTCACCGGGCTCGGGCCGGTAGCCGCCGTCGTGGTCGCCGCCGTCACCGCCCAGGGCCGCCAGGGCGGTGGCGGCGCCGTGCTCGACGGCCACCCGGCGGTCCTCCCACAGCGCCCGGCGTGCGCGGACGATCCCGTCGTCCGGCACCAACACGCTCCGCACACCGCCCAGTTGGGCGACGCCCAGGGCCGTGGCCGAGACCCGCCGGGCCCCGAGCGAGTCGGCGGCGACCGAGTCCACCGGCACGTCGACCGGGTGGCCCGCCGCCAGCGCGGCGTTCAGCGCCCGGCTGTTCTCCGGCTCCACCGCGACCGTCCGGACGCCGTGCTCCCGGGCCGCCGTGGCGACCCCCGCGAACAGCCCGCCGCCACCCACCGCGACCACCACGGTGTCCAGGCCCGGGATCCGGTCCCGGATCTCCTCCAGCAGCGTGCCCGCCCCGGCCGCGATCAGCGGGTGGTCGTACGCGTGCGCCGCCAGCGCGCCGCCGACCGCCGCGAACTCCGCACAGGCCGCCTGGGCCTCCGCGTACTCCGTGCCCACCAGCCGCACATCGGCGCCGTAGCCGCGCAACTTGGACACCTTCACCGCCGGCGCCGTGGCCGGCACGAACACCGTCGCCCGCACTCCCAGTTGCCGCGCCGCCCAGGCACACGCCAGCCCGGCGTTCCCGCCGGAGGCGATGGTCACCCCCGCGTCCGGCAGGGTGCCGGCCTCGCCGTGGGCCCGGAGGAAGTTCTGCGCACCACGGGCCTTGAACGACCCGGTGTGCTGCATGTACTCCAGCGCCAGCCACACCTCGCCGGGCTGCTCGGCGGACGGCTCCACCGCCGCCACGGCGACGGGGCGCACCCGCCCGCCGATCCGCTCAGTGGCGGCCTTGACGTCGCCGTACGTGAGTTCCCGCATCTCGCTGCTCCCTCTCGACCGCCGGGCGAACGCCCACACGCCGCTCCGGTCCGGTCCGGCCACCGTACGACAACGGGACAGTCAGCTGGCCGCTGCGCAGGGCCGGTGACCGCCGGGCACCGTGAGGGCCGGCCGCACGGGGCGGACCGGAGGCCGCCCACGTTCCCTGCACAGACTGCGTCACGCCGACGACAACAGCATCCGGTCGCGGCCCTGCGCGATCACGGCGCCGAACTGCGCGACGAAGGTGTGCCGAGGTACGCCCAGCCAATCCGCCCAGGTGCCGTACTCCCGGGTCTCGTCCACCAAGCACTCGCCGCCATCGAACACCACTGCACGAATCATGGCGGCAGCCTAACGAAGCCCCCCTGTCGCGCCCGGGGGCCGGGCGCGACAGGGGCTTCGACCCGGCTGGTCAGTGGCGGTGGTGGTTGTCGGGCTGAGCGGGGTCGCCGGGGTGCTCCAATCCCTCGACCAGGGTGAGGCGTTGGGCGCGTTCATGGTCGAGCCAGCGGACGAACTCCGCCCTTCGTGCGGCTTCCCGGATTGCCGGGGTGGGGTCGGGGTTCTGCGGGACGGTGAGAGTGGCGAGGAGCATCGCCGTCCAGGGGCCGACGGTGACCCACTCGCCCGGCGGGGATGCGCGAAGCGCCTCGGCGAGGGCCTCCGGGAGGGTGTCGGGGTCGGCTTCGAAGCCGCCGTCGGGGAGGGCGAGGTGCCAGCGGGTGGCCGGTGGGCGGGCGGTCATGGTGCGGTAGCGGGCGAGGTCGGCGGCGGACGGCTCGATGTCGGCGGTCACGGCCGCGTAGACGGCGCGGACTGCCGCGCTGCCCTCGTAGGCGGCCGCCGTGATGGAGCCGAGTTCGACGGCGGCCTGTTGGTCGAGGCGGGCCGGGCCGTCCCCGGAGACGGGCAGGCCGCGTTCGGCGGCGACCGTCTCGCAGAGGGCCTCGGTCAGCAGTACCTGGGCGACCCACCGGGTGAGCTGGCGGTCCTCCGAACTGCCCGGCAGGGGAAGGGCGGTGGAGCGCGGACCGCCCCGCAGGGCGGCGAGGCGGGCGTCCAGGGCGGCGCGCGGGAGGGGGCGTCCGTCGAGCAGGCCGAGGGTCATGCCTCCACCACCAGGGCGACGGTGGGGGCGTACTGGCAGCGGCCGAACCACATGACCTTGGCGAGGGCCCAGTACGCGCCCGGGTCGAGGGACTCGGGCGCAGTGACGGCGAACTCGACGGTGACGGCGGCGTCGGCCGGGGCGGTGAACCCGCGCACCGGCTCGGCGATGGCCTCCCACGTCCCCCAGGGCGAGACCAGTTGCAGCTCGCCCCGGATCTCGCCGCGCGTCCGGTTGGTGAGGGTGAGCCCGAGCACGCCCCGGCCGCCGGGGGCCACGCGCAGGGTCTGGTGCGATACCTCCGCGGACAGCCCGGTGTCCCGGCCGGTCGCGGCCTTGGTGCCCTGGGCGGCCGTCCAGTCCTCGGGCGCGTGGCCGGGGACGGGCAGCAGCTCGGGGAGGTCGCCGACGGCGATGGTGACCACGTCCTCGACCTGCTGCCCGTCGTGTTCGATCCGGACGGCGGCGAAGTGCAGCCCGGGCCGGGTGTCCGCCGGCGGGGTGAGGGTGACCGGGAAGCGCAGGTGGCCGTCGGGGGCGAGCCGGTACGGGCGGCTGCCGAGGCTGGTCGCCCACCCCTCCGGGGGCAGCACCACGGCCGTGCCCTCGACGGCGGCGTCCCGCAGCTGGGAGGAGAGGGCGACCGAGAGCGTCACCGGCTCCCCCGTCGTCCGCAGCAGCCCGGGCGAGGCGCCGACCGACACCGGCAGGTAGCCGAGCGGGGCGGGGCCGCGGTTGTGCAGCCAGTAGCGGGCGTGGACGGGCTGGGCGGGTTCGGCGACCGGGCCGAGCACCGCACCCCCGGGCCGGGCCGAGACGCTGGGCGCGGCGAGCAGGGTGGCGATCATCGAGCCGGGCAGGTCGAGCCCGGCCGGGCCGAGCGGGCGCTCCAGCAGGTCGGCCGCGCGCAGGTCGGTCAGCCCGAGTGCGCCACCCAGCCCGGCCGTCCGCCCGAGGCCGGTGGATTCGACCAGCCGCACGGTCAGCTCGGGCCGGACGGGCGCCGCCGAGCCGTGGGCGATCGGGTTCCCGGCCGGCTTGAGCGCGCCGAGCAGCACCTCGCGCTGCGGCTCGACCCGCAGCCAGGACAGGGTGGCGGGCAGCGGCCCGTCCTGCGGCGCGGCCACGATCCGCGCGTACAGCGGGTGGTTGAACTCCTGGCCCTGCGCGGGCAGCGTCTGCGCCCGCCAGTCGCCGTCGCCGCCGACCAGGGCATAGCTGAACTCGTGTGTCCAGTGCTGGAGTTGGAAGGAGGTGCCGTCGGGCAGGGTGCGCCGGGGCGGGTCGATCCACACCCCGGACGGCCAGCCGGTGCAGGAGCGCATCAGCGACAGGTGCAGCGCGCCGGTGGTGTCCACCGCGAATCCGGGCAGGCCGAAGCTGAGCAATGCCACGGTGTGGTCGGCGAGTTCGTCCGTCACCGACGCCGGGCAGACGGCGGTGATCCGGGCGTCGGCGAGGTCGTCCACCAGGGCCGGCACATCGGCGACCACCAGCGCGGGCAGGGAGCGCAGGTCCCGCAGGTCCGCGTCGGGCCGCCACACCTCGGTGAGCGGTGTCAGCGCGGGCACCCACACCGCGCCGTGCGCCTTGAGTGCGGCCGCGTACTCCTCGCCCGAGCGCTCGATCAACTCCCGTGCCGCCTGGTTGACGTCCGGGCCGCCGACGACGATCCGGAAGTCCGGCAGGTTGGAGTCGACGTCCAGCCAGCCGTACCGCGCCCAGTCCGCCCCCGAGGTGGTGGCGGTGACCCCGACCCGGGCGAGTGCGACCACCAGCGGGCGGGCGTCGGCGGCTTCGTCCAGCGTCGGCACGACCACCTCGGCCACGCCGAGCGCGCGCGAGCCGGTGACCGCCCCCGCCGGGTCGGTGAGCTCCACCCGTGCGGTGGCGCCCAGCCCGAACCAGGTGTTGGCCGGGTTGTCCAGCGTCCACGGCGCCTCCGCCGAGTCCACGTCCGGCAGCGCGAAGCCGCGCCCGACGACCGCCCCGGCGACCTCGCTGACCGGCAGCCCGCCGGGGACGTCCACCGGGAAGCGCAGTCGCAGCAGCCGGTCGGCGCCGGAGTAGTCGACCGCCCTGGTGCGGCAGTCGACCCGGTCCAGTCCGCGCCACAGCGTGACCGTCTGCTCGTAGCGCAGGCCGTCGACCGTCCCGGCGATCACCAGCCGCTCGCCGAGCGGGCCGGTCTCGCGGCGTACGGAGCCGGCGCGATCCCCGGAGCCGACCACCGGCCCGCTCGGCACCAGGTGCCACGGGCCCTCGCCGAAGTCGGGGTGCTGCGGGTACTCCTCGTACACCCGCAGTTCGTTGCCGATCCGGCCGTCCTGGATCAACTCCCGTTCGTGCAGCAGGTCGTACACCGAGCGGAGACCGCCGCCACGCGCCGGGTCGGCCGTCACCCGGTACCGCTCGTTGGTGATCACTGCACCCTCGGCCTCGACCCAGGCCGGGGCCGAGGGCTCGCCGTCCACCAGCCGCCAGGTGCGCCAGCCGAGCGCGGGAACGTCGGCGGCCAGGAAGCGCAGCATTCCCCGGTCGACGGTGCTTGGCACCGCCGTGCCCGCCTCGTCCAGGATCCGCACCGGGCCCGCACCGGAGGGGAGTTCGACCGACACCAGGTCCGTCCGGTCGAAGGACAGCGTGTTGGTCACCACCAGAGCCGAGCCGACGCCCGCCGTGGCGATCCGCGCCGTCAGCGCGTCCAGCGCCGAATCCCGGACGGCCGACGCCAGGTCGTACGCCTCCCGCCAGCCGCCCAGCAGGTCCAGGTACACCTGGTCGGACTCGCTCCCCGTGATCGCGTCGTGGTGCGCCCCGTAGGCGAGTTGGCGCCACACCTTGTCGAGCGCGGCGGCGGGGTGGGCCCCGAGCCCGTTGACGACGGCCAGCGCGGCGAGCTTCTCCGCGTCCACCGCCGCGACCTCGCCCGCCCGTTGGGCCTGCTTGGTGTCGATGTAGGAGACGTCCTTGCCGGTGTACACCGGGTTCATGTCGCGGGTCTGCGGGCTGGGCCGGCGCCCGGTGGCGGCGAGTTCGGCCCGGACGGCGTCCAGGAAGTCGCGCGGGGTGGCGCAGACGAAGCGGGGCCACAGGTACTTCTCGGCCCAGGAGCGGTGGATCGCGGTGACCCACTTGTTCGGCGGGGTGTAGTCCGTGCCCACCGGCAGCAGCAGGTTCTTCGTCGCGCCGACCGGCTTGAGCTTGCGGTACAGCTCGTACACGGCCTGTTCGGCGGCGGCGAGGTCGGGCGAGGAGTCCATCCACCAGCCGGCCGAGTAGTGGTGCGGCATGTAGTGGGTGAGCACGCCCTCGCCGCCGGGGGCGATCCACTCGAACTCGCTGGGGAACTGCATCACCCGGGCGTCGTCCTTGCCCTGGCGGAAGTTCTTCTGGATCGGGCCCCACTGGTGGAACGGCCCGCGGGCCCACGCGCTGCCGGTCAGTCCGGCCGCGGCGAGGTGACCGGGGAACTGCGGGTCGTGGCCGAACACGTCGAGCTGCCAGGCGGTCCGCGGGTCGCCGCCGAGGATGTCGCGCTGGTAGCCGATGCCGTGGACGATGTTGCGGATGGTCGTCTCGGCGCCGGTGAGGTTGGTGTTGGGCTCGTTGTAGGTGCCGCCGACGAGCTCGACCTGCCCGCGCTCCAGCAGCGTCCGGAGCACCGCGCGCCGCTCCGGGTGCTGGTCGAAGTACGGTTTCAGGTAGTCGACCTCGGCCAGCACGAACTTGTACAGCGGGTCCCGCAGGGCCAGGTCGAGGTGGGCGTCGACGAGGGCGAAGCCGTTGCGCTCCCAGAGCGGCCGGGTGGTGGCGTCGGCGCCGAGCAGCTCCCACGGCGAGGTGTAGGCGGCCTGGGTGTTCCACCAGACCGGGTCGTAGTGGAAGTGGGAGACCAGGAACATCGTCCAGCCGGGCTCGGCGACCTCGACGACGCCGGTCGCCTCGCTCTCTTCCGCCCGTACGGTGACGGGCAGTTGGACACCGACGGCCGCTCCGGTGATCTCCAGGGGGACGTCGACCGGCCCCGTGCCGGTCGCCTCGCCACGGACGCCCGTCCCGCTGACGGTGATCGGGGCGGCCGGCCCCTCGACCGTCACCCGCAGGATCTGGCGCGGGGCGTCCTCGGGGCCGACGAACAGGTCGGTGCTCTCGACGGCGGTGATGGTGGTGACCGGCACGGGGTGGTCCTTTCAGTACGGAGGGGCCGGGGCCCTACTGGCCCCAGGCCTCGAACTCGTAGATGCGGGCGGCCGGATCGCCGTTCTGGGTGGGCTTGGTGACGACCAGCCGGACGTAGCGCGCGGTGGTGTCCACCGGATGGGTGGTGGTGCCGGCGGTGTTGCCGGTCACGGTGGCGACCGTCGTCCACGGGTCGGTGCTCTTCGCCCGGGTCTGGACGGAGAAGTCCCGGGTGTTGTAGGCGGCGCTCTCGCCGCCCGCCTGGGCGTGCTCGACCACGAACCTGTTCAGCTTCTTCGCCGAACCGAGGTCCACCTCCAGCCACTTGGCGCCCGTGAGCGTGCACCACTTGTCACTCGTGCCGCCGTTGACGCTCCCGTTGACGGCCTTGGCCGGGCCCTCGTTGGCGTTGCACTGCCCGGAGGCGGTGGCGGGGCGGTTGAGCGCGAGGTTCGTCGAGCCCGTCGGCGGGGTGCCGTTCCAGCCCACGGTGGTGGAGGCGACGGCCGAGTGCCCGTAGGTGGTGGAGACCGCTTCCACGTCCAGCGTGGTGGCGGCCTCGGTGCCCGCCCGGTCCAACCGGCCGACGTAGTAGGCGTCGTTGGGGGTGGCCCCCAGGAAGGTCCGGCTGCCGTCCGGGTTGCGCCGGTAGACCTCGTAGTGGTGGACGTTGCCGCCGGGGGCCGCCGTCCAGGACAGCCGCAGCGACTGGCTCACGCCGGCCGTCACGTCGCTCGCGCCGAGCACGGTCAGCCCGCCCGGCGCGGCCGGGGTCTCCACCGTTCCGTCGTAGAGGGCGACTTGGCCGACCCGCAGGTCGTAGGTCGGGTCGTTGCCGGTGACCTGGAGCGCGAGCTGGGCGATGGTGCGGCCGGCGTACCGGGAGAGGTCGAGGGTGTGCCGCTCCCAGCCCGTCCCGGTGTTGTTGCCGACGTCCACGGTGGTGAAGCTGCCCGGGGCGTCGGTGAAGGAGACCGCGGCCTTGAGCTTGGTCGGGCCGGCGGCCGGGGTCTTGACCACCAGGTCGAGCTTGCTGTTCGCGGCGACCGGCAGCCGGGTCTGGTAGAGCCGTACGGTGTTGGTGGCGTCCAGGGTGCCGGTCAGCCGCAGCGAGGAGCCGCCCTGGTAGGCGTCGGTGAAGTCGACGGACGGGCTGAGCCTGCTGCCGGTGGAGTCGACGACCCAGCGGTAGGTCGGCGGGACGTCCTGCAGCGAGAGGTTGTTCCAGCCGCCGGTGGCGACCCTGGTGCCGGCCGCGTTGTAGAAGTCGCCCTGGCCGGTGTCGAAGTTGGTGACGAAGGGCTTGGCGGTGATCGGCGAGGATTCGGCGACGTAGCCCGCCAGGCCGGGCCACCCGGTGGAGAGGTCGACCTTGGACGGGTCGTTGGCGGCGCCGACCCAGTAGCGGGCGTCCTTGGCGTAGAAGTCGGACCGGTCGGTGGCGGACTTCCAGGTCCACTCGGGGCGGTAGAGACCGAGGGAGGTGGTGTGCGGCTGCCCGGACGGGAACAGCGTGTTCCAGTCCACGGAGGTGTTGTAGCCATTCGCCTCGGTGTCGATGCCGGAGTACAACTCGTACTCGCTGCGGCCGAGTTGCCGGGCCAGGGTGCGGGAGGAGTCCAGGCCGTCGGACGTCCAGCCGAAGTTGAGGAACATCGAGTCCGAGGTTCTCTTCGGACCGTCTTGCAGGAAGGGCGAGTTGGCGGTGGTGAGGGCGTTCTGCCAGTCGACCGCACCGGAGGTGGTCATCGCGTCGTACCACATGAACTCGGTGCCGCTCTGTGCCTTGGTGTACTGCATCAGGTTGCGCAGCTCGGTGGCCAGGCCCGCATCACCGCCGCCGGTCTCCTGGTTGATGAACCAGCCGTCGAAGCCGTAGTACTGGGCGGCCTGGGCGAGTTTGTCGGCGACGGGGTAGCGGTTGCCGGACTTCTGGACGAAGTCGCGCACCCACTGGAGCTGGCCGCCGTACGCGGCGGGCGGGAAGAAGACGGTGCCGTAGACCTTGACGCCGTTGCGGTGGGCGGCGTCGATCACCGTCGGGTTGGGCGCGAGGATCAGGCCCTCGCCGGCCGAGCCGCCCCAGAACACCAGCTTGTCGACGTACTGCCAGTAGCCGAAGGCGTAGTAGTTGGGGTCGGCGGAGCCCTGGGAGGGGTTGTTGGAGGTGGGGCCGAAGGAGACCAGCGAGGCGATCTTCCCCTCCCCGGCACGGGCGTTGGTGTTGGCGGCCAGGGCCGGGTCGCTGGTGCGGGGCTGGAGCGGGACGCGGGAGCGGTTGAACCGGGCGTCCGGGTCGGTGGCCGGGTCCCAGTTGAGGATCGTGCTGGGGTACCAGTAGGAGGCGTACGGCTGGCTGCCCGCGCCGGCGGTGGCCGTGGGGGGCGGCGCGGCGGCCGTCACGGGTGCGGCCCAGGCGGAGGGGGTGGCGGTGAGTGCGGCGGTCGCGAGGACCGCGCTGAGCAGCAGGGGTAGGCGTCGTGACATGCGGGAGCTCCGATCGGGCGGAGGGGTGGGGGCGGGCCGCCGTCGCGGACGGAGGCCGGCCGCATGCGGGCGTGCCGGTGCTGAACCGAGGGGAGCCGGAGGCCGGAGGAGCGGGCAGCAGGAGCGGACCCTCTCGGCGCAGCGAGGCTAAACCGGTTCAGAACGGGTGTCAACGACCCGGACAACAACCACCCGACGGGGTCAGGAACCGCCGCCCGGTGGCGAGGTGGACTCCCGCACGGTCAGCCGGGGCGTCGGCATCTGGAGGTCCCGGCCGGGCCCGGCACCGTCCAGGGCCTCCAGCAGGCTGCGCGCGACCTGCTCGCCGAGCGCGAAGGTGTCCCGGCTGAGCGCGGTCAGCGGCGGGTGGACGATCCGGGCGAGCACCGAGTCGTCGAAGGAGACGATGGACAGCTCCCCGGGTACCGAGACGCCCATCTCCCCGGCCACGCCCAGCCCGGCGACGGCCATCACGTCGCTGTCGTAGACGATCGCGGTGGGCCGCCCGGGCCGGGAGAGCAGGGTGCGGGTGGCCGCCGCGCCCTCGGCGTCGCTGAAATCGGTGGGCACCGACAGCGCCTCCTCCAGACCGAGCCGGCGCGAGGCGTCGCGCAGCGCGCGGATCCGGCGCTGGGTGTGCTGGAAGTGCGGCAGCCCGGCGAGGTGGGCGATCCGGCGGTGCCCGATGGCGGCCAGGTAGTCGACGATGGAGAGCATCGCCTCCCGGTCGTCGGCCCAGATCCGCAGCTGGTTGCCGCCCTTGCCGGGCCCGCCCAGGACGACGGCGGGCAGCCCGAGTTCGTCCAGGACGGGCAGCCGCGGGTCCTTGACCTGGAGGTCCACCAGGATGAAGCCGTCCACCCGATGCTCGGACGCCCAGCGCCGGTAGACCTCGATCTCGGCGGCGGTGTCCTCGACCACCATCAGGTGCAGGGCGACCGAGCTGGCCGACAGCACGGCCTGGAGGCCGGAGAGCAGTTGACTGAAAAACGGCTCGACGCCGATGGTGCGGGCCGGGCGGGCGATCACCAGGCCGACGGCGTCGGAACGGGCGCCGCCGAGGGCGCGGGCGGCGCTGTGCGGGCGCCAGTTCATCTCCTCGGCGACCCGCAGGATCCGGTCCCTGGTCGCCTCGCTGACACCGGGGCGGCCGTTGAGCGCGAAGGAGACCGCGCCCTTGGAGACGCCGGCCTGGCGCGCGATGTCGGCGATCGTCGGTCTGCCCACAGGATCCGACTCCTCTCTTGACAGTCAAGTTTAGGCGGGAGCATAGTCCCTGCCAGAGCTAGACCGGTTTAGTTAAGCAGGTTCTGAACACCACCACCCATCCCAGAACCCAGGACCACCGGGAGACCCTCATGCGAAGAATCTGGGCGGCACTGACCACCACGGCCCTCACCGCGGCGGCCCTCACCGGCTGCGGACTCGGCTCCGGAGACACCAAGAGCAGCGACAACGTGGCGAGTGCGGCCGCCACCGGTGAGGTCAAGGGCAAGGTCTCGATCCAGACCTGGGCGCTCAAGCCGAAGTTCACCGACTACATGCAGGGCGTGATCGACGGCTTCAAGAAGAAGTACCCCGGCGTCGAGGTCGACTGGCTGGACCAGCCCGGCGAGGGCTACGCCGACAAGGTGCTCAGCCAGGCCGCCTCCGGCACCCTGCCCGACGTGGTCAACCTCCCGCCGGACTTCGCCTTCCCGCTCGCCAAGAAGGACGTCCTGCTGGACGTCGCCAAGGCCGATCCCAAGCTCGCGGACGAGTACGTGGCCGGCGGCGTGGGCGCCTACCGCTACCACGGCTACCAGGGCACCTTCGGCTACCCCTGGTACCTCAACACCGACGTGAACTACTGGAGTTCCGACCTCCTCACGAAGAACGGCCTGGACCCGAAGAAGCCCCCGACCAGCCTGGACGAGCTGATCGCCCAGGCCCGGGTGATGAAGGAGAAGTCCGGCGGCCAGGCCTACCTGATGAGCCGCAAGCCCGGCCTCGGCGACCTCTACAACATCGGCGTCAAGATCATGGCCGACGACGGCAAGTCCTTCACCTTCAACACCCCGGAGGCCGCCGCACTGCTCGACAAGTACCGCGACGCCTTCAAGGAGGGCCTGATGCCGAACGGGGTGCTCACCGACACCTACGCCGGCAACTCCAAGCTGTTCAGCGCCGGCACCGCGGCCTGGACCACCGGCGGCGGCAACTTCATCACCAGCCTCGCCACCGACAACCCCACCCTGGCGCCCAAGGTCGTCCCCTCCCCCGCGATGGGCACCCCGCCGCTGTACGTCCAGGGCCTGTCCATCCCGAAGAACACCAAGAACCCGGCCGCCGCGGTCGCCCTGGCCCGCTGGGTCACCAGCCCGGAGAACCAGGCCGCCTTCGCTCACCTGACCAGCGTCTTCCCGTCCACCAAGGCCTCCGCGAACGACCCGTTCTTCAGCAAGAGCGACGGCACCAACGCGGGCGACGCCAAGGTGATCGCCTTCACCTCGCTGGCCAAGGCCGAGCTGATCCAGCCGGTCGAGGTGGACGACGCCATGGGCACCGTCGTCAAGCAGCAGTTCGCCCTCGCCATCAGCGGCCAGACCAGCTCCAAGCAGGCCCTGGACACCGCCGTGGAGCAGTGCGACAAGCTGCTCAAGGGCTGACCCCACGCCGCCCGAAGTCCCGAAGTCCCGAAGTCCCGAAGTCCCACAGTCCCGCAGTCCCGTCCCCACCCACTGGCGAAGCGGCGGGTCCTCCCCCACACCCGCCGCCCCGGGTCTCGTACGTTTCCCGGGGCCCGCACCGCCCCGGGCCCCGGAAGGCCCAGCCCCAGGAAGGCATCCGCATGACCCACCGGCGCTGGTTCACTCCCTGGCTGCTCGCCGGCCCCGCGATACTCTGGCTGGCCGTGTTCAACCTCTGGCCGGCCGTCAACACGGTGATCCTCTCGTTCACCAACGCCAAGCCCATCGGCGGCGGCCGGTTCACCGGCCTGGAGAACTACGGCCGGCTGCTGGACGACACCCAGCTCGCCGACGCCCTGCTCAACAGCATCGTGTTCATGCTGGTCTGCCTCCCCCTGCTGACCGTTCTGCCACTGCTGCTCGCCCTGCTGGTCCAACGCCGGATCCCCGGCATCACCTTCTTCCGCACCGCCTTCTACACCCCGGTGATCGCCTCCGCCGTCGTGGTGGCGCTGATCTGGGGCTGGGTGCTGGACGACCGGGGCCTGGTCAACGGCCTGCTCCAGGAGGGCGGCCTGGCCGACTCCCCGGTCCCCTTCCTCACCGACCGCTGGCTGCTGCTGTTCAGCGCGATCGCCCTGACCGTCTGGAAGGGGCTCGGCTACTACATGGTCATCTACCTCTCCGCCCTCGCCAACGTCCCGCACGAGCTGCACGAGGCGGCGGCCGTGGACGGCGCGAACCCGCTGCGCCGCTTCTGGCACATCACCCTGCCGGGGGTGCGCCCGACCATGGTGCTCATCTCCGCGCTCATCTCGGTGAGTTCGCTGCGCGTCTTCTCCGAGCTGTACGTGCTCTCCAACGGGCTGGGCGGCCCCGGCGGCCGCGACATGTCGGTGGTGATGCTGATCCAGATGTACAGCCGCGGCTTCAACGGCCACCTGGGCTACGCCTCCGCGCTCAGCCTGCTGCTGTTCGTGGTCACCCTCGGCCCGATGCTGTTCCTGATGCGGCTGAACCGGAAGGCGGCCTGAACCCGTGACCACCCTCGGCTCCGAACCCACCCTCAGCCCCGAACCCACCCGCAGCTCCGAACCCACCCGCCGCACCGGGCCCGCCCGCGGCTTCAACACCCCCTCCCGCGGGCAGACCGCCGCCCGCTACCTGCTCCTGCTGCTCGTCCTGCTGCTGGTGATCGGCCCCTTCCTCTGGCAGCTGTCCACCGCCCTCAAGGGCCCCACCGAGGACGTCTACACCCGCACCCCGAGCTTCCTGCCCGACCAGCCCACCCTGGGCAACTTCGGCACCGTCGCCGACACCATCCCGGTGTGGACGTACGCCCTCAACTCGCTGACCGTCGCGGCCGTCTGCATCACCGGCAACGTGGTCGGCTGCACCCTGGCCGGCTACGCCCTCGCCCGGCTGCGGTTCCGCGGCGCCCGGCTGGTCCTCGGCCTCTTCCTGGCCACCCTGGTGCTGCCCGGCGAGGTCACCATCGTCTCCCAGTACGTCCTGGTGCGCGGCCTCGGCCTGGCCGACAGCCTGGCCGGGGTGGCCCTGCCCGGGGCGATCGCGATGCTCAACGTCCTGCTGATGCGCACCGCCTTCGCCGCCGTGCCGGCCGAACTCGACCAGGCGGCGCTGGTGGACGGCGCCAACGTGTGGCAGCGGCTGTGGCACATCGGCCTGCCGAACGTGCGCGGCATGCTCAGCGTGATCGTCATCTTCACCTTCATCGGCGCCTGGGACGACTTCCTCTGGCCGCTGATCGTGCTCAACGACCCGCAGAAGTACACCCTGACCGTCGGGCTCCAGTACCTCAACGGCACCTTCTCCGCCAACCCCCGGCTGATCGCGGCCGGCACCATGATCGCCTTCCTGCCGATCGTCGTGGTGTTCGCCGTCTGCCAGCGCTTCTTCTTCCAGGGCGTCGAGGAGGGAGCCGTCAAGGGCTGAGCCCCGAGGACGACAACACCGTCCGTACGCCCCGACCCAGTTGAGGTAGCCCACCCGTGACCACCGTTTCCGCCACCCCGCAGGCCCCGCGCTTCGGCGTCAACTACACCCCCAGCAAGGGCTGGTTCCACCACTGGCTGGACTTCGACCTGGACGCCGTGCGCGCCGACCTCGACTCGGTCGCCGCCCTCGGCCTGGACCACGTCCGGGTCTTCCCGCTCTGGCCGCTGTTCCAGCCCAACCGCACCCTGATCCGCCCGCGCGCCGTCGAACAGCTGACCGCACTCGTCGACGCGGCCGGCGAACGCGGCCTGGACGTCGCGGTGGACGGCCTCCAGGGCCACCTGTCCAGCTTCGACTTCCTGCCCGCCTGGACGCGGACCTGGCACCGCCGCAACCTGTTCACCGACCCTGAGGTCCTGCACGGCCAGGCCGCCTACCTGCGCACCCTCGCCGGGGCGCTGCGCGAACGGCCGAACTTCCTCGGGATGACGCTCGGCAACGAGATCAACCAGTTCTCCGGCGCCCCGCACCCCGACCCGGACCGGTGCACCCCCGCAGAGGCCGAGTCCTGGCTGCGCCGGATGCTCGCCGCCTGCGAGGACGGCGCGCCCGGGCGGCTGCACCTGCACGCCTCCTACGACGCGGCCTGGTACCTGGACGAACACCCCTTCACGCCCTGGCACTCGGCCCGCCTCGGCGGCGCCACCGCCGTGCACTCCTGGGTCTTCAACGGCACCGCCCAGCGCTACGGCGCCCACTCCACCGCCACCGCCCAGCACGCCGCGTACCTGGTCGAGCTGTCCAAGGCCTGGGCCGACGACCCGGCCCGCCCGGTCTGGCTGCAGGAGGTCGGCGCGCCCGCCCCGCACATCACCGCCGCCGACGCGGCCCGGTTCACCGCCGCCACCGTCGAGGCCGTGCTGGACTGCCCGGACCTCTGGGGCGTCACCTGGTGGTGCTCCCACGACGTGGACCGCTCGCTCGCCGACTTCCCCGAACTGGAGTACAGCCTCGGCCTGTTGACCACCGACCGGGCGGTCAAGCCGGCCGGCGCCCGGCTCGCCGAGGTCGCCGCCGAGGCCCGTCGCGGCTGGCAGCCGCCCAAGCCGCGCAGCACCGCCGTGGTGGTCGCCACCGGCGGCGAGGTCACCTCCCCGCGCCGCGCGGACTGCGGCCCCGGCGGGCCGGTGTACGAGGCCTTCATGCGCCTCGCCGAGGCCGGCGCCCGCCCGACCACCGTGCTCGCCGAACGCGCCGGGGACGCGGCGCACCTGGCCGCGCGCGGCATCACCGAGGTGGTCGACCCCGCCGACGTACGTTCTCCGTAGCCGCCGCCCTCCCGACCGGCCTCCCCCGCCACCGCCCGCCACACCGCCCGCCTCTGCAACCGCCCTCCCGCACGCAACGGAGCCTGCCGACATGCACGATGACCGCACCCTCGTCGAGTCCCGCCTCAAGCGCGTCCTGGAGGAGCGCATCCTCCCGGCCGTCTACCCGGAGTCCGTCCCGCTGGAGGTCGGCATCTGGACCGCCCCCGGCGAGCCCGTCCCGGTCGCCGAGGGCCTGGCCGCGCCGCGCACCCCGATCGCCGTCGGCGACGCCTGGGGCGCGCCCTGGGGCACCAGTTGGCTGACGGTGTCCGGCACGGTGCCGCGGGCCTGGGCCGGCCGGACGGTCGAGGCGCTGATCGACCTCGGCTTCGACGCCAACATGCCCGGCTTCCAGTGCGAGGGCCTGGTCTACCGCCCGGACGGCAGCCCGGTGAAGGGCCTCAACCCGCGCAACCAGTGGGTGCGGATCGCCGCCCCGGCGGCCGGCGGCGAGCAGGTGCTGCTGCACGTCGAGGCCGCCGCCAACCCGGTGATCCTGGACTACCACCCCTTTCTGCCCACCGAGTTGGGCGACAAGGAGACGGCCGGCGACCGCCCGCAGTACAAGCTCGCCCGGATGGACCTCGCCGTCTTCGACGACACCGTCTGGCAGCTGTCGCTGGACCTGGAGGTGCTCGGCGAGCTGATGGCCGAGCTCCCGGTGGACGGCGCCCGCCGCTGGGAGGTGCTGCGCGCGGTCGAGCGCGCGCTGGACGCGATCGACCTCCAGGACGTCAACGGCAGCGCCGCCGCGGCCCGTTCGGAGCTGACCGCCGTCCTGGCCGCGCCCGCCGTGCCGTCCGCGCACCGGATCAGCGCGATCGGCCACGCCCACATCGACTCCGCCTGGCTGTGGCCGCTGCGCGAGACGGTGCGCAAGGTGGCCCGGACCACCGCCAACATGACCGCACTGCTGGAGGACGAGCCGGAGTTCCGCTACACCATGTCCCAGGCGCAGCAGTACGCCTGGATCAAGGAGCACCGCCCGGAGGTGTACGCCCGGGTGCGCAAGGCGGTCGCCGAGGGCCGGTTCGTCCCGGCCGGCGGCATGTGGGTGGAGTCCGACACCAACATGCCGAGCTCGGAGGCGATGGCCCGGCAGTTCGTGCACGGCAAGCGGTTCTTCCTGGAGGAGTTCGGGGTCGAGAACCACGAGGCCTGGCTGCCCGACACCTTCGGCTTCACCGGCGGCCTGCCGCAGATCATCCGCAACGCCGGCTCCAAGTGGCTGCTGACCCAGAAGATCTCCTGGAGCCAGGTGAACAGGTTCCCGCACCACACCTTCCTCTGGGAGGGCATCGACGGGACCCGCATCTTCACCCACTTCCCGCCCGTGGACACCTACAACTGCTCCATGAAGGGCAGCGAGATCGCCCACGCGGCGAGGAACTTCAAGGACAAGGGGGTGGCCCGGCACTCGATCGCCCCGACCGGCTGGGGCGACGGCGGCGGCGGGACGACCCGCGAGATGGTCGGCAAGGCCGCCCGGCTGCGGGACCTGGAGGGCTCGGCCACCGTCCGCTGGGAGAACCCCGCCGAGTTCTTCGCCAAGGCCGAGGCCGAGTACCCGAACCCGCCGGTCTGGGTCGGCGAGCTCTACCTGGAGCTGCACCGGGCCACCCTGACCAGCCAGGCGCGGACCAAGCAGGGCAACCGGCGCAGCGAGAACCTGCTGCGCGAGGCCGAACTCTGGTGCTCCACGGCCGCGTTGCGCACCGGCGCCGAGCAGCCGTACGCGTACCCGTACGAGCAGCTGGACCGGATCTGGAAGACGGTCCTGCTGCACCAGTTCCACGACATCCTGCCCGGCTCCTCGATCGCCTGGGTGCACCGCGAGGCCGAGGCCACCTACGCGGCGCTGGCCCGGGAGTTGGAGGAGCTGATCAACGCGGCCCAGCAGGCGCTGGCCGGATCGCCGGACGGTGGACGGGAGTTGGTGTTCAACGCGGCTCCGCACGCCCGCTCGGCCGTCCCGGCGGGCGGCGCGGCCGTCGCCGTCGGCACGGGGGCGCCCTGCACGGCGGTCGAGCGGCCCGGGGGCGGGTTCACCCTGGGCAACGGCCTGCTGAAGGTGGCGGTCGACGCCGACGGCCTGATCACCTCGGTGGTCGAGCTCGCCACCGGCCGGGAGACCGTCGCCCCCGGCAGCCGGGCCAACCTGCTCCAGCTGCACCCCGACTTCCCCAACATGTGGGACGCCTGGGACGTGGACCAGTTCTACCGCAACACCGTCACCGACCTGACCGGCATCGACTCCCTCACCGCCGCGGCCGCCGACGGCCGGGCCGAGGTCCGGATCGCCCGCTCCTTCGGCTCCTCCACCGTCGTCCAGACCCTCACCCTGCACGCGGGCGAGCAGCGCATCGACATCGACACCGAGGTCGACTGGCACGAGACCGAGAAGTTCCTCAAGGCCGCCTTCCCGCTCGACGTCCACACCGAGCGGTACGCCGCCGAGACCCAGTTCGGCCACCTCTACCGGCCCACCCACACCAACACCAGCTGGGACGCCGCCAAGTTCGAGGCCTGCAACCACCGCTTCGTCCACCTGGACGAGCCCGGCTGGGGCGTCGCGCTGGTGACCGCCTCCACCTACGGCCACGACGTCACCCGCACCGTGCGCGCCGACGACGGCGGCACCACCACCACGGTCCGCTTCTCGCTGCTGCGCGCCCCGCGCTTCCCCGACCCGAAGACCGACCAGGGCCTGCACCGCTTCCGGCACGCGCTGGTCCCCGGCGCCGCGATCGGCGACGCCGTCCGCGAGGGCTACCGGATCGGCCTGCCCGCGCGCCGGGTCACCGGCACCGCCGAGCAGGTCGCGCCGCTGGTCGAGGTGGACCACGACGCCCTGGTCGTCAGCGCCGTCAAGCTCGCCGACGACCGCAGCGGCGACCTGGTCGTCCGGGTCTACGAGGCCGGCGGCGGCCGCGCCCGGGGCCGGCTCACCACCTCCTTCCCGCTGGCCGGCGCCGTCCCCTGCGACCTGCTGGAACGCCCCTGGGACGGCACCCGCGGCGAGGTGACGGTCGAGGACGGCGCGGTGCAGCTGGCCCTGCGCCCGTTCGAACTGGTCACGCTGCGGCTCAGCGCCGCCCGCTGACCGACGTACGGTGAAGGCGCCCCGGCCCGCCCGGCCGGGGCGCCGCCGACCCCACCTGGAGCCCGCCATGCCGCGCACCCCCCTGTTCGCCGCCGTCGACGTCGGCGGCACCAAGATCGCCGGGGCACTGGTCGACGGCGCCGGCCGGCTGCGGCACCGGCTGCAACTGCCCACCCCCGCCCGGGAGCCCGGCCCGGCCGTGCTCGCCGTGGTGCACAAGGTGCTGGACCAGCTGGCCGGCACCCCCGACTGGGCCGCCGTGACGGCCGTCGGCATCGGCAGCGCCGGCCCGGTCGACCTCGCCGACGGCACCGTCAGCCCGGTCAACATCCCCGGCTGGCGCGGCTTCCCGCTGGTCGCCGAGGTCGCCGCGCACCCCGCCGTGGCCGGACTCCCGGTCCGCCTGGCGGGCGACGGCGTCGCGATGGCCGCCGCCGAGCACTGGCAGGGCGCCGCCCGGGGCGCCGCCAACGCGCTCTGCCTGGTGGTGTCCACCGGCGTCGGCGCCGGACTGGTGCTGGACGGCGCCGTCCGCCCCGGCCCCAGCGGCAACGCCGGACACCTCGGCCACATCACCGTCGACCTGGACGGCGAACCCTGCCCGTGCGGCTCCCGCGGCTGCCTGGAGGGCCTGGCCAGCGGCACCGCGATCGCCCGCCGCGCCCTCGCCGAGGGCTGGCGCCCGCCCGGCGAGGACGCCACCGCCCGCGCCGTGGCCGCCTCCGCCGCCGCGGGCGACCCGATCGCGCTGGCCTCCTTCGACCGGGCCGCCCAGGCGCTGGCCGCCGGGATCGCCGCCACCGCCGCCCTGGTCGACCTCCACCGGGTGGTGGTCGGTGGCGGCGTCGCCACCGCCGGGGAGGTGCTGTTCGCCCCGCTCGCCCGCCACCTGGACCGCTACGCCGCCCTGTCCTACGTCCGAGGCCTGGACGTGCGCCGCGCCGAGCTCGGCACCGACGCCGGGCTGATCGGCGCCGCCGCGCTCTGCCGCTGACAGCCCCCGGGAGACCCCTGGCATGCCGCCCTACGCCCTGCTCCACAACCCGGTCCGCCACTACCCCTGGGGCTCCCCCACCGCCATCCCCGCCCTCACCGGCACCGCCCCCGACGGCACCCCGCAGGCCGAACTGTGGATGGGCGCCCACCCCTCCGCACCCTCCCGGGCCGGCGGCCGGGCGCTCGACGCGCTGATCGCCGCCGACCCGGACGGCCTGCTCGGGCCGGACACCGTACGGCGGTTCGGCCCGGAACTGCCCTTCCTGTTCAAGGTGCTGGCCGCCGACCGGGCGCTCTCCCTGCAAGTCCACCCGACCCGCGCCCAGGCCGAGGCCGGGTACGCCGCCGAACAGGCCCGGGGCATCCCGCTCACCGTCCCGGAGCGGGTGTACAAGGACCGCTCCCACAAGCCCGAACTGCTGTGCGCCCTGGGTGACTTCGAAGCCCTCTGCGGCTTCCGCCCGGCGGCCGGCACGGCCCGGCTGCTGGACACCCTCGGCGTGCTCGCCCCCTGGGCGGCCGCCCTGCGCGAGCGGCCCGCCACCGAGGCACTGCCCGCGCTGCTGCGCCGGGCGCTGGCCGCCGACGCTCCCCGACTCGCCGCCGTGACCGGGGCGCTGCGCCGCACCGCGGCCTCCGGCGGCCCCCTCGCGGACACCTGCGCGGCCTACGCCCGGGTCGCCGAGGAGTACCCCGGCGACCCGGGCCTGCTCGCCGCACTGCTGCTCAACCACGTCCGGCTCGGCGCCGGCCAGGCGCTGTACCTCGCCGCCGGGGTGCCGCACGCGTACCTCCGGGGCGTGGGCGTCGAGTTGATGGCCAACTCGGACAACGTGCTGCGCTGCGGGCTCACCGGCAAGCACGTCGACGTGGCCGGGCTGCTGGCCGTCACCGACTTCCGGGCCGCCGGGCCCGCCGTTCTCGAAGCCCGCCCGCTGACCGCCGTCGAGGCCGAATTCCCTTCCCCCGCCGAGGAGTTCCGTCTCTCCCGGCTACGTCCGTCGACCGCCCCCGTCCGGATCGAACTGCCCACCCCGCAGATCCTGCTCTGCACCGCCGGCCGGGCCCGACTGATCGCCCCCGGGCACCCCGGCCTCGACCTGCCCCGGGGCGCCTCGGCCTACCTGCCCCCGGGCGCCGGGCCGGTCGAGCTGACCGGGCCGGGCGCCGAGCTGTTCCGCGCCACCACCGGCGGCTCCCAGGCGCCCTAAGTCCTCACGCGGGCAGCGGGTGACCGAAGAGCAGGTCGTAGCCGTCCGGCAGCTGCTCGATCACCCGGTCGACCGGTTCCCCCGGGACGAGCTCGGCCAGGGTGCTTAGCACCGCCCCGATGTCCCACTGCGCGGTCGCGGTCGTGGCACCGTCGATCCAGCCCGCCACGGCCTCCACGAAGCGCTCGGCGGTCAGCGGCTCGGCGGCGTGCCGGGCGTCCCGGAGCAGCGTGGCGTACGTGTCGGGCAGCGCCCCGGCGAGCTCGCCGCGCTCCGCGCCCACCAGGTGCTCGCCCAGCAGGCCGAGCACGACCCGGACGGCGTGGTCCGCCTCCGCCTCGCCCCGGTACTCGCCGCACTCCACGACACGGGCGAGGAAGTCCTCCCAGGAGATGGTCATCGCGTCCTCCTTCCGGTCGGCGGGACCGGGCCGGGTCGGCGGCCGATGGTCCATCGGGGCTGCTGGTCGCAGCCCGTCACCGCCGGGGGACGTACCGGTTCCCGTGCTGCTCAGCGTACTGCGCTCCGGACCGGGCGGACCCGCCGCTGCGGGTGGGGGCCGCGGCCCCGAACGGAACCCTGACGCCCTGCCCGGACGGTGCGGAGGAAACCGGACGGAAGGGGCCGGACGAGAGGGGCCGGGAGGGGCCGGGAAGGCAGAGCCGGACGGGAGGGGCCGGACCGACGGATCGACGCCGTTGTCGATCACGCCGCCGGCCCGCGCCGTCACCGGCACGGGAGCCCACGGGTCGGCGGGCGGTTCAGCGGGCGGTTCAGCCCGCCGAGGTGCGGCACCGCCGGCGCGGGCCGCGCGGCGAGCCCACCCCGCCACCGGACCGGACCGGCACCCAGCGCACCGGGGCCGGCTCCGAGGCCTGTACCGGCGCCTGCACCGGCGCCGGCGTCCGGGCCGCCGCGGCGGCGGCAGCGGCGTCGGCAGCCCTGCGGCCGCCACGCGCCGTGTCCGGCACCGAGCCGGCCGCCGAGACCGACATAAACGCCGCCAGAAAGCGCCGCTCGTTCTGGCTGAGTTTGCGCGAACGCCCGGATTCCCGGTCCCGCGCGACCACCACGGTCCGCGCCCGCATAAATGTGAGCGGTTCCCGGCAGACATTCACCTCGACGTGTGCGGAACTCCGCCCGAGGTGTTCCACCGTCAGCCGCACCGACAAAGGCTCGGGGCGGTGGTGCAACTGTTCCAGGTAATCGATCTCGTGCCGGGCGATAATGAATCCGGACGGGAACAGCGATTGCCGGACGGCGGTCGCGTGGTGACGGAACAGGTCGTAAATCCCCTCCTGGACGTAGCCGACCAACCGGGCGTTGTTGATGTGCCCGTTCTCGTCGACGTCGCTCCACCGGGTGGGGCAGGACAGCACGTGCACGCCCGGGTGCAGGGCGCTCACTGCTCCGTCAGCCCGGCGCCGGCGACGGAGGGGAGCAGCGCCCGCTGCAACCTGGCGTAGTAGCCGGACTGTTCGGCCGCCATCCGGGCCGCGGTCCAGCCCTCCTCGGCCGCCTCGGCGGCCGCCTGCACGACCAGGCTGTCGAGCACCGTGTCGACCGACCGGCAGAGCGCGGCGACCGCCGCGAGCCGTTCGGTCACGTCCGCCGTTCCGGCCGCATTCCGGGCCGGAAAGGCCGCCAGCGAGTCGACCGCGAGCTGCAGATCGTCGATGACGTCCGACCGGCTTTCTTCCGGGGAATTCCGCATGCTTTTCTCCAGGACCAATTCGGGCCATTACGGCCCGGTAGCTGACGTTCGAATACACCTGATCGGTGTCGGCCCCCCGACGGCTTCGACGCTATCCCAGTCGGCGCAGGTCCGCAGATGGTTTTCGGACGCTGACGGGAAACTGACTTCCATTGGAGTAGTTTGCGGGGGTACACAATATGCCCCATCAGCCGAACGCGGTAAGCAGAACGGGTGGTATCGCCGACCCGCCGACCAAGATCGACTACCGTCCGTCACTGATCTGCTACCAGCCACCCCACCAGCGCGCCTTGTACAGCCGCGTGCCGGTCAACCTCCACGTCCCCTCGGGGCGGTGCAGCCGGATCACCGAGGTGCACCAGTCACAGGCCGGGGAGTGGTCCGGCGCCACCGTGAGCAGCCGCCCGGTACCGGGCTCGTCACCGATGCTCTTGACGTCCCGCTCGTCGGCCGGATCCGCCAGGCGGACGGCCGCGAACCGGTCCGCGGCCGGGTCGTAGCGCCACAGCCCGTGCAGGGTGCTCACCCAGAAGCGGCCGGGCGCCCCCAGCACCGGCGCGAGGTCGTGCCCGCCGGGGTCCGGCAGCGGGGCGGAGCGGACGGCCGTCAGGGTCGGCGCCGCCGGGGTACCGTCCACCCGCAGCCCCACCAGCGCCCCGCCGCCCAGCGCCCAGAGCAGCCCCGACCGCCCGTCCCAGAGCACCCCGTGCGCCCCGGGCAGGCGGAACTCCGTGTAGGCCGTGGCCCGCGGCCCCTGCGAGGCCGCGTACACCCGCACCCAGCCGACGCTCGCCGCGACCGCCGCGTTGCCGTCGGGGAGCAGCTCGATGCTGTGCGGGTTGGCCGACGGGCCCAGGTCCGCCGCCCACGCCGTCCGGCCGGTGCCGGTCTCCACGACGGCGGCGAGCCCGCCGGAGGCGGTGGTCAGCACGTAGTGCCGGCCCTCCCGGATCCGGCTCTTCGCCTCGTCCGGGAGTGACCAGGTACGGGCCGGTTCCAGATCGGCGAGGTCCGGCATCCCGTCCGCGCTCCACGACCACACCACCGGCAGCCGGTCCGGCCCCTGGTAGGCCGTCAACTCCTCGGCGCCCTGCAGCACCAGCACCCGGCGTGAGCCCTGGTCCACGACCACGACCTGCCACCCCGGCGACCGCGCGCCCGCCCGGCCGGCGGGCGCGCAGAGCAGCAGGGCCAGGCACAGGGCGAACAGCATTCGCATCGGGACGATTCGCTTCGGCACGCCCCCACCGTGACCGCTCCCGCGCCGCCCCGCAGGACGGCTCGGCCGAACGGCGCCGCGCCGCGTCCGGCGGTCGGCGCCCGCCGTAGGGCCGTCAGGGCCGTCAGTGCCGTCAGTGCCGTCCGGAGACCAGGTCCGCCGCCCGGGCGATCGGCGAGCTGGTGGCCCGCCCGGCCGTCTCCTGCCGGTCGGCGGCGTGGTAGGCGGCGTACATCGCCCGCACCCCCAGCCAGCGCAGCGGCTCCGGCTCCCAGCGGCGCACGGTGTGCCCCACCCAGGGCAGCGCGGTCAGCTCGGTGTCCCGCCCGAGCACCAGGTCGCGCAGGGTGCGGCCGGCCAGATTGGTGGTGGCCACCCCGCTGCCGACGTACCCGCCCGCCCAGCCGAGCCCGCTCGCCCGGTCCAGCTCCACCGTCGCGCACCAGTCCCGGGGGACGCCCAGCACCCCGGCCCAGGCGTGGTCGATCCGGGCGTGCGCGGCGGCGGGGAAGAAGTCGTTCAGGATCCGGCGCAGCTGGCGCACCGTCTCCACCTGGGTGCTGCCGTCCGAGTCCGTCCGCGAGCCGAAGCGGTACGGCACGCCCCGCCCGCCGAGGGCGATCCGGTCGTCGGCGGTCCGCTGGGCGTACATGTAGGCGTGCGCGAAGTCCCCGAGCACCTCCCGGCCCTGCCAGTTCGCCTCCGCCCAGAACTCGGCGGGCAGCGGCTCGGTGGCCACCATCGCCGAGTTCATCGGCAGCCAGGTGCGGCGCTCGCCGCGCAGCCCGGCGGTGAAACCCTCGGTGGCGCGCAGCACGTGGTCGGCGGTGACGGTGCCGTACGGCGTCACGGCGCGCGGGCGGCGGCCGCCCCCGCCGGGAGCGATCTCGGTGACGGGCGTCCCCTCGTACACCTCGACCCCCAACTCCCGCACCACCCGCGCCAGGCCCCGCACGAGCTTCGCCGGCTGGATCCGCGCCCCGTACGGGGACCACGCACCGCCCCGGACATCGGTGGCGTTGATCCGCTCCGCAGCCTCCTTCGCGGAGAGCTCCTCCACCCGGCCCTCGCCGTAGCCGCGCTCGGCCTCGACGTAGGCCCGCAGGCGCTCCAACTGCGGCCCGCTCCGCGCCACTTCGAGCACCCCGCCGTGGAGGACGTCCGCCTCGATCCGCTCGGCGGCCGCGGTCTCCACGACCTCCCCGACCGCCGCGTCCATCACCCGCTGCATCGCCGCCGCCCGGCCCCGGCCGTACCTCCTCGCGAAGGCACCGCGCCCGGCGAAGCCGTTGTACAGCCAGCCGCCGTTGCGCCCCGAGGCGCCGTAGCCGCAGAAGCGGCGCTCCAACAGGGCGATCCGCAGGGAGGGTTCGGCCTTCTTCACGTAGTAGGCCGTCCAGAGCCCGGTGTACCCGCCGCCGACGATGCAGACGTCCACGTCGGCGTCCCCCGGCAACGCGGGCCCGGGCTGCGGCACCCCCTCCGCCGCGTACCAGAACGACACCTCGCCGTTGACCGCTGCCACCGGAACCTCCCACACCGTCGCCGACCTGCCCGGACGCTACTCCGGGCCGGTCGCGGGGCAACAGCGGCACACTGCCAGGATCGGGCTGCCGGACCAGCCACCCTGTCAGTCCCCCAGCAGGTCCAGCGCGCGGGTCCAGCTGTACGACCCGGGCGTGAACTCCGCGATCCGCACGCCCATCCGCCGCAGCCGTTCCAGGCTCTCCCCGTACGCGGGGTGCGCCGCCTGCGCGGGGCTCAGGCACGGCTGGACGGCGACGGGGATGCCCCAACCGTAGGACTCGCACAGGATGCCCAGCGCGAGGGTGTCCGAGATCCCCGCGCTCCACTTGTTGAGCGTGTTGAAGGTGGCGGGCGAGACCACGAGCGCGTCCGGATCGGGCAGCGGCCGGGGGTCTCCCGGCTTCCGCCAGGCGGAGCGGATCGGATAGCCGGTCTGCTCCTCGACACCCCGCACGTCGATGAACCCCGTCGCCGACGGAGTCGCCACCACCCCGACGGACCAGCCCCGCCCCTGCGCGGCGGAGATCAACTCGCCCACCCCGCCCGCCACTCCGGCCGCACACACCACCACGTACAACATCGGCATCGCCCGCACTCCCCCTCCGGTCAAGGGACCACCACCAGATCCGCATGCACGATCTTCCCGTACGCCTCCACGGAGGCCCCCCAACGCCCGCCGGTCACGTGGTGGACCAGCGCGAGCCCCCGGTGCCCCTCCTCGTCCTCCCCCGCCACCATCAGCACGGGCAGGATGCGGGAGCCGTCCCGCACCGCCACCCGCACGGTCCGGTCGGTGAGCCTGCGGACGGTGACGGTCATCCGCGCCAGACACCCGGTCTTCACCGCATTGGTGACGAGCTCGCTGACGACCAGGGCCGCCGGCTCGACCAACTCCGGCAGCCCCCACTCCGCCAGCTTCCCCCGCACCATCCGCCGGGCCTCCCCCACCGCCTCCGCCCGGTACGGCAACAGGATCGTGGCCGGACGTACGGTCCGGCCACCGCCGGCCATCGGAACCTCCGACCGGCCGCGACCGGTCATCACGCCCTTCGCCCCGACGTGTTGTTCCATCGCGGGTCACTCCTCAGTGGGTCAGGACGGCCCTGCCGTTGCAGGGCCGCCCAGCTGGCAGCCCGCTCGTTCCCCGGGACGCGCCCGGGGAACGAGCCACACCTCAACCCAACCCACCGAACGACCCTCCGGAGGACTCCGACCTCGTGACTCCGAGCTGGAGTCACCACACTCTCCGTAGTCGTAGTATCGACCCAGCCTTCAAGGGAGCGAGTGGTGGACCGTCAACCGGACCCGCGCGAAGTCGTAGCGGGGCTCCTCGACGACGAGCGCTTCCGCTCGGCGTGCGCGGACCGCGACATGGGGGCGGTCTTCCGTCTCCTGAACTCCCGTGGCATCAGCACCCGTCGCCTGGCCGCCGCCGCGGAGATCACCCAAGGGCGCCTCTACGACTACATGAACGGCAAGACCCGCGTCGAGAAACTCTCCGTCTTCGAGCAGATCGCCGACGCGTTCCGGATCCCCGGGCACTTCCTCGGACTCGCCCGGCGGTCGTGGGAGCCCGCCGTTCCCCCGGCCCGGCCCCCGGCCCCGGTCACACGGCAGCCAGGGGCCGACGACGACCTCGCCGCCGTCGAAGCCTTCCGAGCCGCCGACCGGCAGACCGGGGGCGGGCGACTCTACTCGGCGGTCGTCCGCCACCTGTCCGCGAACGTGGCACCACGACTGGTCGACATCGACAGCAACCCCCACGTCTTCGCCGCCGCCTCCGCGCTCACGGAGATGGCCGGTTGGATGGCCCACGACTCGGGCCGCGACGGCACGGCCGCGCGCCACTTCACCCGCGCCTTCGCCCTCGCCCAGGCCGCCGACGACCTCCTGCTGGCCGCCCACATCGCCGCCAGCACAAGCCACTTGGCACTCCACAGCGGCGATCCGGTCCACGCCTCCCACTGGGCATCGATCGGCATCGACCTCGCTCGGCGAGGCCCACGCCTGCCCAGCCTCGCCGCCCGCCTGCACACCATGCGCGCCCGGGCGCTCGCGGCCTCCGACCAGTTCGGCTCCGCCCTCCACTCACTCGACAGCGCCGCTGCCGCCCTCGCTGACCGGCCGGACGCCGCACATCCCTGGCTGAGCCCGTTCGACCAGGCAACCCTGGCGAGCGAGTCCGCCCTGGTCCACTCCGACCTCGGACGGCACTCGGACGCGCTCCGGTACGGGGAACAGGCAGTAGCGCTCCGAGAGGAGGGCCGTACCCGCTCGATGGCGTTCAGCCGGATCGCCCTGGCCCGCGCCCACGCCCAACACGGCGATCTGGACGCCTCGGTCGCCGTCAGCAGCGAACTCCTCACCACCAGCCCCACCCTCGGGTCCGTGCGCGTGGTCGATCAACTCGACGACCTGGCCGCCCTCCTCCGGAACCACCGCGACTACGGCCCGGTGCGGGAATACCTGGCACGATTCGAGGAAGCGAGCAGAATCAGACTCCTCCTGCTCGCCGACATCATCCCGTCGCCCCGGAGAGGTCCATCGTGAGGCCGACCACCACCGACACCGAAGCCTGGAACGCCTACCTCGCCGAGGGCAACGCGCGACAGGCCCGCAAGCGTGTCTCGGCGGACGTCATCCTGCGCGACGACGCCGGACGGGTCCTCACCGTCAACCCGACCTACAAGCCGGCCTGGGACCTGCCCGGTGGCATGGCGGAGGCCAACGAGCCGCCCGACCGTGCGGCCGTCCGGGAACTACGGGAGGAACTCGGCCTGGACATCACGCTCCACCGCCTCCTCGTCGTCGACTGGGTCGCCCCGCACGGCCCCTGGGACGATCAGCTCGCCTTCGTCTTCGACGCCGGCGTCCTCGCACCCACCCTCGCCGCCGCCGTGCGCCCGCACGACGACGAACTCTCCGAGGCCCTCTTCCTCCCCGCGGCCGAGGCTGCCGCCAGGCTCCGTCCCCGTCAACGCCACCGGTTCCAGGCCGCTCTGCACTCACTCGCCGACGGCCGAACCCGGTACCTGCGCAACGGGATCGACCCCACCACCGAGAAGGAATCCCCCATGACCGAGGACGGCCGGATCTTCCGCGAGGCCTGGATCGCCGGGGTGCGCAAGCACTTCCCCGGCGATCCCAAGCCCGGCTACGTCTCCCCCTGGGAGGAGACCCCCGACTGGGAGCGGGCCGCTGCCGCCGCCGTGTTCGGCCAGGTGCGCGACTTCGTCACCGTGAGCGGCGGCGCCACCTCGAACCTCAGCCGCGAGCAGAAGGGCCGGTTCGTCGCCCTCTGCTGGATCGCCCAGATCCACCACCGCATCGCCGACCCCAAGCCCGCCTACACCGCCGACTGGGACGACCTCCCCACGTGGCAGCAGGAGACCGACGCCGACATCTTCGAGGCCGTCGAACGCCACCTCTGACCCTCCCGCCCGCGCCTGCGGCACCGCAGGCGCGGGCCCGGGCACGGACGCGGCCAGCCGGTGATCAGCTCGGGTAGATCGGGTCCGTGCCGTAGGACCACAGGCTGCCCGACCGGGCGAAGACCTGGATCGCGTCGCCGGAGTTGGTCGTGTGGCCGCCGTGCGAGAAGCAGTCGCCGGGATACAGGAGGGGTGTGGTCGCGGAGGCGATGGTGTTGCCGCTGGCGTCGTCCTTGATCCAGGTGACGAAGTCGTTGGCGGACGACTGGCTGTTGCAGATCTCGACCGTGCCGCACTGGCCAGTAGGCTGCCCGCATGATTCGATCCGTGGTGTTCGACATCGGTGAAACGCTGGTCTCCGACACCCGTTACTGGGCCCGCTGGGCCTCCTGGCTCGGCGTCCCGTCCCACACCATGTCGTCAATCGTGGGCATGGTGGTGGGCGAGGGCCGCGACAACTCGGACGCCATCCGCATCCTCCGCCCCGGGGTCGACATCGGCGCCGAGTGGCGAGCCCGAGTGGCCGCCGGGCACGGCGATCACCTCGACGAGACGGACCTCTACCCCGACGTGCGCCGTGCCCTCGCCCGGATCCACGATTCGGGCCGGTGGGTCGGCATCGCGGGCAACCAGAACGCCCCCGTCAGCCGCCTGCTGGCCGAACTGACCCTCCCCGCCGACGCCATCGCCACCTCCGCCGAGTGGGGCGTGGCCAAGCCGTCCCCCGATTTCTTCACCCGGCTCCTTGGCTGGGCCCCCGGTTCCCCTGACGAGATCCTCTACGTCGGCGACCACCCCGCCAACGACATCACTCCGGCCCACGCCCTCGGCCTGCGCACCGCCCACCTCCGCCGCGGCCCGATCGGCCTCACCACCCAGGCCCCCGAGGCCGATTGGACGGTCGACTCGCTCGACGCACTCGCCGACCTCCTCACCGCCTGATCCCGCCCGCGCCTGCGGCACCGCAGGCGCGGGCGGCACGGCTCAGAGGTCGACGGCGTCCGGGTAGTGGCGCCGGAGTCCCTCCAGTACCCGCTCCTCGGCGGCCCGGACCTCCCACAGCGAGCTGTCGAACTCCGTGAGCACCACCACCGGCTCGCCCTCGGCGAACCCGGTGGCCTCGGCGTCGACGAACTGGACTCCCGGGGAGACCAGGGCGAGCAGCGTCGCAGTGTCCATGCCCTCACCCTCGGAGCGCCGCTCAAGCTCCGCCGTGAGGTCCCAGTGCTCGTCGCACTCGACCCTCCAGCGCAGCCCCCGGGCCGAGTCCCCCAGCCGGGCCAGCACTTCGGCCAGCGTCACATAGTGCGGCCCCCGCCACGCCGCGAAGCTGATCCCCTTCATCCCCGCCCCCTCTCCCTCCGGGCGACCGATTCGGCGACCACTCCACCTCATCCTCCCGGCTCAGGTACCGAGCCGCGCCGGGGGGACCACCGAGGGCGGGGAGCACTGCGGGGAGGTGCGGCAGACGGTGAGCGTCGGGCAGCAGCATCGCGGAGCGGATGGCCGAGCCGCGCCGGGCCTCCACCACGGTGGCCTGCTCCGAGGTGACCTGGAAGCCGAGCGAGCGCAGCGCGTCGACGGCGGCGATCCGGACGCGTCCGGCGTCGGCGCGGACGCGGCGCTCGGCGTCGAGGGTGATCGAGGCCAAGACTCCTCCGCGGGACTGGGTTTCGGGACGGTGCGACCGCACGACGGTCCGGGAGTCTAGTCACCGACGGCCGCACCCCGCAGGACGAATCATCGGATCCGGGCGCCCGCCCCGACCAGCTCCACCACCGCGTCCGCGCACCCCCAGCTCAGCGTGACGCCCGCGCCGCCGTGCCCGTAGTTGTGCACGATCCGGAGCCCGTCCGCCGTCTGCTCGGCCGCCAGCCGCACCCCGCCCCGGCGGTCGGGCCGCAGGCCGACCGGGCAGCCGATGAGTTCGGCTCCGCGCAGTTCGGGGACGTGCGCTGCGCACCGGGCCAGGATCGCCTCGGCCGCCGCCCGGTCGCCGCGGAGGTCCCAGCTGCCCTCCTCGAAGGTGCCGCCGAGAACGACGTCCCGGCTGCGCGGGTGGACGTAGGTGTACCCGGCCGGTTCGTCCTGGATCCGCAGCGAGGCCCGCAGGCCGGGGTTGCGCACCAGGGCGAGCTGGCCGCGCACCGGCCGCACCGCGTCGTCGCCGCACAGCGGCCGGGCGCCGAGGCCGGAGGCGTTGACCACCACGGGCGCCCAGGCGCCGGCCTGTCGGAGGGTGTCGAGCCGCCGGTGGAGCACCCGGCCGCCGCCGTCGCGGAAGCGGGCGAGCAGCCAGGGCAGGTAGCGCGGCATCTCGACCGTGGGGGCGGTGAACCGCCAGCCGTCCGCGTAGGCCGGGGCGAGGTCGGCCGGCTCCAGTCGGCGCAGGTCCGGGACGCCGGCGCCCCACCAGGGGGTGCCGGCGTCCTGGCGCCGGAGCGCGGGCATCCAGGTGTCGCGCAGGACGACGCCGGGCACGCCGGCCCGGGCCTGCCGGGCGAGTTCGGCGTAGGTGGCCGCCGACCAGGCGGCCACCCGGTCGCCCGCCGCCACGCCCACCGGGTACCAGACGGCGGCGGCCACGGCCGAGACCGTGGACAGCAGCCCGTCCGCCGTCACCATCCCGACCCGCAGGCCCTGCCCCTGGAGGCGCAGGGCCGTGGTGAGGCCGATGATCCCGCTGCCGATCACGACCACGTCCAGGTCCACGCCCGGGTCCGGATCCGCATCCACGCCCGTATCAACGCCCACGCCCACGCCCACGGTGATCCCCTCCTCCCGACGCCCCGCCGGCCGAACTGGCCGCGGCGGCCGGTCTCCAGGAAAGCGGGGCGGGCGGCGAGGCGTCCAAGACCGGTTGGGTCCCCCGGCGATAAGGCGCCCTTATCACCGCCGGTGGGCGGCGCGCGGGCTCGGCGCCGGACCACCGCGGCGGGCCTATCATCGGCCGGTGGACCTCCGTCGCATGCGCTACTTCGCCGTCCTGGCCGAGGAGTTGAACTTCACCCGGGCCGCCCGCCGACTGCGGGTGGCCCAGCCCGCGCTGAGCCAGCAGATCAAGGCGCTGGAGCGGCAGCTCGGCGTGCAGCTGGTCGAACGCACCAGCAGGGGCTGCGCGTTGACCCCGATCGGCGGCGCGGTCGCCGAAGAGGCCCGGCAGCTGCTGCACCAGGTGGCCGAGGCCGACCGGCGGATCGCGGCGGTGGCCCGGGGGCAGCAGGGCAGCCTGCGGGTGGCGTACACCCGCTCGGCGCGCGGCGGCGTCTCGGACACCCTGATGGGCGAGTTCCGCAGCCGCTACCCCCGGGTGGACGTCGCCCTGCAGACCGGCTGGACGGCCCTCAACGTCGACGAGCTGCTCGCCGGGCGGCTGGACGCGGCCTTCGTCCGTCCGCCGCTGGACGTCCCCGAGCTGGCCTGCCGGGTGATCGCCGAGGAGGAGTTGCTGCTCGCGGTGCCGAGCGGCCATCCGCTCGCCCGGGGCCGCGGCCGGCTCGACCGGGGCGCGATCCGGGACGAGCCGGTGGTGCTGTGGCCGCGCGACAACGGGCCCGGGATGCACGCGTCGATCACCGGCCAGCTCTGGCCCGACCGGCCGCCCCGGATCGTCCGCGAGGAGCCGGACGACGAGCAGTTGCTGCTCGCGGTGGCGGCGGGCCACGGCATCGCGCCGATCCCGGAGGGCCGGGCCCGGGTGTTCCGGATCCCCGGCGTCAGTCTGCGCCGCCTGGCCCGCCCGGTGCCGACGGTCTCGCTGGGCCTGGCCCACAACCCTCGGACGGCCGCTCCGGCGGTTCAGCTGCTGCTCGCCATGGCCCCACGGCTCGGCGCCGCGGACGCCGTCTCGGACCCCGCCTCGGGCCGTCCCGCAGGGGGGAGTTGACGGCGCCGCGCCCACCCCCGCACGAACGCGCACGCGCACGACCGGCGGAGGCGGGCCCGGCGAGCGCCGCCGGTCAGCCGATGGTCGAGCCGGTGACGGGCTCGGACAGCTCGACGGTCCTGCCGTTCAATCCGGCCTTGACGAACTGCCAGGTGAGGCCGTTGATCACGCCCTTGTCGAGCGGGGCCAGCTTGGCGAAGGCGGGCTGGCTGAGGTCGATGTGGGTGGAGTCGCAGGACGGACACTGGTCCTTCACCGGGACGGTGATGGTCTTGCCCTGGTACGTGACCTTCACCGAAATGCCCTTGCACACCGGGTCGTTGTTGGGGTTGGCGGTGGTCCACCAGGTGTGCGAGACGGCGACCAGCATCTGGCTGGAGGCGTTGATCTGGGTGCCGCAGGCGCCGTAGCCCGCGTCGGTGTAGTAGGTGGCCTTGCCGGTCATCGGCTTGTTGATCGGTATCGCGGCGCTGGCGGAGCCGGCCGTCAGGGCGATGAGGGCGGCGGCGGCGAGCGGGGCGCCCGCGAGGATCCTGAGGTTCTTGCCGATGGCGCGCATGGTTCGTTCCCTCCGGTTCGACGGTTCCGGGAGTGGTCATGGGCATGACAGCCATAAGTCACCGAGGCCACAGTGCAGTTCGGCCACCGATCCGACGATTCGATGCCCACCCGGTGAAGGGAACGTATGCGCTCCTCCTCGGCATGGTCCAGACCTCCCCGGTGTTGCCATGAACACAAGGCAAGGATCTTTACCAATGCGGCCGAAGGGGCGAAGATGCGTGACCGCCCCGCCACCCACGGTGTTGACAGGCCGTCACGCCCGCCCGTTCCGGAGGCCCGCCCCCATGCGCACCGCCCTCGCCGCCCTGCTCCTCGGCGCCGCCCTGACCCCGGCCCTCACCGCACCGGCCCTCGCCGCACCGGCCCTCGCTGCCCCCTCGCCCGCCGCGCCGGCCCTCGCGCCCGCCGCGCCCGCGACCCGCGAGGTGAACCAGGGCTACAGCATCCCGGTCGGCGGCGTGACCGACCTCGGCGCGCTCCCGGTCCTCGGCAGCCTCGGCCTGGACTTCGCGCACCTGCTCGGACAGTGACGGGCAGTAACCACCCTCCCGTACCCGGACAGGACTCGTCCCCGGCCGCAGGAACGCCCTGCGCCGGCCCGAATTGCTTCCGCTCCGCACGTCAGTGACCCGGCGCGCCCACGACGGCGACAAACCGTCCTTCCGCCACCTCCCCCACCACGCCGTGCACGGCCCGCTCCAGGCCGAGCCCGATGACCTGCCCGGCGCCCGGGCCCCGGACGACCCGGAGACGGTCGCCCGGGCCCCGCGCGAGCAGCCCCATTTGTCGAAGATCACGGACCGGGCCCGTCCGCCCGCGTTAGGCTCGCTCCGCGCGGCCCGCCGCCCGCGCTCGCCGACCCAGGGGGGAACGCATGATCGGGGACCTGCTGCCGGACGTCGTGGTGACCGAGGTGGCCTACGACGACCCGCCCGAGGCCCGGCTGGAGCCCGCCGAGGAGGCCGCCGTCGCCCGCGCCGTGGACAAGCGCCGCCGCGAGTTCACCACCGTCCGCCACTGCGCCCGCACCGCGCTGGCCCGCCTCGGCGTCCCGTACCGCCCGCTCGTCCCGGGCCTGCGCGGGGCGCCGAGCTGGCCGGACGGCGTGATCGGCAGCCTCACCCACTGCGACGGCTTCCGCGCGGCCGCCGTCACCAGGGCCGGCGCCCTGGCCTCGGTCGGCATCGACGCCGAGCCCGCGCTGCCGCTCCCCGAGGGCGTGCTGGACTCCGTCGCCCTGCCGGTCGAGCAGGAACGGTTGGCGAAGCTGGCCGCCGAACACCCGGACACGCCGTGGGACCGCATCCTGTTCAGCGCCAAGGAGTCGGTCTACAAGGCCTGGTTCCCGCTCACCCGGCTGTGGTTGGACTTCCACGAGGCCGAACTCGACCTCTCCCCCGACGGCACCTTCACGGCCCGGCTGCTGGTCCCCGGCCCGGTGGTCGGCGGCCGCCGCCTGGACGGCTTCGAGGGCCGCTGGGCGGTGCGCGACGGGCTGCTCGCCACCGCGATCGCCGTCGAACCGTAACCGGCCGTCACCCGGCGGTTCGCCGTCCGGGCATATCCTCGTCCCCGTGACGGTGACCTATGTGCTCGACGGCGGGAAGATCGGCAGCCTGGAGGACTTCTGGGCGGAGGTCGGTCGGAAGATCGGCACCGACGGCTACTTCGGCCGCAACCTGGACGCCTTCGCCGACTGCCTGAGCGGCGGCTTCGGCACGCCGGACGACGACTACGTCATCGAGTGGCGCGACCACGAGGCCTCCCGCCGCGCCCTCGGCTACCCGGAGACGGTCCGCCAGCTGGAGCGGCGGCTCCCCCGGGTCCACCCCACCAACCGCGCGCAGGTCGCGGCCGAGCTGGCCGCCGCCCGGGCGGGAAAGGGCCCGACGGTCTTCGACTGGCTGGTCGACATCATCGAGGAGCGGCACCCGGGCGGCCTCCGCCTGGCGTAGCCCCGCCCCCCGGGGGGGGCTCACAGCACGTCGGACAGCCGGACGAACCGCCGCCCCGCCGCCAGCAGCCCCGGCAGCGCCGCCGCCACCCCGCGGGCGGTGCCGTGGCCGGGCTGGTTCATGTGCCCGATGACGATCGCCCCCGGCGGCGCCGACGCCACCTCCTGCCGCACCTCGGCGGCCGGGAGGGTCGCCCCGCCGTCCGCGTTCACGGTGAACCCGGCGATCCGTTCGCCCAGGTCGGCGACCACCCGGGCGGCGACGTCGTCGTAGTACGCGGTGCCGGAGCGGAAGAACCGCGGCGGGTGCCCGAGCAGCCCGGTCAGCTTGTGGGCGTTGCCCGCCACCTCGTCGTACACCTCGCCGACCCCGCCCGTACCGGCGATCCCCTCGGCCGACCGGCCGGTCACCGAGAGCGGACGGTGCACGGTGCCGTGGTTGCCGATCTCGAACAGCGGGTCGGCGGCGAGCTGCTCGAAGACCTGCGGATTGGCGTCGATCCAGCGGGCGTTCAGGAACAGCGTGGCCGGGACGTCGTGGGCGCGCAGGAAGTCGATCAGCTCGGCGTCGTAGCGGCTCCCGCCGGGCCCCCCGCAGGCGTCGAAGGTGAGCGCCGTGGCCCGCTGACCCTCCGGCAGCCCGGTGACCACCCCGGGGAGGTCCACTCCCCATGCGGTCGGCGCCACGGCCGCGTAGCGCTGGACCAGCTCGGCCCGGCCCGGCTCCCGGGGGGCCGCCGAGGCCGCGGCGGACGGTGCGACCGACGCCGCGGCCGTGGGACTCCCCGAAGGGGCCGCCGAGGGAGCCGCCGAAGGGGCCCCCGAGGGAGCCGTCGGCGAACCCGCGGCCGTGGTCGCCGGTGCGACGGCCGCCCCGCCCCCCGCCGCACCCCGCCCCGACCCGCACCCCGCCAGCGCACCTCCGGCCACCACCGCCGCCAGCAGCGTCCGCCGACTCAGTGCCACGCCTGCCTCCCGACCGCCCCGTCGTCACCTGCCGTACGAACCACCACATGACTATGAACCGGTCATCCGTCACTCCCCGCAACTCGCCCCGCCCTGGCCGGCCCCCTCTTTCACCGGCCCGCCCCACCCCGGTGGGCCCCGCCTCACCCCGGGTTCACCCCCCGGGGTAGGCGAACCGGCGGACCAGCCCACCCCAGCCCGGAGGCCCCGATGCCCGCCGACCCGACACCTCCCGCCGACCCGACGCCCCCCGCCCGACCCGCCGGGCCACCGCACCCGGCCCGCCGCGACCTGCTCCGCACCGGCCTCGCCACCGGCGCCGCCACCGCCCTCGGCCTGGCCGCCACGGTCGGTGCCACGGGCACCGCCTCGGCCGCCCCGACCCCGGGCGAGGCGGGCACCGACCGCACCGTCACCCTCACCGGCCACCTCCCCACCGGCTCCCCCGACTTCGTCCACCTCCCGCTCGAAGTCCCGGAGGGCGTCCGCGAGATCGCCGTCTCCTACAGCTACGACAAGCCGCCGGTCCCGGCCGGCACCCCCGGCAACTCCTGCGACATCGGCATCTTCGACGAGCGCGGCACCGACCTCGGCGGCGACGGCTTCCGCGGCTGGTCCGGCGGCTTCCGCACCGAGTTCGCCCTCGCCCGCGACACCGCCACCCCCGGCTACCTCCCCGGCCCGATCAACCCGGGCACCTGGCACATCGTCCTGGGCCCCTACCAGATCGCCCCGCAGGGCCTGGCGTACCACGTCGAGGCGACCCTGCGGTTCGGCGAGCCGGGGCCGGAGTTCACCCCGCACTACCCGCCGGAGCGGGCCCGCGGCCGCGGCCGGGCCTGGTACCGGGGCGACTGCCACCTGCACACCGTGCACTCCGACGGCCGCCGCCTGCCCGAGGAGGTGGCCGCCGGTGCCCGCGCCGCGGGCCTGGACTTCATCGTCTCCACCGACCACAACACCAGCTCCTCGCACGCCGTCTGGGGCCCGCTGGCCGGCCCGGACCTGCTGATCGTCCCCGGCGAGGAGGTCACCACCCGCAACGGCCACTGGCTGGCGCTCGGCCTGGAGGCCGGCCAGTTCGTCGACTGGCGCTACCGCTCCCGCGACGAGGACTTCCCGCGCTTCGTCCGCCAGGTCCACCGCTCCGGCGGCCTGGTGGTGCCCGCGCACCCGTACTGCCCGTACGTCGCCTGCCAGTGGAAGTTCGGCTACGAGCACGCCGACGCCGTCGAGGTGTGGAACGGGCCGTGGACCTACGACGACGAGTCGGCCGTCGACACCTGGGACTCCGAGCTCGCGGTGGCCCTCCGGGGCGGCCGCTCCTGGCGGCCCGCGATGGGCAACAGCGACGCCCACAGCGCGCCCCAGGTGATCGGCCTGCCGCACAACGTCGTCCTCGCCGAGGACCTCACCCGCGACGCCGTCCTCGACGGGCTGCGCGCCGGGCGCAGCTGGCTGGCCGAGTCCGCCGCCGTCCGGCTCGACCTCTCCGCCACCGGCCACGGCCGCCGGGCGGGCATCGGTGAGGAGCTGACCGTCCCGGCCGACGCCCCGGTGGACGTCCGGCTCACCGTCTCCGGCGTGCCCGGCGGCACCGTCCGGCTGATCACCGACGAGGGGCAGCTGCACCAGGAGTCGCTGCCCGCCGACGGCTCCGGCACGGTCGTCTGGCGCACCACGGCCTCGCTCGCCGCCTACGTCCGCGCCGAGGTGCGCCACCCCAGGGCGGACGGGACGCCCGGCAAGGGCAACGCGATGGGTCCGGACCTGCCGTGGGGGCCGATGGCGGCCCTCACCAACCCGATCGTGCTGCGCGCCGAGGAGCAGTGAACGGCGCCGGCGAACCGCCCACGGACCGGGAGGGGGACGACTCGGGGCACCCGTTTGGACTAGGTTGATCCCCGAAACGCATCAGTCGTAGGGACGAGGCGGTCGGCTGTCCGCATCCGGGGCGACCGGCTCCTCCGCACTCCCACCGTCTCGCCCCGGCTGCCCGTCCGTACCCGTCCCGTCCCCGGCCCGCGAAGGGATCAGCAGCTGTGAACCGTACGACCGTAGGTGGGCCGGAGCTCGGGGGCGGCCGGGGCGCCGGAGGCGTCCTCGTCCTCGTCGACCCCACCGGGGCCGCCGGAGCCGCCGGGGCCGTCGGGGCCGTCGGCGGAGGAGAGGGCGGCAGCCAGGTCGCGGAGCTGCTGGTCCAGGAGCTGCACCCGAGCGTCCACCTGCGGGCGGACGACTTCCTCCGGGTCATCCGCAACGGCCAGGTGCCGCCGCGGCTGCCCGGGGCCGACCGGCAGCACGCCACCGCGCTCGCGGCCACCGCCCAGGCCGCGTTCGCCTACGCCACCGGCGGCTACCAGGTCGTCGTCGAGTGCGCCGACGCCCCGGTGACCCTGGACACCTTCCGCCGCGAGAGCCGCACCACCGGCGCGGCCCTGCACTACGTCGTCCTCACCGGCACGGCCCCCGCCACCCCGCACGAGCTCGACACCACCGGCCTCACCCCGGAGACCACCGCCAAGTCGGTGCTGACGGCCCTCACCGCCCGCACCCACCTGCTCGGCTGGTAGCCCACCCGCTCCGACCGGCCGCCCGGCCGCTACGCCCGCTACGCCCCGACGGTGCCGTCGATGGCCTCCCGCAGGAAGTCCGCGTGCCCGTTGTGCCGGGCGTACTCGTGGATCAGGTGCAGCATCACCAGCCGCAGCGACACCTCGGCCCCCCAGCGCGCCTGGTAGCCGGTGACGTCCAGCGAGGGGGCCGCCAGCTCGATCCGGCGGGAGTGCTCGACCTCGGCCCGCCAGGCGGCGAAGGCCTCGGCGCGGGTGGCGCCGGTCGGGTCGTAGGCCACCTGGTAGTCCCCGTCCGGGGACCAGACCAGCGGGACGTCCTCGCCGTCGATCACCCGGCGGAACCAGGTGCGCTCCACGTCGGCCATGTGCCGCACCAGCCCGAGCAGGCTCAGCGCGGACGGCGGGCTGGAGCGCTGCCGCAGCTGTTCGTCGGTCAGGCCCTCGCACTTCATGGCGAGGGTCGCCCGGTGGTAGTCCAGGAACCCGCGCAGCATCTCGCGCTCGCCACCGGTCAGCGAGGGTACGGGCCGGTCGTCGGTGCTCATGCGGGTCGTGCTCCTCGTGCTCTGGCCCTGGGGCCGGGTCGGTCGGCTACCGGCGGACTGTAGCGAACCCGGACCCCCGCCGGACACCGGGTTTCCACGCCCCGTCAACCCCGAACCCGCCCCGTCACGTACCGTGTTCGGACCACCACAGGTTTGGGTACGTACCTCGGCGCGCCCGACCGCCGGGCGCCCACGAGCAGGAGACCCGACGGCCCATGGACCACAACCACATCCCCCCGACCGTCCGCCGGACGTACGGTGCCGACGACCTCAGCACCGCACCGTCCTTCGCGGGCGGATTCATCAACTTCGGTGACTGGCACGGCATCGACCTGACCGCACCGTCCGCCGAGGACCGGGTGCACAGCCAGGAGCAGCTCTACCGCCGGGTGTTGAACGCCTTCCCGGAGCCACGCGGACACCTGCGCCTGGCCGAGGTCGGCTGCGGCCGCGGACTCGGTACGGCGCTCGCGCTACGGGAGTTCCGCTTCGCCTCCGTCACCGGCGTCGACATCCACCCCGACCAGGTCGAACGCGCCCGCGCCGTCAACGCCCGGGCCCTGGCCACCTACCCCGACCGGCTCGCCTACACCCTCGGCTCCGCCGCACAACTGCCCTTCGCCGACGCCACCCTGGACGGCGTCTACTCCGTCGAGGCCGCCCAGCACTTCCGCGAACTCACCACCTTCGCCCGCGAAGCCGCCCGCGTCCTACGCCCGGGCGGCCGCCTGGTCGTCACCACCTTCTTCGCCTCCCCCGGCCCCGAGATCGCCGAACGCCTCAAGATCCTCCTCGCCAGCTTCGCCGACGGCCTCGACGTCGCCCACACCCTCGACGGCTTCACCACCGACCTCACCAACGCCGGCTTCACCCCCGCCACCACCGAGTCCATCGGCCCCGACGTCTGGCCCGGCCTCGACCGCTACCTCGCCGACGCCGTCCCCAACGACCACTGGACCCGCAACTTCCTCCCCGCCTGGCGCCACGGCCTCCTCGACTACCACCTCCTCACCGCCACCCGCACCTGACACCGAGCCCCCGGACACCCGCCACCCCCGGACCTGCCCGCACCCCCGCGGACAGGCCCGGGGCAGGAGGCACCACCACTCGACTCCAGCCCCCTCGACCCCCAGATGCCCCACACGAGATCGACCAGGCGGGGGTGTTGAAGCCGCTACAAGGTCGGCGTTCGGCTGACGCGGCGAGCCCTCGTCTCGGTGGAGTCTCCGCCGTTCGCCTGGGCCGCGCCTGCGAGGAGCGCGCTCACCCGAGGTCGCAGACCATCGCCTTTCCGTCGACTGCGGTGAGCACGACGTCGGCCAACTCTGTGCCCTCGCCGTGGATGTGGACGGCGTCCGCGCGGCGGCCCGTTGCCCGGATGCCGCCGCGGGCCCTCACGGCGCCCAGCTCACCGTCGACCGCCACCGTGGTGAGGTCATCGCCGGAGGTGGCGATGCGTCCGCCGACCGTGACGCGTCCGATCCGTCCGTCTCGCTTGATGCTGAGGGCGATGGCCTGGAGTTGGACCTGTTCGCCGCGTACGAGGCTGGTGCCGGTACCGCCCGAGGTGGTCAGGTCGCCGTGGACGTCCAGTTGTGGCAGGTCGCGGCTGACCTGGATGCCGATGGCTCCGTCACCGGTGGTGGCGATGCTGTCGAAGGAGGCATGCCGCAGGGTGCCGTCGTAGAAGTTGAAGCCACGTGCGCCGGTACCGTGGGTGGTGATGGGGGCCCGGATGTCGAGGCGGTCCAGGTCGCCGAAGTTGACGTAGCCGATGCCACTCGGTCCGTACGTGGTGATCGCGGCGGTGGCTGTCCAGGACCGGGCCCGACCCCAGTTGTCGAGCGCCATGTCGTTGGCGCCGTAGGTGGTGATGGTGCCGACGTTGAGCACCTCGTCGGCCACGGCTCCGAAGGAGAGGAAGACACCGCCGCTGATCAGGTCGGGCGTGCCGGTGGGGATGCCGCCGTCGGTGTGGATCTCGCCGGTGCGCAGCGTCGTGATCCGGGTGGCGCCTCCGGGCCGGTGACCGTCCGCGTCTCCGTGTCCGTACCCTCCGACGAAGACGCCGCTGCCGTGGACCGGGCGGTCGGCGCTGCCGGCGCTGATGTCGAGCAGCTCGGCAGTGATCTCGGCACGGGGGTCGGACTGCTGGTTCCAGAGGGTGAAGGCTCCTTGGAGGGTGTCGACTCCGAAGCCGTGCGGGCGGTCGCTTCGGCCGCGCAGGTCGGCGGCCTCGACGGTCAGGCCGTCGACGTGGACGTGACCCGAGCGGACGGCGTCGCGGGCGAGCAACAGCACCTGTCCGCTGGTGCGCACGCCGCGCAACGTGAGGGTGCCGAGGTCGGTGACCGTGGTGTCGTTGAGGACGGCCGTCTCGTGCTCGGGGGTGCGGATCGTCACGTGCTCCAGGGTGTTGTCCCGGGTCAGACGTATGCCCGTGGCGCCGAACTCGATGACGCCGCCGCGCAGCTGGGTGCCGGGAGGCAGCGTGAGCATCGGCATGCCACGGATCACGGTGTCGACGTGGATGGCCGGTGCGCATTCGTCGATCGCTGCGGCAAGTTGGGCGGCCGTGGCCACGTGCTTCCACTCGGTCACGGTGGTCTCCTGTCAGGCGGGGCTCTGTGCTGTCGGCAGTGGTCGGGAGGTCGTCTTCTGGGCTTGGTGATGAGGTGCTCGGGCCCGCCCGGGTCAGAGCGCGCAGCTGTCGGCCGTGCAGGCGCCGGTGACGGGAGTGGGAGGTGTGCTCCGGGCTGCGACGTCTTCGAGGACCTTGCGGAAGGTGGCGGTGGACTGCGCACCACGAACGGCGAGCCGGCCGTCGAACACGAAGGTCGGCACGGCCCGGATGCCGATCTGGTCCGCGTAGCGCATCTCGGCCTTGACCTCTTCGGTGCCGGTGTCGCCGGCGAGGTCGGCCCTCACCTGGTCGGGGTCCATGCCCGCCTGCTGGGCGAGCGTGACGAGGGTGTCCAGGTCGGCCACGTTGCCGCCCTCGGCGAGGGAGGCGCGCATGAGCGCGTGCTTGACCGCGTGCTGGACGCTCACGTCGTCCTCGCGTTCGGCGATCCACACAAGGCGGTGTGCGGACAGGGTGTTGACCGCGAGTGCCCGCTCCAGGTCGAGGTGGAGCCCTTCCTCGGTGGCCACGTCGGCGGTCCGTGCGTGGTCGTCGCGGAAGGCGGCGCCGCCGCGGGCCGAGTAGTAGTCGAGGAGCGGCTGCGGCTCGTACGGCATGGCCGGGTTGAGCTGGTAGGGGCGGTAGGACACTTCGACATCGGCCTTGCCCGGGAACTCGGCCAGTGCGCGTTCGAACCGGACCTGCCCGATGTAGCACCACGGGCAGGAGATGTCGCTGAATATCTCGACCTTCATGTGGGTGTCCTCCTCGGCTTTCGGTGGGTCGGGGGGTCGGGGGGTCGGGGGGAGAGGCCGTGGCGTCGGACGAGGCCGTCCAACGCCCGTGGGACGGTCCCCGATCAGCCCGTACCCGGTGGCGAGTTCGTCGAGGACGGAATGGCCGACGGCGCCGGCGGCTCGCCGCTCGGGGTCTGCAGACGGCCCCAGCGCCGCCTGGGTGTCCGCCGTCCGGTCGGGCCCGCAGGCTCGGCGGTCAGGGCTGCGCGGGGGCTTCGGTGGTGCTGGTGACCGCGCCCGCGGTGAGGGTGCGGTGTACCGGGCAGTGCTCGGCGATCTCCATCAGCCGTCTGCGCTGGTCGGCGTCGAGGTCGCCGTCGAGCCGGATCTCCCGGCTGATCCGGGAGACCAACGCGTTGCCGTCGCCTTTCTGGCACGCGGTGCAGTCGGCGGCGTGGACGCGCTCGTGGCGCAGGGAGACCGTGACCGACTCCAGCGGCCAGCCCTTGCGGTCGGCGTACATGCGCACCGTCATGGAGGTGCAGCTTCCGAGGGCGGCAAGCAGAAGGTCGTAGGGGCCGGGGCCGGTGTCCTGGCCGTCGGGCGCGGGCTCGTCGGCGGCCAGGACGTGCCGGCCGGCTCTCACCTGCTGGCCGTAGGGCCTGATTCCGTTCTCAGTCACGATGACGAGGCCGGGCTCCGGCTCTCCGGGGACGGCCGACAGGGTGGTGACCTGCGGCATGGTGGTGGGTCCGGGCATGTCCGTCTCTCCGGAAGGTTCGTGTGGTCGGGGTCTCGTGTGGTCGGGGTTCTCGTCCGGCCGGTGTCACGCCGTGGCGGACGTGGTCATGCGGGTGCGGGCGTAGCGGCCGGCCCAGGCGGCGAGGACGGCGGCGGCGTACTCGGCATCCGCGCGCTCGTTGAGCAGGTGGTCGGCGCCGGGCAGGGTGACGTAGGACTTGGGGTGGCGGGCGGTTTGGAAGATCTGTCGGGCGTTGTCGACATCGACGGCCTTGTCCGTCGGGGAGTGCATGACGAGCAGGGCCGCGTTCAGGGTGCGGATGCGCATCGCCTGGGGCTGGGCGAGGAGGTCGTCGATGAACTGCCGGCGGATCCGGAAGATCCGGCCCGCGAGATCGACGTCCGCCTCGCCGTGCCGGGTGATCTCCGCGCGGTGGGGCGCGAACTGGTCTGCGACGTGGCCGGGTTCGGCCGGAGCGCCGATCGTGGCGACCGCCCGCACCTCCGGGATGCAGTGGGTGGCGGCGATCACGGCGGCGCCGCCGAGCGAGTGCCCGATGAGCAGGGACGGGGCCGTGTGGTGGTCGCGCAGGTGGTCGGCCGCACGGACGACATCGGCGACGTCGGAGCTGAACGTGGTGCCGGCGAAGTCGCCGACGGAGTGGCCGAGGCCGGTGAAGTCGAAGCGCAGGACGGCGATGCCGTGTGCGGTGAGGGCTTTCGAGATGCGGGAGGCGGCGTGGCTGTCCTTGCTGCAGGTGAAGCAGTGCGCGAACACCGCGTATGACGCGGGTGTCCGCTCAGGCAGTTCGAGGGTCGCCGCCAGCGGCGTGCCCTGGGAGCCCGGGAACGTGAGGCTGCTGGACCTGGTCACCGCTGTCCTCCTTCGTCGTGGGTTTCGGCCCTGGGTGCCGGGTCGTCCCGTGCAACGGGGCGGGCCGACAACGCGGGGTGGGCTCAGGCGGCGTGGGCCGGGGAGGTGGCCTCGGCCAGGACGACGAGTTCGGCCAGCAGGGCGCGTAGCAGGCTCTCGGTGAGGTCGTCGCCGGTGAAGGTGCCGTCGGCGTCGAAGCGGTGGTGGGACTGGAAGAGGGTGACCTCCGGGTGGGCGACCACCGGGGTCTGGGTGCGGTGGAGGATCTGGCGCAGGACGAGCTGGCCGCGGGCGGTGCCGAACTGGGAGGGGGAGGCCCCGAGGATGGCGGTGGGCTTGCCGCGCAGGGCGTGTCGGCCGGCGGGGCGCGAGAGCCAGTCGAGGGCGTTCATCAGGACGCCGGGGATGGCGGAGTTGTACTCGGGGGTGGCGATGATGACGCCGTCGGCCTCCCGTACCCGGCGGCGCAGTTCGGTGACACCGGCCGGCTCGGGCCCGTCCTCGAGGTCCTGGTCGAAGAACGGCAGGTTGCCGAGCCCGTCGTAGAGGTCGATGGTGACGCCGACGGGAGCGAGGGCCTGGACGGCGCGCAGCAGGCCGGTGTTGTGGGAGGTGCGGCGCAGGCTGCCGGAGATGGCGAGGAAGGTCAGGTCGGACATCGCTGGAGCGCTCTCTCGGGAGGGGCGGAGGGTGGGGCCGGAGCCGGACCCGCACCGGGAGCGGTGCGGGTCCGGCCCGCGGCCTGCGACGGCGCGGCCCCGGGGGGCGAGCGGCGCGTGCTGTGGGCGGCTGCGTCAGATCGGGTAGACGGGCTGGTGCGCGCGCACGGTGATCCAGCGGGTCTCGGTGAAGGCCTCGATGTTGGCTTCGCCGCCGAATCGGGCGCCGGTGCCGGACCAGCCGACGCCGCCGAAGGGGATGAGGGCGTCGTCGTTGATGGTCTGGTCGTTGATGTGCACCAGGCCGCTCGGGATGCGCTCGGCCAGGTCCAGGCCGGCCATGACGTCGCGGGTGAGGATGGCGAGGGAGAGGCCGTACCGGTCGTCGGCGGCGAGCTGCGCGGCCTCGTCCACGGTGGTGAAGGTGCGTACGGGCACGACGGGGCCGAAGACCTCCTCGGCGTAGGCCGGGGCGTCGTCGGGGACGTCGACCAGGACGGTGGGGCGGTAGAAGAGGTTGTCGTAGCTGCCGCCGGCCAGCACGCGGGCGCCCGCTTCGATGCTGGCGGTGACCTGGGAGTGGATGAGGTCGCGCTGGTGGGCGTTGATGAGGGGGCCGAGGTCGACGTCGGAGACGGCGGGGTCGCCGACGGTGAGCTGCTCGGCCTTCGCCGCGAGGCGCGCGGTGAACTCCTCGGCGATGTCGGCGTGGACCAGGATGCGTCCGGTGGCCATGCAGACCTGGCCCTGGTTGAAGAAGGAACCCCAGGCGACCGTGGCCACGGCGCGCTCCAGGTCCGCGTCCGGGAGCACGATCATCGCGTTGTTGCCGCCGAGTTCGAGGTGGGCGCGCTTGACGCCGCGGGCGGCGGCTTCGCCGACCTTGCGGCCGGCGCCGGTGGAGCCGGTGAAGGAGATGACGCGCACGTGCGGGTCGTCGACCAGCGCGGCGCCGGCTTCGGCGGCGCCGGGGACCATGGTCAGGGCGCCCTGCGGGAGGCCGGCCTCCTCGAAGATCCGCATGATGGTGACGCCGCCGGACACGGCGGTGCGCGGGTCGGGCTTGAGGACGACGGTGTTGCCGAGCGCGAGCGCGGGGGCGACGGAGCGGATCGCCAGGATGAGGGGCACGTTGAACGGGGAGATGACACCGACGACGCCGGCGGGCATCCGGCGGGTCATGCTCAGACGCGGCTCGGTGGAGGGCATCACCTGCCCGATGGGATGCGAGCACAGCACGGCCGCCTCGTAGCACTCCTGCTCGGCCTGGTCGGTCTCGAAGACGGCCCTGGCGCGGGTGCTGCCGCTCTCGCGGATCAGCCAGTCCTGGATCTCAGGTGCGGTGGCGGCGAACAGCTGGGCCGCGCGGCGCAGGATGGCGGCGCGCTCGGTGTGCGGGGTGTCGGCCCAGGCCGGCTGGACCTCGGCGGCACGGGCGGCGGCACGGGTGATGTCGCTCGCGTCGCCGGAGCCGATGTGTTCCAGAGTCTCGCCGGTCGACGGGTTGATGACGGCGCTCTTGCCGCCGGCGGCGTCGTGCCAGCCGTCGATGTTGATCTTTCCGGACCACAGGACGGGGTCGAACAGGTTCACGGCTTCCTCAAAAGTCTCTTGGCCCGCCGAAGGACGGAGCAGGTGGTGCCTCACGTGGCTGGGGTGGCCCGCCCGGCAGCCGGGGCCGGGCGGGCCGATTCCACGCGGCAGGCCCGAACACGGGGGATGTGGTCCTACCGCGCGGAGTCATCGGGTCAGCGGGTGGCGCGGTACGCCTGCTTGATCACGTCGGTGACCGCGGCGGGGTGGCCGACCATGACGGCGTGGGAGCTGCGGACCTCGGTGATGTGGGCGTTCGCGCGCTTGGCCATGAAGCGCTCCAGGCTCGGCGCGATGGCGTGGTCGTTGGTGGCGACGATGGCCCAGGACGGGATGGTCTTCCATGCGGCGTGCTCGGCCGGCTGGCCGAAGGCCTCGGCGGCGACGGGCCGCTGGGAGGCGGCCATCCAGGAGGCGGTCCTCGCGGGTACGTCGGCGGCGAAGGCCTCGGCGAACCTGGCCGGGTCGAGCAGGACCTCGGTGCCGGTGGTCCCGTCGGGCCGGGTGAACTGGAAGGCCTGCTGCGGCAGCGGCGGCACGCTCGCGTCGGGGTGCTGCTCCAGCAGCCCGCCGAGCGTCTCGCCCCGGTCGGGGGCGAAGGCGGCGACGTAGACGAGCGCCTTGACGTCGGGGATGTCAGCGGCCGCGTTGGTGATGACGGCGCCGCCGTAGGAGTGGCCGACGAGGATCTTCGGGCCCTTGACGCCCTTGAGCAGCCCCTGGAGGTAGGCGGTGTCGTAGTCCAGGCCGCGCAGCGGGTTGGCGATCGCCTGGACCGGGAAGCCCTGGTGGCGCAGCTGGGTGGCGGTGTCGTTCCAGCCCGAGGCGTCGGCGAAGGCGCCGTGGACCAGCACCACGGTGGGCTTGGGCGCGGTGGCGGCCTGGTCCTCGGCCGAAGCGGGCGAGGGCGCCAGGGAGGCCAGGGAGGCGGCGACCGCCGCTGCGGCCGTACCGACGATCGTGGCGGCGCGACCGGTGTGCTTCTCGGAGCTCATGGGATTCCTTGCGTGTTTCGTGCGGCGTGTGCCGCGAGTGGATCGCCGGGCGCACGGGTTCGGCTCCCGGCGGGGTGGTGGTCAACGGCCTCGGACCGCCACCCGAGTGGTGCGCCGTCCGGCGGGGACAACCATGCACCACAAGTTTCGTTACAGTCAATTGCTGAAACTAAATCGCTTCCGGGTCGGCCCGGAGCTGGCTAGGGTGGACGCAGACAAGGAGGGAGACGCTGTGAGCAGCAAGGACCAGGCATCCGCCGACCGCACGCGCCGACCCCGGCCCCGGGCCGGAAAGGGTGCGACCGCGCCGGAGCAGGAGCGCGCACCGCACCCCGGCGGCAGGCCGCGGGACCCGGCGATCGAGGAGGCGATCCTCCAGGCCACCCGCGCCCGCCTCGCCGTCGACGGCTACACGCGGATGACGATCGGCGACGTCGTCGCCGACGCCGGCGTCACGCGCCCCACCCTGTACCGGCGCTGGCCGAACAAGTACGAACTGGTCGTGGACGCCCTCCACTACGGCCTGCAGAAGCAGCGCGAGGCGTACCCGCCCATGGACCTGGACGGGATGACGCCGCTCGAAGCGTTCACCGAGTCCGTCCGGCGCCTCGACCCCCGGTACCACAACGAGCGGGCGATGGCCCTGCACGGCAACTTCATGGGCGAGGCCGAGCACGAACCGGCCCTGTTCGAGCAGATGCGCGAGCACGGCAACAAGCCGCGGTGCGCGGAACTGCTGCGGACCCTGCGCCACCTGCAGGACGTCGGCGCGGTACGGGAGGACGCCGACCTCGACACGGTGGTCACCCTCTGCTTCGGCAGCTATTTCGGCGACTACCTGCAGACCGGCCGGGGTGCGCCCGCCGACCATGCCGACCGCGTCGTCGGCGTCCTGTGGCCGACGCTCCGGACCGCTGGGCACGAGTAGCGTCGGCCGGTCGAATCCCACCCGGGAAACGGGGGTGTCGAGCCGGGGCCACCCCCGACGGCAGCCGGTCGGAGCGCCCTGAGGTGCCGGATGCGGAGGCCGCACGACGGGTCCGCGGTGAAGGCGCACCGCGGGATCCGCCGTCAGCCGTCCTCGGCGGCGGCGATGATCAGCCCGGCGACCTCCGCCGGGGCGCCGAGCATCACGGCGTGACCCACCGGGATCTCCACGACGGCGGCGCCGGTTCGCGTCGCCATCTCCCGCTGCCCCTCGACCGGGATCATCTTGTCGTCGGTGGCGATGGCGAAGTAGCACGGGAGGACCTTCCAGGCCGGTGGGCCGGCCGTCTCGGTGAGGGCGGCCAACGCCACGGGCCGCTGGGCGGCGGCCAGTGCGCGGGCGGTCGGCAGGTCGACGTCGGGGGCGACCGTGAAGCCGAACTGGGCCGGGTCGATGAACAGTTCGATGTTGGGCGGCCCGTCGAGAGCGGGCAGACGGCCCGGCGGAGTCGGCAGCGGCAGCGGCTGGCTGATCTTCGCGGCCGGTCCGCCGTACCTGGCGTCCAGGACCGCGCAGCTCTCGCCCTCGTCGGGGGCGAAGGCGGCGACGAACACCAGGGCGATGACGTTCCGGACTCCGGTTGCCGCCTCGGAGATCACCGCGCCACCGTAGGAGTGGCCGACCAGGACCACCGGGCCCGGCACGCTGGTCAGCAGACAGCGCAGATAGCCGGCGTCGTGGCGAAGTCCGCGCAGTGGATTGGCGATGGCCACGACCGGATAGCCGCGGCGCTGCAGGATCCGGGTGACCGCCTCCCAACTGGAGGCGTCGACGAACGCGCCGTGGACCAGCACGACCGCGGGCTTGCTCATGGCCTTGCCTTTCTGGGGGGATGGTCGACAGGTGGGGACCGTGCCGGGCGCGCAGCCGCCCGCCGAGGGCGCCGACCACCGGGACGTCGATGAGCCGTGGTTCACGGAGATGGTCATCGGCGAGTTCCCCGGGCACCGCGGGAGGCCACGTGACCGTCGGTCACCGACCGTCCGAGGCGCCGCACGGAACTCACCCGACCACGCATCACGAACGCCGTGCCGCAGCCGTGATCACACTGTCCCCGTGCCACTGAACGGCGACTGAAAGCCCGCCGAACGAGGGGCCGGCGGGGCAGGAGCGGCACTCTTTCGCCAGGTCAACGGCGCATCCACTACGCTTGCCCGGTTTCGTTACACATCTGTCAAATTTCGGAGGGTCGGTGGGTCAGATCGAGGCACAGGGGTGCTCGCCCGGCATGGTTCGGTTGAGTCTTCTCAGCGGTGTGGAAGCGCACCGGGGTGAGCAGCACCTTCACCTGGGCCCACCCCAGCGAAAGGCGGTGCTCTGCGCGCTGGTCTTCCGGCGCCGCCAGTGGGTCTCGGCCCAGAGCCTCCTCGACGCCCTGTACGAGCAGTCCGCTCCCGCCAGCGGCGTCGGCGTGATCCAGACTCATGTGGCGGGGCTGCGCCGAGCGCTGGAGCCGGAGCGGAAGCCCCGAACACCACCTGCCGTCCTGCTCTCCGGCCACGGCGGCTACCAGCTCCGAATAGCGGACGAACAGACCGACCTCGGCGAGTTCGACCGCCTGGTCACCGACGCGGAGCAGGCATGGAGCAGGTCCGACGGGCCGCAGGCCGAACTGCTGTACGCCCGCGCCCTGCGGCTGTACAGCGGCGAGCCCCTGGCCGGCGTGCCGGGGCCCTACGCCGAGATGTGGCGAACCGCTCTGGCCGAACGCCACCTGGCCGTGCTGGAGGACAGCCTGGACGTCACGGTCACCCTGGGCCGGTCCGATTCCGTCATCGACCAGCTGCGGGTCCTGACCACCCAGCATCCGCTGCGCGAACGCCTGCACGCACTGCTGATGCGCGCCATGCACCTGCGAGGCCACCAGTCCGAGGCACTGGACGTGTACGCCCGGGCGCGACGGGCACTGGTCGACGAACTCGGGGTGGAGCCCGGCCACGAGCTGCGCACCGTGCACAGCCGGATCCTCTCCGGCCGGCCCCCGACGTCGGAGCGGGCGACCATGCCCGCCACCATGCCCGTTCGGCCGACCGACGTGCGGAGCGGGCCCGTTCGGGCCTCCCGCGAGGAGTCCCTGGTGGTCGACCGGGAGAACGAGCTGGGCACGCTGGTCGCGATGGCCGACCGGGCCGCCGCCGGCGAAGGCGGTCTGGTGACCCTCTCCGGGATCTCCGGGTTCGGCAAGTCCCGGTTCCTCGACGAGACCGCACGTCGGATACCGGGCGCGTACCGGGTGAACCTGCTCCCCCAGGCCTCCGGTGGAGCGCCGCTCGGCCTGGTCGGCGGAATCCTCGACGGCCTCGGGCGACGACTCGATGAGGCCGTGGCGGCCTCGTCGACGGAGTTCGGGACGGACCGCGCGAGCCGGACGGACCACGAGCTGGCGGAGACGGCGTACCGCGCCCTGGCCGACCGGGCCGCGGGCCGGACGCTGGTGCTGCTCATCGACAACATCGCCTTCGTCGACGAGCGCTCGTTGCGGGTCATGGCGATCCTGGCCCAGCGTCTGCGCACGTCACCAGTCCTGATGGTGCTCGCCCTGGACGAGCGCTCCTGGGATCCGGTGGCAGCCCAGTGGCATGCCGCCCTGGAGAGGTCCGCCTCCGTGACGCTGCGCCTCGGCAAGTTCAGTGAGGCCGCGGTCGCCGAGCTCGTCGCGGGGCAGACGGGCCGCACCTGTTCCGACGACCTCGCACGGGAGATCCACGAGGCCACCGGAGGCGTTCCGGCGCTCGTGGCCGCTCTGGTCACCGATCTGTCGGCCCTGAGCGGCCCGTTGGCGGTCCCGACGTACCTTCCGGACGGCAGTTACTCGCGGGGGCTGTCGCAGCTGCTGGGCCTCTTCCCGGAGGAGGTGACGAGGACACTCCTCGCCATCGCCGCGTTGCAGGACTTCCGGCCGACGGCGGAGGCGCTCGCCGCCGCGTCCAAGGCGCCGGTGCCGGCCGTCCGGGACATGTGCGAACTCCTGACGACGGCCGGCATGCTGGCCACGGCCGCTCCGCCGCGGTTCCGCCACAGGCTGATGGCCAACACCCTGCGGTGGTTCTCCACCCCCGACGAGGCCTCGGCCTTCCGGGTCGCCGCCGCACGGCAGACACGGGTTTCCGGGTCCGGCGCCCGGCAGACGGCGCGGTACCTCCAGGACCTCACCGGAGCGCAGTGGTCCGAGTGGACCGTGGTCCTGATGGACGCGGCGAACGACTGCCTGCGGCAGAACCTGGTGCAGGAGGCCCTGCACCACCTGCGGGCCGCACTGCGGATCGCGGCTCCCGACGAGCGCGACGGCGTCCTCGTCCAACTGGGACAGTTGGAGCTGTGGGTGAACCCGGCCGCGTCACTGGTCCACCTCGACGAGGCACTCAAGGCCCAACGGATGGCGAAGACCGCGCCCTCCGCGCTGATCCCGCTGGCCTGGACCATGGCCTCGCACCACCAGGCCAAGGCCGCCCTCGCCCTCATGGACGATGTCATCGCCGAGACCGAGCGCCACGATCCGGCCGCGGCGAGGGCCGTCCGGGCGTCCTCCTGGATGGTCGGAGCGCTCACCCATGAGGCCTGGGCGGTGTTCGTGGACCGGCTGCGCGCCGACCGGGCGTCCGGGCACCGAGCCGACGACCTGATCTCGGCCGCAGCCCTCACCTGGGACGACGCCTTCAACGTCCGGTGCAGCGCACAAGAGGCAATGGCGCGCTTCCCGTCGGAACACAACGACGACCAGAGTTGGGAGAAGCTGCCCCGGGAGGTGGTCGGTGTCCTGACCCATCTCGCGATCTGGGCCGGAGACCTCCATCTCGCCGCGCAGCTGTCCGACCAGAGCGAGGACCGGTACTTCGGCACCCTGGACATCTACCGCCGCATCGTGCGCTCGGAGGTACTCATGCGCCGGGGCGACTACCGGCAGGCGCTGGCCGAATGCGCCCCTGTCGCCGACCTACCGCTCGACCAGGTGCCGCGACGACCCGCCGCACTGGTCGCGCAGTACGCCCGCGCGCTTCTCGGCCTGGGCCGACTGGACGAGGCCGAACAGTGGTTGGACAGCCTGACGGATCACGCCAATCCCCAGACCTGGGAGTGGACGGTGGTGAAGTACGTACGCGCCATGGTCTGCGCAGCCCGTGGAGAAGCGCGCCAGGCCGCGGCCCACTATCTCGACTGCGGCCGTCGCAACGCCGCCTGGGGTCTCAACAATCCCGCCTACATGGCCTGGCGCAGTTCCGCCGCGATGGAACTGCTCAAGATCGGCGAGCACGAGCGCGCCAGGGAACTGGCCACGGCCGAACTCGCCATCGCGCAGCGCTGGAACACGCCGATGACGATCGGACGGGCCTGGCGGGCGGTCGCCCTGACGTCCGGCGAGGGCATCGAGCTGCCCCTGCTGGAGCAGGCCGTGAGCCACCTGCGCCGCAGCGAGATGCTGGTCGAACTGATCATGGGCCTGAGAGACCTCGGCGGGGCCTGTGCCAGGGCGGGCGATCACCGGCGTGCCCGCGAGCTCCTGCTGGAAGCCCGGGAGCTGGCCGCTACCCGGGGTCTGGCCCTGTTCACGACGCGGATCGACGCCCAACTGGGCCTGCTCCCGGACCCCGACGGGACCACGACCGGCTGCTGAGACGGCGTTGGGCCGTCGTTGAGAGCGGGTTCAGTCCGCGGACACAGGCTGAGATCGTGAATCCCGTAGCAGAGTCAGCACCGTGCCCGCTCGTTCCAGGAGCACCGGCGACCAACCCTCCGCAGCGTCCGTCCGCCCGCACCACGTCCGGGCGGACGGACGCCGGACCCGGCGAGCCGCGCGACCTGGCCGCGATCCCCGACCCGCGAACGGTCACCCACCGCGATGCCCGCGAACTCTCCCGCTCTCTGCTGCTCCGACTGGCGGCACTGCGCCAGGGCACGCCGGCCCACTCCCAGGTGCGCGAGACGCTGATCGAGCTCAACCTCCCACTCGTCAGGTACGCCGCCCGCCGGTTCGGCGCCCGCGTCGACATGCAGGACGACATCGTGCAGGTCGGAACGATCGGCCTGATCAATGCCATCGACCGCTACGACGTCGAACGCGGCGTCGAGTTCGCCGGCTTCGCGATGCCCACCATCATCGGAGAGATCAAACACTTCTTCCGCGACGCGACCTGGGCCGTTCATGTTCCCCGCCGGCTCCAGGACCTTCGCCCCGCCCTGGCCGACGCCCGTGCCCGCCTGGAGCAGCGACTCGACCGCGCGCCCACGGTGGCCGAACTCGCCGAACACCTCGCACTCAGCCGGGAACAGGTCGTCGAAGCGATCAGCGCCGGCCACGCCTACACCGCGACCTCGTTGGACGCGCCACCGGAAGGCATCGCCGCCCACCGCGCAATCGACCGCTTCCTCGGATTCGAGGACGGCCGCCTGGCCAGGGTGGACGACCTCCGGTCGCTCCAGCCGCTGATCGCCGGCCTCCCCGAGCGGGAGCGGCTGATCCTCCACCTCCGGTTCACGGAGGAACTGGCCCAGACGGCCATCGCCCAACGCCTCGGCATCTCCCAGATGCACGTCTCCCGGCTGCTCTCGCACACCTTGGCCGCCTTGCGTACCGGTCTGACCGGAGAGCGGGCAAGCCACCGCTCCTGACGGCGGGATCACGACGGCTTCGGTCGCCGCGGGCCGGGGGCCGCCGCCGCCCGTCCCCGGTCCAGCCGGGGCGTCTACTCGGTCCCCGGCCCGGCATCGTAGGAGATGCGGCCGGCCGGTAGGTAGAACAGTGCGATCAGCGCGCCGCCGCGCGCCTCGGGGTAGTGCTTGCTGGCGGGTGCCGGGGCGGTCCAGCCCGCCCCCTGCCAGCCGTACGGCCCGAGGAGTTCGGCGTCCGCGTCGATCGGGACGACCATGTTGATCTCGCCGTACGGATGCCGGTGGAACTGGCCCCGGTAGACCGGAACGCTGTTCATGTACACCGTGGTGATGCTGAAGTACTCGGTCCGCTCCGAGGCCGGCTCGATCAGGCTGCGGCGGTAGTTCGGGCCGTCGATCTCGATGTTCGCGGCCCACCCCTCCTCCAACCCCTGCTTGACCAGCCTCGCCAGGTCCGCGTGCAGCTCGGAGTCGGGACCGTAGGTGCTGTTGAGCCAGGTCTCCAGCTCCTTGCCGGAGGTGCGGTTCCTGACCTCCCGCAGGAACGGGATGCTGCGCTCGATGAGTGCCTGCCTGCTGTCCATCGTGGTCAACCTCTCTGTGGCCGGGGAATTGCGCCCGCGGCAAAACCCTCAGGTTAGTTACACCGAACCGGTGTAACTAAACCTCAAGATTCCTCCACCGTCGCAGAGTTGGCCCCCGGCCGGCCGCCGCGGCGTCGGCCGGCGACACAGGGGCTGCACAGGGAGCGCGAGTTGCGTTACAGTCATTACTTGTAACGGTTGGCCGCAGTAGCCCGGGCCTGCCGCTGACGACTTCTGCACTGAGAGGACAGCCATGGCTGGCGACTACGAACACGGCCGAGTGGGACTGCTGCTCGTCGACCTCGTCAACGAGAACTTCTCGAAGGACGGCAAGGCCTATTCGATCTACGCGCCGGAATACGAGCGACTGGGCACGATCGACAACTTGAAGAAGCTCATCGCCGGCGTACGGCGACACCAGGGCATTCCCGTCTTCTACTCGACGACCGCCTTCACGGACGAGGACTACTCGACCTGGAGGCACGTCTCCGGGATCCACCGGCAGATGTTCGACAACCGGCTGTTCGCGGCCGACACCTGGAACACCGAGTTCCACGAGGAGTTGGCTCCTCAGCCGGGCGACGTGGTCCTCGCGCCGCACAAGAGCCTCGATGTCTTCCACCACACCGACCTGGAATTCCAACTGCGACAGCGCGGTGTCGAATACCTGGCGATCGCCGGGGTCTCCGGGATCATGGCCGTCGAATCGACGGCCCGCACCGCCATGGAGCGCGGCTACCACGTCACCGCGTTCACCGACGCGACAGCCGCTCCCGGCGGCCTGGTCACCTATCAGGCGATGATGCGGGGCCTGACCATGGTCTCCCACAACGTGGTCAGCGTGGACGACTTCCTGGCCTCGCTCGACGAGCCGTCGGCGTAACGCATTCACCACCGATCCGGCGGGGAGGACAACTGGGACATGCGGCGAACACGAGTAGGACTGACGGGCACTCACGATCGGTTCCTGGCCTCCGATCCCGGACTGCTCCGGGTGCTGTCCGCCCTCAGCACCGTCTGCGCGGTGCTGCTGACACTCGGCGTCCTCGCGGTGCTGGATGCCTCCGTGCCGATCCTGGTGACGGGTGCCCTCACGGCGATGGTCAGCGCGGCCGCGGTCACCGAACCCCGGCCGCGCGACCAAGCGCTGACCCTGGCGACGGGAGTACCGGTCTCCCTGACGATCATCACGGTCGGCAGCGCGCTGGCCCCGTACCGGACCGTGGCGGACGTGGCGTTCGTGCTGCTGATCTTCGCCGCCCTCCACATCCGGTGGCTGGGCCCGCGCGCGACCACGCTGGGAGTCTTCGCCTTCCAGCTCTTCTTCGTGACCCAGTTCGTCGGGACCCGCCTGGAGCAGGTGCCGCAGCTGTCCCTGGCCGTCCTGGTGGCCTTCGGCAGCTCGGCGCTGGTCCGGTTCGCCGTCCTGCGCTCGCCGCCGGAGCGGACGCTGGCACGGCTGCAGCGCGCCTTCGACCTCCGCCTGGCCCTGGTCCTCGACGCGCTGATCGGCGTGGCCGAGGCCGGATCGCAGGCGCGCGCCCAGCGGACCGCCGACGACCTACGCCGGCGGGCCGCCCGCCTGCACACAGGCGCACTGATGATCCAGAACCTGCTGGGAACCGGCACCATCGACGAGCGCACCGCCACCGCGATCCGGCGCCACGTGGCCGAAGCGGAGACGGCCGTGGAACGGCTGGCCGTCCTCCTCCTGCGGGTCCTCCGGCCCGGCGCCGACGTCGACACCCTGACCCAGCACCTGACGAACGCCCACCCCGCCGCTTCCCCCGTCGACGCCCGCGACACGGCGACGCTGCCCGTACTGGCCTCGGAGCTGCGTGCGCTGCGCGCTGCGATCGGTTCGGGCCCACCGGGGCCGGACGGCCCCGACCCCACCGAGGTCCGCGACCGGCTGCTCGGCTACCGCAAAGACGAGCACCTGCCCGACGCCTCCCCCGCGATGCGGGACGTCTTCCGCTCCGCCGGGGACCTCACGCGCGTTCTGTTCCGCCCTCGCCCGGCCGTCGCCGGGGAAGCCCGGGCGGCCCAGGACACCCCAGCGGCACCACGGACGCCCGAGAAGCGCCCGAAGGACTCCGCCCCCGCGAGGGACGCCGGACCGAAGCAGCGGAGCCCCCGCCTCCGCCCCACCACCAGGACCGCGCTCCAGGTCGCGACCGGTTCGGCGCTGGCCATCGTCGGCGGTGAGCTGCTGTCACCGCAGCGCTGGTACTGGGCGGTCTTCACCTGCTGGGTGGTGTTCATCGGCACCACCTCCACCGGCGAGATCCTGGTCAGGGGATACCGGCGCCTGATCGGCACGGTGACGGGTGTCGGCGCCGGACTCGCCCTCGCCGCCCTGACGGGCGACGCCTCCTGGCCGGCCTTCGCCCTGGCCGTCCTCAGCGTGTTCGGGATGTACTACACGATCACGGTGTCCTACACACTGATGTCCTTCTTCGTCACCACGATGCTCGGCATGCTCTACGCACTGCTCCACACCCTCACCCCGGGCCTGCTGGTGGTACGGATCGAGGAGACCGCGCTGGGGATCGCGTGCGGACTGACCGCTGCCCTGCTCGTACTGCCGGTGCGCACCCGGGAACGCACGGACCAGTTGCTGCGCGACGTGCTGGAGCAGCTGCACGCGGCACTCTCCCAAACGCTGGCCCGGTTGGGCGGCGACCCCTGCGCGGACCCGCTCGGTGCGGCCCGAACGCTGGACTCGGCCCTGGACAGCCTGCGCCTGTCGGTACAACCACTGATCACGCCGTTCAGCCCATTGCGATCCCGGCGGCGCGCCGCCCTCTCCGTGCTCGGGCTGCTGGAAACCGCGGCCTTCCACACCCGCAGCCTGGCCGCCACCGCCGGACCGGTCCCGGCACGCCCCCACATCGGCCCCGATCCGCGCCTCGCGGACGAGGTCCGCAGGATCGACCGAAACCTCGCGGTCCTGATCAACCAGGTGACCTTCCGCGAGGAGGGCGACCCCACGCTCGCACACGCTCCCGGGTTTCCCACCCAGCTCGGAGCGGCCGAGCCCGGGGCCCCTGCCGGGGACGTCAACGCGACGCGACAGGTCCTGCGGCACCTGCGACGCGTCGACGAGAGCATCGAGAACCTGGCCCGAACGCTGCACCTGCCCGCGGAGCCGAACCGCTGTCCCTCCCCGCCGGGGACCTGTCCGCACCACGGCCGAGGCGCGGCCGTCCGGAGCGCGTCGGACGGTTCGTGCAAGCCCTGGTCCGGAAGGCCGGCCGGGCCCGGCCGAAGGCTCTGACCGGCCTCCGGCGGGACGCGGCGTGATCGATCAGGGCATGGGCATCAGCACGGTGTCGACGATGTACACGGTGGCGTTGGCAGTCTGGACGTTGCCGCACAGAACCTTGGCGTTCTCGTTGACGGTGAAGTCCTGGCCCGAACCGGTGACGGTCAGGTCACTGGTTTCCAGGGTCTTGTGGGCACCGGTGAGGGCGGTGGGAGCCAGGCGGCGCGGGACGACGTGGTAGGTCAGGATCTTGGTGAGCTTGTCCTTGTCGGCGAGAACGGCGTCCAGGGTGGCCTTCGGGATCTTGTTGAAGGCATCGTTGGTGGGCGCGAACACGGTGATGTTCTGCGCGGAGTTGAGCGTGTCGACCAGGCCGGCCTGCTTGACCGCGGTCACCAGGGTCGACAGCAGCGGGTTGTTGGAGGCCGCCGTGGCGACCGGGTCCTTGGCCATGCCCGCGAAGGACCCCGCGCCGTCCTTGGGTACAGCCGCACAGGCGGTGCCGAACGGCTGGTCAGTCGTCGACGCGCCGGAGGCGGTGCTGCCGGACGAGCCGGACACGCCCGACGGGCCGGAGGGCGCGGCGGCAGGGGCGGAGGTCTTCGCCGCGGCCGAGGACCCGGAGCCGCTGCTACTGCAGGCGCCCAGGCTGACGGCGAGCGCGGTGGCGGCGAGCAGCGCGGCGACGGTGTTGCGGCGGCGGAGGGTGGTGGACATGAGCTGATCTCCTCGTGAGGTGGTGACGAGCCGCCCGTTCGGCGGGCGACGGTAATGGGACGCCCGTCGGTCGGGCAGCGCCGGACGGTGCCCGGCGGGTTGGATGGAGTTCTCAGGTGACCGTCACGACGGTGCTGTGCCAGCCGGTGGCGCCGGACGGGAAGGGGGCGGCCCGCTCCTCGGTCTGGACGGCGCCGGTGGCGTCGGTCGCGCGGACCTCGATCCGGTGGGTGCCGGGCACGGCTCCGGTCCAGGTGTGGGTCCACTGCCGCCACAGGTCCGGTCCGGCGTCGGAGGCGAGCACGGCCGGCTGCCAGGGGCCGCCGTCGACGCGGACTTCGACGGCGGCGATCCCCCGGTGCGTCGCCCAGGCGGTTCCGGCCACCGTGATCTCGCCGGCGGGGACGCGGGCGAACGGCGCCGGGACCTCGATCCGCGAGGCGGTGCGGACCGCGCCGGTGCGGTCCCAGCCCCGGCGCACCCAGTACGGGTCGAACGTGGCGAAGGTGGTGACGTCCAGGTCCACGAGCCATTTGGTGGCGGAGGTGTAGCCGTAGAAGCCGGGGACGACGCTGCGGCAGGGGAAGCCGTGGGCGACCGGCAGGGCTTCACCGTTCATCGCGACCGCCAGCAGGGCGGTACGGCCGTCGAGGACCGACTCCAGCGGTGTGCCGATGGTCATGCCGTCCTGGGAGCGTCCGACCAGCTGGTCGGCTCCTGGGCGCACGCCGGCCCGGCGGAGCAGGGCCGGGAGGGAGGCGCCGAGCCAGCGGGTGGTGCCGGCGTAGGGGCCGCCCACTTCGTTGGAGACGCAGGTGAGCGTGTGGTCCAGTTCCTCCAGCGGCTCGCGCAGGAGATCGTCGAAGGTGAGCAGGAGCGGGTGGTCGACGAGGCCGCGGATGCGCAGGGCCCACCGTCGGGGATCGATGCGGGGAAGGGTGAGCGCGGTGTCGACCCGGTAGAAGTCCCCGGTCGGGGTGACGAACGGGGACAGGCCCGCCACCCTCGCGGCGACCGCCGCGGGCAGTGGCGGCAGCGGCCGGGCCGCCCGGGGGATGCGGACGGCATCGCGGGCGGCGCCGATGTCGTAGCGGCGGTCCGAGAGGATCCGGCCGCTGACACCGGCGAGCACACCGAAGGCGAGGGCACCGCCGGTAGTGGCCAGGACGGCCCGGCGGCTGGTGCCTCGGGGCTCCGCGGTGTCCTCTTCGACGGCCACATCCGCAGTTGCCGCCTCGGCCGCTGCCCCGGCCGTCGTGGTGGCTGCACGCAGCATGCGGGCGAGCCGGAGAAGGACCGCCGCACCGAAGGCTCCCGCAACCAGGGCGGGCGCGGCATCCGCAGCGCCTGCTCCGGGCCGGGACAGGGCGGCCCAGGCGCCCAGCACACCGAAGGCAGGGAAGACGCCCGCGCCCAGTAGCGGCCGGCGGGCGGCCGCCAGGCCCGCGAGGGCTGCGAGCAGAGCCATCGTCAGGTAGATGCCTCCCAGCAGCACCCCTTTGTCGTCGGTGCCGAACGTGCGAACGGCGTACTCCTTGAGCGGAGTGGGCGTCAAGTCGATCGCCGCCGAGCCGACCGCGATGACCGGCGCGGTGTCCGGTCCGGTGAAGCCGGCGGCCACCTCGCTGCCGCCGACTGCGACCGCCGCGGCGGCCCACCCGGCGGCAGCGGCCGCTCCGGCCCGCAGAATCCGTTCCAGGAGGGGGCCGGAGTACGGCGGCGGCGGGGTTGCGTTGTTGCTCACACCCCGCATTCGGGGCACCCCCGGCTGCGGATGGGTGGGACTTCCGCCAAGGGCCCGGCAGCGGGAGCCGGGCCGGGCAGGGATGCCGGTCGGGCGATCAACTCCCCTGGCTGACTGTTCTTTTCGAGCCGGCCGGAGGCTGGGTTCGTCACGGCCGCGCACGCTGGAACCGGGTCGCGCGATATTCGGGCCCGGCGGTCGATTCAGCACGTGGTCCGGTAGGCCTCCGCCAGGGATGCCGCCATCGCGTCGATGCCGAACCGCTCGCGGACCGTCCCTGCCCCGGCGGCCGCCATCGCGGCCAGCTCGGATCCGGGGGTGAGGACGAGGGAGCGCAGGCCATCGGCGAGCGTCCCTACCGATTCGGTGACCAGCAGCCGTCCGTTGACACCGTCACGCAGGTAGTGGGAGGCACCGCCCCGGCGAGGGGCGGCGACCGGGAGACCGGCTTCCATGGCCTCCAGCACCGCCAGCCCGAACTCCTCCTTGGCGCTGGGACACACGTAGAGCGCGGATCCCGGGTGCCCTTGCGCCAGCGCCCTTTCCAGGAGGCGGACGTCCCGGTTGGGCAGAGCGGGCCACAGGGCTGCCCGCCTTCGTGCGAGCGGGTCCGTGGCCAGGAGTTCGGTGACCCTGGTGCGGACCGCCGCTTCGCTGCCGGTCGGGTCCGTGGGCGACCCACCGACCAGCAGCAGGGTCGTACGGTGGTGCAGGCCGGCAAGCAGCCAGGCCTGCACGAGTTCTTCCTGCTGTTTGACGGGGTGGAGCCGTCCCACACACAGCAGCAATGGGAGCCGATCGTCGGTAGCGTCCAGGCCGTCGGCGTTCCCACCACCGCCGAAGAGACGTGCCAGCATCCTGTGGCCGGTCGCAGCGTCGTCAGGGGCGGGGCGAAACGGTGCGATGCCCTCGGGCTGAAGGTGGACCGACCTTTTCTCCAACTGAGGGAAGTGTTCGAGGAGTTCGTGCGTCCCGTGCCGTCCCGGCATGGCGACCAGCAGGTCCGCGCGGGCGACGAGGCGGTCGGCGACGAAGATCCGGTGCATGTCCAGGCGCAGCGCGCGGCTCTCGTCGCCGGTCTGCTCCGGGGGCAGGCCGGCGTGCCGTTCTTCCATCGTCCGGTGTGGATCGGGGGTGACCGTGAACGCGAGCTTGGCACCGAACCGACGCGTGGCCTGTGCGACCGCGAGTGAAGCGTCGTCGGCGAACCTGACATGCGTGATGTCCGGTCGGGCCCCGGGGAGTTCGAAGATGCGGGCCGTCCACCATGCCATGGCGGGCTGATGTGTGGCTGCGTTCTGCGGGTCGAGTGGTTCTGGTGAGTCCACGGGCAGTCGCACCAGCAGGTGTTCCGCGCTCAATCGTCCTACCAGTTCGGCGCGTTGCGTGTCCGCGGGCCGGGCTGCGGTCAGGGTGAGGACCCGTGCGACGTGTGCGCGGGTCGTCAGGGCTTCGCCCAGTGCGGTCAGGAGCACGCTCATGCCGCCGCTGAGTCCGGCGCCGGGTTCCTCCAGGCGGCCCAGCAGCATCGACTGCGTGACCACCGGATATCCCTCGCACGGCTCGGTCAGCAAGTCGAACGCCGTCCTGAACCGTTGTCCCGCCGACGCCCCGGGGTCGACCCGCTCGTAGCACGCGGAGAGGAGCAGCTGCTCGTAGCCGTCCAGTGCCGTGTCCGGACTCGGCAGCACCAGATCTCCGCCCGGCACTCCCGACAGGTAGCGCCAGAGCGCATGCCTCTGGGGCCGTCCGGCGGGCAGCAGTTCGCCGGCTTCCCCGGCCGAGAGGGGCCGGAGGCTGTTGGCGTCCGCCACGTCCAGGAGGAAAGCGGCTTCGGCAGGGCCGGGGGTCGCGAGCAGCCGTCGGCGGATCTCAGCGGTCGCGCTCAGTCCGCCGTCGGGACCGGAGCTGCGTTCCCATGCCTCGGCGAGAGCGATCCGTTCCCACGGTTCCAGGTCGGAGGATGCGCCTGCGGCGGCCAGCACCCAGGTCGGCATGGCGCGTTCGCGCCGGGCCAGCTGCCGGAGCCGCGCCGCGCGGCGGTCCGGGCGCGGCAGGAGCGAATCCGGATGGGCCCAGGCACCGCCGTACTCGGCCCGGGCCAGGCGTCCGAGCAGATCACCACCGGTGACGGCGCCCACGTCCTGGGTCCAGTGGAATCTCCGCCATGCGGCAAGAGCACCGGCGCCTGCGGCCCGTGGCGGTGCCGCGGCCGGAGTAGGCGTGACGTGGTGTGTCATCGGTCTTCCTCCCATGCCATCGAACGGTCACGGGCACGTTCGGAGACGGGTGACGAAGTGGATTGGATACGACGGGTCCACTGCCGGCACGGCCCCACCCGCACGGCACGGGCGTGGTCGCGGACGCCCGCGGTCGCCTGTGGCTTCCTCGGGACACCTGGCATCATCGAAGGCCTCACGCGAACCGACCGCCCCCGACGGAGAACACCATGGCCAGCGTCGTCGTGATCAGCCCGCCCTTCCAGTCCCACGCCCGGCCGCTCGCCGCCCTCGGAGCCGCTCTGGCCCGGCACGGCGCCCAGGTCGACTTCGCCTGCACCGAGGAGTTCGCCGACCTCGCGACCCGCCACGGCCTCCGCTTCGCCGAACTCGCCGTGACCCGTAACGCCAACCACGGCATCGCCGAAACCACCCGCCAGAACCAGGCCGAGGCTCAGCGCCTGCGCGAATTCCTCGACGCCACCCGTCATGGACCGGCTGCGGCCCTGCTCACCCAAGCCCGCCACCGCGCCGACGACATGCTGGCCGACCCCGAACGCGTCCTGCACGACCTCGTCGTCCTCGACGCGCGACTACGCCCCGACTGGTACCTCGTCGACCAGCTCTCCTACGCCGCGACCCTGGCCCTGCACTGCCTCGACTTGCCCTACGCCACGTTCTGCCCCGGCCACCCCAGCTACCTGCCGGTCTCCCCCGACGCCTACTTCGGCCTGCCCTACGCGTGGCCCGACACCCTTCGCCCGCCCCTCGCCGATCTCGACCGGCTGCGTGCGGCGGTCGCGGCCAATGACACCGCGTTCACCGCCGTCTTCAAGGCGATCACCCGCCGCCACGCTCCCGGGAGACCAGAACCGGACCGGGCTTTCGCCCTGTGCTCACCACACGCACTCGTCTTCAACTATCCCCGTCTGCCCTGGCTTCCGCCCGCCCCGAGCGGCCCGAAGGCCTTGTACGCCGGCCACCTGCTGCCGCACGGTGCCCCCGAGCCACTGGACGACGGCTGGCAGGAGGTGCTCACACGCCTGACGGTCGACGGTCGCCCCGTGGCACTCGTCGCCCTGGGTACGTTCCTGTCCGCCCACCACTCCGTCCTGGCGACTGCCGCGGCCGGAATCCTCCGCCACACCCCGGCCTCCGTGATCGTAGCCGCCGGCAATCGCGTCGCCGACGTCACGGGCCACCCGCTGCTGCGCGACGCCCCGCCCGATCGGCTGCACGTGGCTCCGGCGATCCCGCAGCAGGAACTGCTTCCGCATGCCTCCGTCATGGTCCACCACGGAGGCAACAACTCCTTCACCGAGTGCCTGCACGCCGGCGTGCCCGCACTCGTTCTGCCCTTCTCCAGCGACCAGTTCGCCATCGCCCACGACGCCGAACGCGCCGCCCTCGGTCATTGCCTCGATCCCAACGCGCTCACTCCGGAATCCGTCGGCTCCGCGGTCGCGGGCCTCCTCGCCGGAGGTGCCGTGGGAACCGCCGAACTCAGCCGGCGCATTCGCCCCCGCGGCCCCGACTGGACCGCGGCCGCACTCCTGACGCACATGCCGGCCCGCCTCTGAACACATGGCTCGGGCACGGCGGACGCGCGCGTCGCTGCGCGTGGCGACCGACTGCACCCGGCGGACGCCGAAGTGGTGGCAGCGGGTCCAAGGAACTGCCACCGTGAACGACCACCTCCCCGGCCGACACCCGGCCTTCCTGATGCGGAGCGGCCTGATCCTCGCCGCGGGCACCGGCCCCGGCCACCTCGTCCCCGACGACAACACCTGGCCGTCGGCGGTCGAAAGGGCTCCTCGGTCTGCCATTCGGGTGAAAAGACCCGGGATGGCCGGGCCCGGATGGACAGCCGGTCCGTCGCTGCCAGAATCTCAGTCTCCTTGAACTCTCCCCATACACGCGGTGCCGTCGAGGAGCTGGAGCAGAACGTGCGATTCATCCGACCACGCAGCATTCCGGGGCAGGCGACCGGAACCATGGCCGGGCATTTCCCGTGGACGCTGATGTACCACTCCGTGGCGGTCGCACCCGAGGACCCGTATATGATCACCGTTTCCCCCACGAGATTTCGTCGCCAGCTGCACTGGTTGTCCTCATGGGGCCTGCAAGGGGTGGCGGTGGAGACCCTGCTGCGCTGCCATCGGGAGGGCACCGCCCGGGGGATGGTCGGGCTCAGTTTCGACGACGGGTACCGGGACTTCGCCGAGGAGGTCGTGCCCGCACTGGTGGAGTGCGGCTTCACCGCAACGGTCTACGTGGTGGCCGGCCGATTGGGCGGATACAACGACTGGGACCAGCTGGGCCCCCGCAAACCGCTGATGACGTCGCGGCAGGTCCGTGAAGTCGCCGCCGCCGGGCTGGAGATCGGCTCGCACGGATTGACGCACCAGCGCTTGGCAGGCCTCGGCGCGCGGGATCTGGCGGCCCAGATCACCGGCAGCCGCCAGGCGCTGGAGGACCTCACCGGGCAGGCGGTGGCAGGGTTCTGCTACCCCTACGGTTCGCTCGACGCCGCGGCCGTGGCGGCGGTGGCACGCGCCGGCTACAGCTACGGGTGCGCGGTCAGCCCCGGAGCCCACAGCGGGACGTACGCGATTCCCCGCTGCTACATCGGCGACCGGGACGGGCCGCTGCGCATGGTCGCCAAGTTGGCGCGCGACCGCTGGCAGCGCTGACGGCCGGCAACGCGCTCAGGAATCGGCGGCGCCGGGCTCCAGCCGCAGCCAGGACTCGTGCCAGAGCAGTGCGCACTGGCGATCGCAGCCGTTGGCGAGCGGCTCGCCGCCGCAACGGAGACCTTGGAGGATGAACCACCTGCCTCCGGCGGGCCGTTGCCACCAGGCGAGCGAGCGGTGTCGCAGCTCGAAGGCTCCGTGCCGGGTTCCGACGTGGCGTTCCATGCCGGGCTGGAAGGGCACCCCGTCGAGGCGGCGGTCCTCCCCGAGGGTCGCGCCGATCTCGGCAAGACTGCGGACGGTGGCCCACCGGGCAGCCGACCAGGTGGGGGAGAACGGCGCGGAGGCCGGCTCCAGCCAGTCGTCACGGAACAGCAGGGCGCAGTCCAGTCCACACCCCTGGGTGCCATCGGCGCCGTGGCAGGTAGCGCCGGCCAGGGTGACGGTGTCGGCCAGACGTCGCATCCGGTAGTGGTCGTCGACCATGCGTCGCACGACGCGCTCGACGCGGTGGACCCCGCCGCAGAACGACCATTGGCTACCGGTGAACCAGAGCCCCCGATGACGGTCCTTGGCGTCGAGGGTGGCGCGCACCGCCGCCTCGTCCTTCACCCGGACCCAGTCCCCCACGGAGAAGCGGGAGGGCCGACCGGGCGCGGGAGGACCGCTCCGGCTCTCGCGCCGGTCCTCGAACGCGAGCCGGGCGCGGCGAACGACACCGAGCGGGGGAAGGTCGCACAACGGGAGGTTCTTGTACTGGCATCGCGCCGCCGCCGTTCCCCAGCGCGTCCCCGTCGTGCCGTCGAGCCGTGATCTCTCCGCGGTCATCTGCGCGATCCCATCGGGTCGGAAATGTTGACACAGGGTAGCGCGACGCCTTTCCGAGCCGGCTTGCCGAGCCCGCGGGGAGCCATTTCTAGCAAATTACTACCAGTCATATCGGAGATCTCCCCGGAAACGGCTCCATCGCCCTCAGAGCCCTTGATTCTTGCATACGGAATTCCCACCACGACCGCTGTCACGGCGGGGACCTCGGCGCTGGTGACTTCGGACCGCTCTCCGGGTGTCGAATGCGCACCGGGAGCGAGCGGATCCGCCGTTCCCCTAGGGTCGCGACATGTCGACTCCGACTTTCTCCTCACGCGGCCCGGTGCTGATGTTGTCGGCACTCGGAATGCTCGCGGGAACGGATTTGCTGAGCAGGTCATCGCATTCCGCCGCCCTGGCGATTCTCGCGCCCGCCATGGAGTCATCGGTCTTGCAGGCCGTACCGTGGGCGGCCGCCGTCCTCCGGGTGGCATCGATCGCCGTCCGGGTGGTGACGGAGTCGCGGCGGGACTTCACCGCCGGTTGCGGACGTCTGCTCGCGGGCACGGCCGCCGGCTGCCTGGCGGCCGTCGTGGTGTTCGGGTGCGTCGCCCGGCTGCGCAGGGCACGCCGTCGGGCACTGGGGCCGATGGTGAGTTCGGTGCGGCGCGGGGTGCTCCGGCCGCCCGGCCGGGTGGGGGACCTGACGGTGACGGTGCGGCGGGTGTCGACGGCCGACTGCGGCCAGGACCGGGGCGTGCTGTGCGAGGTGCTGGAGACGCCGTTCGGGGTCCGGATGGTGATGGGCGACGTACGGGGTGGCGGCCAACCGGAGGCGGTTCAGGTGATCGCCAGGGTGGTCGGGGAGATCTGGGAGGCCGCACAGTACGAGCCGTCCCTGGCCGGGGTGGCGGCCAGGGCGGAATCGTGCGTGTCCGGGGCGGTGGCGGCCGGTGTGCTGGTGACGGCCGTGTTCGCGGAGTTCTCCGGGGCGGCGGAGGTGGTGCTCCTGTCCCGCGGGCACGCGCCGTTGCCGCTGGTCGCCCACGACGACGGCGTACGAACCGTGGCGTGCGAGCCGGGCCCACCCGTGGGCCTGGCCGAACTGGCCCTGGGCGAGCCGCTGTTGTGTCCGGAGCCGTTCGTTCCGGGGCAGACCCTGGTGGTCTGCTCCGACGGTGTCGCCGAGGCCCGAGGACGCGGGGGTTCGCGCTACCCGCTGGAGGAGCGCTTGGCGCGACTCGCGGGGACCAGCGGGTGGCGGGCGGGCGGCACGGAGCAGCGCGCGGACCTGCTGTGTTCGGACCTGACGGCCTTCACCGGAAGGGAGTTGGACGGTGCCGCGGTGGTCCTCCTGATGGAGCGGGTGCGGTCCGCCGACGGGTAGCCCGGACGGGGCTCACCGCGGCCGCGGCCGCGGCACCTGCCGTGGACCCGGCGCTCGCGGCGTGTCGACGGACCGCCGGGTCGTCACCGCTGGAGGCGGGCCGCCGTGTCGCGGATGGCGGGGAGTCGGCGGTACAGGGCGTCACCGGGGCATTCGGTGGCGAAACCGTCGCGGTGGCCGGAGATGGCGGCGAAGTCGACGACGGTGCCCTTGGGGTAGAGGCTGCTGTCCGAGCCGGAGGTGAGCTGGGCCGTTCCGTCGGCCTGCCGGCCGGTGAGGCCGAGCTTCCAGGCGGCGATCTTCGCGAGGCCGTCCTGCAGCTCCTGCGGCGGAGCGTCCGAGCTGTACGTCCCGATGGCGGCGATGCCGGAGGAATTGGTGTTGAAGCCGAGCGTGTGGGCGCCCAGCACGGGCTGGTTGACGCCACCGGCCCGGCCCTCGTAGATGGTGCCGCAGCGGTCGACCAGGAAGTTGTAGCCGATGTCCCGCCAGCCGTTGCTCTGCACGTGGTACTGGTAGATCGATCTGATGATCCTGGGCGCGTCGGAGCAGGCGTAGTCGGTGGCGGTCGCGGTGTGGTGGACGAAGGTCACCCGGACCGCGCCGGTGTACACGAAGCCCGCTTCACGGATGGACTCGTCCGCGCCCCAGCCCGCCCGGGTGACGATGCCGGGGCGCGGAGCGGCGAGCGCCTCGGGCCCGGCCTCGTGTTCGAGAAGGGGCTTGGCGTCGGCGGAGGCCGCCCCCTGGCCGGGGTCGACCAGTTCGACCCGCAGTCCGCGCGGGAGACCGGCCGGGCCGGGGTGCACGTCGACCGCGACGCCGTCACTGCGTCCGGCCCACAGCGGGGCGGTGGAACCGTGCGGGAGGGAGTCGGGCCCGTCTGCGGCCTCGGTCTCCAGGGTGTGCCAGTCACCCCAGCGCCCGGTGACGGCATCGCGGGTACGGACTCGTACGGAACCGCCGGCGAGGGCCCTCGGGGAGCCGTCCCAGACCACGCCGAGGAGTTCGAACGAACGGGTGGCCCGGGGCGCGACGGCTCCGCCGGAGGTGAGGGCCACCGAGGTGACCGAGCCGCCTCCGGCGGAGGTGCGCGGTGCCGGGGCGACCGAGTTGTCGGCGGCGGCGACGGGGGGCTGGAAGAGCAGGGCGGTGGTGCAGCCGGCAAGGACCGCTGCCGGGATTGAGATCCTCATGTACAGGATGCTCACGGCAAATCACGGTCCCCGCATGTCACCGGTGGAGCTCGCGCGGTCACGGTGGGCGTTCGGGGTCGGGGCGGCCACGCAGCATCGGCTGGGCGGCGGAGCGGAGCGCGCGGCCGGCGTTCCCCCGTTCTCAGCAATCCATTGGGCCAGGCCGGTTAACTCGCGGCGACGCGCTACGTCCCCGGGTGGTAGAGCAGCGTATTCAGAAGATCCGTTTTGCGGATCATCCAGGAGCACCATGCGAACTCGAATCACCACCCTGGTCCTGTCGGGCCTGACGTCGGCCGCCCTCCTCTGGGGCACCGGCGGTGTGGCCCACGCCTCGCCCGCCATCGACCACAGCGCGACCTCCGACTCGTCGGCGGCCCAGGGCGAATGGGTCGACAGCCTGCTGCGGCTCGCCGAGGAGAGCGGTGTCTCGTCGGACGGCACCTGGACCAGCAGGAGTCACAGCGATCTCCAGTCGATGCAGGTCGTCGGCCCGGCCCACCGCGCCGAGGCCGGCGACGGCGTCGCGCCCGAGGGCGTCGCGCTCGACGGCGTCGCGCTCGACGGCCAGGAACCGGGCTCGGTGCAACCGGACGACTCGGCCCGGCCCGGCGAGCAGGGCCGGCCGATGGAGCAGGCACCGCAATCAGCCCTTCCCGAGGGCGCCTGGGAGAACGGCAGCGAGTCGTGCGATCAGGCGCCCGGCCACGAGTCCCACGGCCACATGCACGGCACCGGCCCGACCGAGTGCATCTGCCTGCCCGAGGTTCCCGGCACTCCCGCTCACGGCGAGCACGGCGAACACGGCGAACACGGCGAACACGGCGAACACGGCGAGCACGGCGAGCACGGCGAGCACGGGGAACACGGGGAACACGGCGAGCACGGCGAGCACGGGGAACACGGCGAGCACGGCGGCTCGGAGCAGGGTCAGGGCCAGAACGGCCAGCAGAACCAGGGTCAGGGGCAGGACCAGAACCAGGGCCAGGGCCAGGACCAAGGCCAGAACCAGGGTCAGGGCCAGGACCAGAACACCCAGCAGAACCAGGGCCAGGACCAGCACGTCGCCGTGACGGTCATCGTGCAGAACACCGTGGCCAACAACCTGAACAACAGCGCCAACAACAGCGCCACCAGCAACTCGAACAACTCCGCGCACAACAGTGCCCAGAACTCCGCGCTCAACAACCAGTCGGCCTCGCAGGCCAACAACCTCTCCAACCAGCAGAGCCAGGTCAACCAGCAGTCCGCGCACAACCTGAACAAGATCAAGTTCGTTACGCAGGAGATGCCGGCGCGCCCGCCGCACAGGCCGTCCCACCACGGCGGCGGCGAGGAGCACCACTCCGGACACCACCACGGCGAACTGGCCCAGACGGGCGCCCCGAAGACACCGGTCCTCCTCGGCCTCGCCGCCGCGTTCCTCGCCGCCGGCGCGGGGGCCGTACGGCTCAGCCGACGACGGGCCTGATCAGGCCCGTTCCCGGGAGGCGTTACCCTCCGAATCGTTCATGAACAGGCCTCCGCCGGGTAGTTGACCCGGCGGAGGCCTCCTTGCGGTCCGGCCGGGCCGTCTCGTCGTGGCGGCAGGCCGCGTCACCCGCACGGCCGGGGCCCCACCCGTGCGGTGGCGCCCCCACCCCGCCCGAGGTCACCCCGATGCGACTCAAAGCCCTTCGGTCCGACAGTCGTTGCACCCTGTGCATCGGCCCGTGACATGGGCGGCGGCCTTGATCCGGACCAACCCGGACTCGCCGGCGCTGCTCGGCGGCCTGCCGCCCGCAACGGCCAGGCATGCCCGCCTTCCGGGGAGCGCGACCCGGCCTGCCCCGACCGTGGGACTCCACCACGCGAACTCCGGGACCGCGGCCGGGTTCCGCCACGGAGAACGGAAGAAGGGCCTCCTGGCTGCCCGATCGGATTCCGACATCCGACCGGCCACCAGGAGGCCCTCCACCACACCCCGGCCGCTCCGCACCCACCCGGTCGGGACCGGGGCTGTGGTGCGCCTCACGAGCGGCACGGCGGCTTCCCGCACCGGGGCGGCACGCCCGTCAGGCGTCCGCGGTCTGGACCTCACGCGGCGCGGCGGCGGTCTCGGCGGACTTCTGCGGCCGGTCCGCGAGCTTGAGCCAGACCACGCCGGCGATGATCACGGCCAGCCACACGGCCTTGGCCGGGGTGAGGCTCTCGTCGAAGACGACGGGCCCCAGCAGGGCCGCGCCGACCGACCCGATGCCGGCCCAGACGGCGTAGCCGATGCTGACGTCGATGGTGCGCAGTGCGGCGCTCAGGGCCCAGAGCGTCAGGAGGAAGAAGACGACGGCGACCAGCGACCAGGTCAGTCGGGTGAAGCCGTGGCTTCCACCGACGGCCAGCGCGTAGCCGACTTCGAAGCCGCCGGCGAGCAGGAGCATGATCCACGGGTTGGCTGAGTTGCGGCCGGTGTCGGACATGTGCACGGGTCCTTTCGGGAGGTTGAGCCGGGTGGGGGCGGGAGGATCAGGCGGCGCCGCTGAGCTGGAGGCCGACGACGCCGGCGATGATGACGGCGATGCCGACGGCCTTGCGCCAGTTCAGGCGCTGGCCGAAGAGCAGGGCGCCGAGGAGGGTGATGCCGACGCCGGCGACGGAGGTCCAGATCGCGTAGCCGACGCCGACGTCGAAGGTCAGCAGTGCCTTGCTGAGGAAGAAGGTGCCGAGGGCGCCGGTGATCAGGGTCACGGCGGTCCACGTACGGTTCTTGAAGCCTTCGGCCTTGCCGGCCGCGATGGCGACGGCGATCTCGAAGATGTCCGCGATCGCGAGGTAGAACCACTGCATGGCTGGTCCTTTCGTTCTTGGGAGGTCGGCGCTTCTGGGGAGGGGAGGTGGGGCGGAGAGAACGGGAGAGAGCGGGAGAGGAGCGAGGAGGGACGCGGGAAGGGGTACGCGGGAAGCGGGGCGGTCGGTCACGAACCCCGCGCCAGCCACGGACCCGGCGTCAGGGCCGGTTCAGCAGCCGTCGATCCCGCAGGCGGGGGCGGCGTCGCCGATGGCGTCCTGCTCGGCCTGGGCGTCGAGCACGGCCTTGCGGATCTGGGCGACGGAGGGCACGCCCTCGATGCGGTGGCGACCGTCGACGATGATGGTGGGCGCGACGGAGACCCGGTTGGCCTCCGCGTGCCGCAGCGCCGCCCGGTGCGCCTCGGTGTACCGGCCGGCCGTCAGCGCCTCGGCGAAGTCGGCGCCGTCCAGGCCGAGTTCGGCGGCGATGTCGGCGAGGACGGCCACCTCGCCGATGTCCCGGTTCTCCTGGAAGAAGGCCCGCAGCACCCGCGGGGTGTACTCCGCGCCCCGGCCGTGCTCGGCCGCGTACTGGTAGCCCTCGAAGGCCAGCCGGGTGTAGGGCTGCGGCGAGACCGTCGGCAGGGTGATGTCCACGCCGAGCCGGCGGGCCATCGGGTAGACGGCGCGGGCCCAGATGGCCGGCAGGTAGTCGTCCTCCGGGCGCAGTGTCGGGGTGGGGTGGGGCCGCAGCTCGAACGGCATCCACTCGATGTCGACGTCGAGGTCGCGGGTGGCCTCGTGCAGCGGGCCCTCGGCCAGCATGCAGAACGGACAGACGTAGTCCGACCAGACCTTGATGCCGATCCTGCCGGTTGCCGTTCCGCTCATGGCCGCCCCCGCTCCATGGTGAGGAAGTCCTCGAACGGCGCCGTGGCCTCCGGGATCTGGATCGAGGTGACCTTGATCGGCCAGGTCTCCGGGTCCTCGGCGAAGATCGAGTACGAGCTGGTGTAGTCGAAGCCGTACCGCGCGGCCGTCTTGCGGTCGACCACGTTGACGATGTGGCTGACGCTGAAATACAGCGACGCCATGTAGCACAGGGCGCAGGGCTCGCCGGAGGCGATCAGGGTGGATCCGGCGGTGGCGTGCAGTCCGTACTTGGCGGCGGCCGCCCGCAGCGCGGTGACCTCGGCGTGCGCGGTGGGGTCGTTGTCCTCACGCACCCGGTTGACACCGGTGCCGAGGATCCGGCCGCTGTTGATGACCACACCGGAGAACGGGATGCCGCCCTTGGCGACGTGCTCGCGGCTGATCCGTACGGCCTCGCGGGCGTACTCGGTCAGCTCGCTCTCGGAGAGTTCGGAATAACGCAACGCTGCTCCCCCGCTCAGGCCGCGGTCGCGGTGTCGACGGTGGGTGCCGTGGGATCAGGCATGGAGTCCCCAGGTAGTTGCTTGTATGTACATGTTGTTTTTGCCCGTGAGAACCTCAGGCGGACAGGTAGAGCTTGCATGAACATACATCTTGCTGTCAATCGCCGGCGGTGAAGAACTTCGCCTGACCCACGCTCATCAGCTCGTGCCGGCAGGACAATTGGGGCATCGTCGGCCCGCCGTCGGGCCGCGCCGGGCGCATCGGGCGGGCCGGGAGGGGTCGGCGGCGCGCCCGAAGCGACGGCTCAGACTGCTACGGGATATCCCAGGGAGGCTTCCCGGACCCACCGGGAGCAGGGCACGAGCGGCGGCCTCGCCAGACCGTCACTTCCGGTGCCCGGGCCGGGGCGGAAGGCCCGCATGCCGAGGTCGGCCGCCAGGCGGCTGTAGGTGAAGGCGGCCGACACCAGGGCCATGTGGTGGTGCCACCCCGGGAACGAGCGGCCCTCGAAGTCCCGCAGCCCGAAGCGCCGTTCGAGCAGCTCGACGGTCTCCCCGGTCGCGGCGTGCCGCTCCGCGTACTCCAGGAGTTCGTCGACCGGCCGGTGCACCATGTTGGTGAGCCAGAGCCGCCCCGCCCCCGTCGCGTCCTCGTCGGGTTGGGTGAAGAGCCGGAACGGCTGCGGTCTCTGGTCCGCCGCGACGGCGCCGGGAACCTGCACCAGACCGTCGCGCAAGGACGCCCAGCCCGCTCTGCAGGCCCCGGAGCGCACCTCTGGGCACCGCTCGCTCACCGCGCGGGCCGCCGCGGCCACCGGCCGGCGGGAGCCGGAGGCCTGGTGCTCCAGCGGGGCCAGCGGGAAGCTGTCCGGGATCGCGACCGCGTAGTCCAGCCCGCGCCGGCTCAGGCCGTCGACGAGCCGGCGGGTGTCCAGGTAGCCGTCCAGGTCGACCACCACCGGGACCGGGTCGTACTGCGAGCTCCGCGCCATCTGGTCGATCAGGTTGAGGAGTTGGCCCTCGCACGAGGCGGTGGCCGTGTGCGGGATCCGGGCCTGCTCGCGGAGCGGACCCTGAGCGGCCCACGACTCCGGCAGGAACAGGCACCAGCCCACGGGGAACTCCCCCGCCTCCGTCGACATGAAGACGGCGGTGCCCACCTGGCAGTTGACGGTCCGTCCGGTGTGCGGGATGAAGCGCCGGTGCACCCCGCAGGACTTCTCACCGCGCTTGGGCAGCACGACGGGGGCGATCGTCCAGGCCCTGGGTCGGGCCCGGTCCTCGACCCACCGCCGGAGCTGGTCGCAGACCGGATCCCACTCCCAGGGGCTCTCGTTGACGAACTGGTGCAGGGCCTGCGAAGCGGTCGGGGAGTCGCTCGACACGGCCGCCAGTCGGCGGATGGACTTCTTCCCGGGCGTGCTGAGGAGGCCGTTGACGTAGGTGTGGGCCCACTTGCGCTGGTCAGCTCGGCGCAAGTGGCCGAACAGCTGGTCCGTGAACTGGGTGACGGAGTCCCATCCCCTCATAGCTACCCCTCCCGTGTTGCGGCTGCGGCTTTCACACAGATCCACCCACACTAAAGAATGAGCACTATTTTTTTCTCGGGTAAAGGACTTCCGGTCGCCACTTCGCCAACTCGATACAAAGCCCTGGCGCGAATCACCGACGTCCGGTCCGGGGAACGGGCGGCCGGGGCCCGCGGCCCGCGGGGAAAAGGAATCGCCCCTACCGATCAGGGACCAGCACACCCTGCGGGACATCGGTCCCGCAGGTCAGGGGCATGCCGCCGGGTGTCGCCGCGGTAGCCGTACGTCTACCATCAGGTCACCCGTCGTTGCGGGCGGCGTCGCCCCGGGACGGGCCGCGCAACCGCGGCGGGGCGGGCGTCCGGTCGTGCTCGCAGGGGTCGGGGCCGTCCTCCGGCCGGGTACCGAAGCCCGCCCCGGCCCGCCGCCACAGCCGGCCGAGCTCGTGCTCCACGACGCTGACCGGGCGGCCGGAGCGCAGCTGCGCCTCGGCGCCGGCCAGCAGGTAGGCGACCAGCAGTTCGATGTCGGCGAGCTCCGCGTCGGTGGTGCCGCCGGCCCGGGCCAGTTCCAGCGCGTGCAGCAGGGCGGGCCGCCAGGCCTGTTCCCAGGCCCCCTGCGAACCGGGGCACTCGTGCGCGAGCCGCATCGCCGCATGGGCCCGGACGTCCTCCTGGAGGAAGGCCGCCAGCAGCTGGGTGAGCCGGCTGACCCCGGCCAGCCCGGGCGTCGTGAGCTGCTGGACCTCGTCCAGGGCCGAGGAGGTCGCGGCCGCCCCCACCCTGAGCACCTCCTGGGCGAGGTCCTCCTTGGTCAGGAAGTGGAAGGTCAGCGCGCCCGAGGTGACCCCGGCGGACTGGCTGATCCGCGCCAGGGTGGCACCGGCGTAGCCGTGCCGGGCGAACTGTCCGGCGGCGGCGTCGATCAGGGCGGAGCGGGTCTGTTCCGCGCGGGCCTGCCTCAGCACTGCGGCGCGCGCCGGTACCGCGCGACGAGTGCGGCCGCGGACCGCTGGACGCCCCAGGGACTTCGTGTGAGCTGCATGGCCCCTCCGGCTCGTTCGTGCACCAGCCCCCGTGACGACGCGGCAAGCATACCCCGGTCCCGGTGGCGTCCTGACGCATCGTCGAACTCGTGTTCACCTGGCTCGACCTGCGGCGATCCCCTCCGCGCCGGCTGGATCCGGGGCGTGGCGGAAGCGTGGCCGGAGCGTGGCGGAGACGTGGTGGAAGCGTGGCCGGAACCAGGGCCGGACCCGGGACGCGTCGGTCCTCGGAGGGTGCGGGTAGGGCCGAATACGGCACCGCACCCCGGGGCAGGGAGGCCCGGGGTGCGGTGGATCCGGAGCGCCCGGGAAAACCGCCGGGTGCGCGGCGGCCCGACGGGCGGCAGGAGGATCCATTCCGATCGGCGGAAAAATGGGCATGGACGGAATAGCGAATTGCGATAAGCGGATCGAGCACCGGCGCGGCTGCCAGGAAAAGCGGAGGGCCGGTTCCCGTTGTCTCACCGGGACTTCACAAATGACCGCACCCTCCGCGGGTCACCGAATGGCGGGAACGTACGAGTCGTCCACCCGGCCGTCCGCCGTCGCCGGGTCGAAGGTCGTCGCGGGTGCCTCGTCGCCCCGCGCGCCGTTCCGGCGGTCGTACCGCAGGAAGTCCGACAGCTGGTCCGTGCGCCGCAGGTGCCCCTTGACCAGGACCACGCCGAACAGGTGGTCGCCGTCCTCCCGCCAGCAGACCAGCGGGATGCGGTAGGTGTCGCCCTCCGGCGTCCCGAAGACGGCCTCGTAGGCCTGTGCGTCCAACAGGCTCACGAGTGGCCGTCCTTCGGGGTCGTGGCGAACAGCTGTCCGTAGTCGGTGATCTCCTGAGCGGTTCCGGCGGCGCCGGCCAGGTGGAGGGCGTGCCAGAGGATCACCTGGTTCGCGGTGACGACGTTGAACCCGAGCTCCTCCTCCAGCGGCTTGATGGTGCCCACCGCCCGGATGCCGTTGCCGGCCACCAGGACGGCCTCCGGCCGGTGCTCCGCCACCGTGCTGCGGATCCAGGCCGACAGGTTCTCCGGCGTGATGGCCTTCTGGTTCGACGGCAGTCCGCAGGGGCCGTGGTGAACCACGTCGTAGCCGAACTCGCGGAAGTAGTCGGCCCCTTGACCGGAGAGCGAGTCGGTGAACCACGGCGGGTTCACCAGCGCGATCCGGCGGGCGTCCAGGGCGTCGAAGGCGGCCCGGGCGGCCTTGGTCGTGCCGGTGATCGGCAGCCCCCGGGTGACGGGCAGCAGCCGCTCGTACAACTCCCGTTCGCCCTGGGCCTTCAACGCGTAGCTGGAGGAGGTGAACCCGAGGGTCAGGGCGTGCAGCGGGGAGGCCGCGAGCAGTTCCACGGCCTGGTCCAGGTACGGGGCCTGGACGAAGGACAGGATCGGGTCGTACGGGATCTTCTCGTCCATCTCACCGCCCGCGCGCATGGCGGCGAAGTGCACGCGCGATCCGTGGACGGAGACGGAGGCGGGGGCCACGGCCTGCAGTTCGGCCTCCGGGCCGACGTCGGCGTGCGGCACGACGACGCCGATCCGGGTCGAGGCGTCCCATCCGTCGACGGGCGGCGGGGTGCTGGTCATGGGGGTTCTCCTACCGGGTGAGGGTGGACTCTTCGGCGAGCCGGCCGCCGCGGACGGTGCCGGAGCCCGTGGTGTCGAGGAACTTGGGGTGCTTGCGGCGCATGGACTCGATGACGAACTCGTAGGGGAGGTCGTCGAAGCTGCCGTGGTCGGTCAGGAACTCCATGGCGCCGCCGCCGTCGTGGGGGTGGTGGAGGCTGTCGTTGACGCCGTCGAACTCCAGGGCGCGCATGCCGTAGAGCTTGCAGAGCAGCTTGTTGAACACCGGGGTGACCTTGATCCACTTGCCGTCCAGGTGCACCTGGGCGAGCGAGTGGAAGAACACGTCGCCGCCGATGTGGGACAGCAGGCGGGGCGAGGCCAGGTGGTTGCGCACGTCGCCGTAGACCAGCCGGGAGGGGATGCCCAGGGCGCGCACGGTGGCCGCGTACAGCGCGGCCTTGTGCAGGCAGAACCCGGACTTGGTGGTGGCGGTGTTGGAGGCCCGCAGGCCCTCCCGGGCGAGCGGGGCGCCGTAGACCTCGTAGTCGACGCCGTCGCGCACCGCGTAGTACAGCTCGATCGCGTTGGTGCGCCGGTCCGCCGAACGGTCCCGGACGGCGTGGTCGACGAAGGCCTGCACCGCGTCGCTCTCGTGGTCGAGGAACTCGGTGGAGCGGGTGAGGTGCTCCAGTGTGTCGGTCATGTCGGGATTCCCGTCGGTCAGAGTCCGAGCAGCATGGCGATGCGGTTCCGCTGGATCTCGGAGGTACCGGAGTAGATCGTTCCGGCGATCGAGTTGCGCAGGTCGCGCTCGACGCCGTACTCGGTGAGCACCCCGCGGCCGCCGTGGATCTGGACCGCGTCGAGCGCGGTCTGCACGTTGGCCTCGGAGACCACCGTCTTGGTGGCCGCGAGGTCGAGCGCGGCGTCCTCGTTCCGCTCGACCTTGGCGCCGGTGTCGACGAGCCACTTGCGGGCCGTCTCCACCCGGATCTTCATCTCCGCGATCTTGTGGGAGATGCCCTGGTAGGAGCTGATCGGCCGGCCGAACTGGCGGCGCTCCTTGGCGAAGGCGATGGTCTCCTCCAGCCGCCGGGTCATCTCGCCCAGGGTGATGGAGAAGCCGAAGAGCACCTCCCGCTTCATCACGTAGTCCAGGACCCGGAACCCGGCGCCCTCCTGCCCGACCCGCTGGGAGACCGGGACGCGCAGCTCGTCGAAGGAGAGCGTGCCGATCGGGCTGGTGCGCAGGCCGATCTTGTCCATCGCGGGGCCCACGGTCAGACCGGGGGTGCCGGCCTCGACCAGCAGGGTGGTGAGGCCGAAGGGGCCGGGCTTCCCGGTGCGGACGTAGAGCAGGAACAGGTCGGCGACCGGGGCGTTGGTGATGAACATCTTGTCGCCGCTGACCACGTAGTGGTCCCCTTCGCGGCGGGCGACGCTGGCCAGGTTCATCGCGTCCGAGCCGCCGGAGCTCTCGGTGATCGCGTGTGCCGTGATCAGCTCACCGGACATGATCCGCGGCAGGTACTTCTCCTTCAACTCCTGGCTCGCGAACCGCTGCAGGGGCACGCCGACGGACACGATCTGGGTCGAGGCGGAGAAGGACAGGCCCGCGTCCCGGGAGGAGTGGCCCAGTCCCTCCAGGGCCCGCATCGTCCGGGTGAGGCTGTGCCCGGCGCCGCCGAACTCGGGCGCGAAGTGCACCCGCAGGAGTCCGGTCTCCCGCAGGGCCTTCCACTTGTCGTGAGGGAAGTCGCCTGCCGCGTCCAACTCGCTGGTGTCGGCGTTGAGTTGATCCGCCCACGGGGCGGTGAGGTCGAAGAGGTCATCGTCCATCGGGAGGTCCTGGGGTCCATTCCGGGGTCGGTCGTGCTGCGGAGGATCGGGGTCGTGCCGTGGCGGGGTGTCACGGCCCGGCCCGGCCACGGGCTCGGGGCGGCACGTGGCCGGGCCGGGTCCGGTCCCGGCCCGGAGCCGTGCGGGGCTCCGGGCCGGAACCGGTTCGACCGGCCGGCGGTGGGGCGTCGGCTGATCGGCGACTCAGTACTGGGAGTAGCCGTCCTCGGAGAGGGTGTGCTTCTCGTCGCCGTTGATCGGCGGGTTGAAGATCGACACCAGGTGGAGGTCCTCGTCCTCCGAGGCCACCAGGTGGTGCGGGTCGTGCTGGTTGAGGACGTAGATGGTGCCCGGGACGATCTTGTGGCGGGTGCCGTCGTGCTCCACGACCTCACCGGAGCCGCTGATGCAGTAGCAGGCCTCCAGGTGGTTGCGGTACTGCAGGGCACTGGAAGTGCCCTTGCGCACCAGGGTGTCCGCGACGGCGAAGCCCATCCCGTCGCTCTTGGTCAGCAGGCGGGTGCTCAGGCCGTTGCCCCACTCGACGGGGGCGACATCATCGAGGCTGCGGGTGAACATCTCTGTGGTTCTCCTTCGGAATAGGTTGGGAACTACGGGTGTTGCGCAGGTACGGGCCTTGCGGGTGTGCGGCTCTTGCGGCGGTGCGGGTGGGGCGGTACGGGAGGTCAGGCGGCCACGGCCGGGCTGTGCTCCGCGATCACGGCGGCGATGGCGTCCAGGGTGCGGAAGTCGTCCGGGCCGAAGTCGATGTCGTCGACGGGGATCCGGTAGGCCGTGGTGAAGTGCGCGAGCATGCGCACCAGGCCCAGGCTGTCGATGACTCCGGACTCGATCAGGTCGTAGTCGCCGGTGAGGTCCGATACGTCCTCGCCGGCCAGGAACTGGTCCACCACGTAGGCGCGGACCTCGGCGGCTATTGCGGTGCTGCTCATGCGGTGGTCTCCTTCAGGCGGGTCTGCTTGATCAGGTTCCGGTCGGGCTTTCCGGTCGACGTACGGGGCAGCGGAAGGGCGGTGAGGTGCACCGAGGCCGGGATGGCGTGGCGCGGCAACTCCCGCCCCAGGTGGGCGCGCAGGCCCAGGCTGGTGAGGGCGCTGCCCGGGCGCTGGGCGACGTGGGCGTGCAGGCGGACACCGGCCTCGGGGTCGGGCAGCGGTACCACCACGGCCTCGGTGACGTCGGGGTGGGCCGCGATCACGTTCTCCACCTCCTGGAGGTTGGTGCGCACGCCCCGGACCTTCACGTGCCAGTCCGCGCGCCCCTCCAGGAAGTAGAGGCCCTCGGTGTTGCGGGTGACGATGTCGCCGGTGCGGTAGAAGACCCGGCCGTCCAGCTGGGTGAACACCGCGTCGTTGAGCTCCCGGCGCAGGTAGCCGGTGGTCTGGAAGGGCGTGGACACCAGGAGTTCGCCGGTGCCGACCGAGGCGAGGCGCCGGCCGTCGGAGTCGACGACCACGGCCTCGGTGCCCCGGATGGGGCGGCCGACGGGCATCGGCCCGGTGGCCGCGGGGTCGACCCGGTGGATGAACGAGTCGTTGGTCTCCGTGCAGCCGAACACGTTGTGGAAGGCGGCCCCGGGGAACGCGGGGGCGACCCTGGCGAGCAGGTCCGCCGGCATCCGGTCACCGGTGAAGATCGCGTGGCGTACGGCGGGGAAGGTGCCGCCGTGGTCGAGCAGCAGCCGGTACACCATCGGCACGCCCTGGACGAAGGTGACCCGGTGCCGGGCGGCCAGCCCCGCCAGGTGGGCGGCGTCGGTGGCCCGTTGCTGCTCCACCAGGACGACGGTGGCGCCGAGTCGCAGGAAGGTCCAGATGTCGAGCAGGGCGAGGTCGAAGTTGAGCGGGGCGTAGGACAGCGCGATGTCCTCGGCGGACAGGGCGAACTCCCTGACGGCCCAGTCGGCGAAGGCGTCGAACCCGGCGGTCTCGATCGGCACGATCTTGGGGGTGCCGGTCGAGCCCGAGGTGGTCAGCAGCAGCCGGGTCCGGGCCGGGTCCGGCACCGCGAACCCCGTCGCCTCGGCCTCGTCCGCCGACACCGGCGCCGCGGCGAGCGCGCCGTCGGCGGTCGCGGTGAGCCGGAAGGAGACCCTGGCCTGCTGCGCCAGGCGTTCCAGTGCGGCGCTGCCCAGGTCCGGGGAGGGGGCGAGGGCGACCAGGCCCTCCTGGGCGACGGCCAGCAGCAGGGCGACGGTCTGCGGGTTCTTGTGCGCCGGCACGCACACCGTGCCGCCGGACGGGAGGTCCAGCGCCGACAGGTGCTTGCGCAGACTGCGGGTCAGGTCGTTCAGCCGGCCGTAGCTGACGGCCTGGTCGTTGAAGTGGAGCGCGATGCGGTGGGGCCGTTCGTCGCCGTGGGCGGCGACGGTCTCGGCCAAGCGGGACGATGGCACGGCGGGATTCCTCGCGGTCGGCTCAGCCGCCGGTAACGGGTACCGATCGGCTGTTCGAATTCGTGCGGTGTCGAGGAAGACCGTACCGGGCGAAGTCCATGCTTGGTCAAGCATGCACTTGCCGAAGTGGGTGTGACGCAGACCACGAGACTTGCATGACCAAGCAAAAGACCCCGAACGCGGAATGCGTTCGGGGCCGGGCTGGAGGGGCGGGGGGCGCCACGCCGGCGCGCCACAGCCGTCCGGGACCGGGGGAGCCCGGGACCGGACCACGGTGCCGCGCCGGGGGGCGACGGGTCAGGCCTGGGTCGCGCGCAGGGCCTGGACCGTGGGGCCCAGTTCGGGATCGGCGGTGAAGGAGTTCAACGCGGAGGACAGGACCTCCGCGTAGGTCGCCCGCGCCGCCTGGTAGCGCTGGCGCCCCTCGTCCGTGATGACCGCGTAGACCCCGCGCTTGTCCGAAGGACACAGGTCCTTGAAGGCGAAGCCGGCCGTTTCGAGCCGACCCACCAGCCGGGTCACCGACGACTGCCCCAGGCCGACCCGGTCGGCCAGGTCCTGCATCCGCAGCTCGCTGGTCGAGGAGTGGTGCAGGTGCTCCAGGGAGCGGTACTCCGACAGTCCGATCCCGTGCTGCCGCTGGAGCGCCAGGGCCAGCTCCCGCTCGACGAACGAATGGAGCGTCAGCACCCGGCCCCAGGCGGCCTGGTCGGAGCTGCGCAGCGGCGTGTGCGATGAAGTTGCCATAGATGCCTCCCTTGCAGAGGTGTTGCTTGACAGAAGAGTACATGCGCATGCAAGATCCTGGCGCCCCCGATTTTTATTCCCGGGATCCCTTGAGCGCAGTTCATTGCACGTACAAGCAAACGTTCTGCCCCTGTTCAGCGCCACCGCAGGAGCCCCGGCCGCCTCGGCCCCGACGCACCGGCTCCTGCCCCCCGTACCCGTCGGCGACACCCCGTTTCGAGGGCGTCCCGAGCCCCAGCACCTGCGCGGGGCGATCCTCGACGCGCAGGCCCACCAGGACGTCGCCCACGGCGCCGCCTGCAGCACCGAAGGAACCTGCTGACATGAGCATCCGTGCCCACTTCGCCTCCGCGGCGCAGCCGCCGTCCCCGGAGCCGGGGCGCCACGTCCTCGCCACCGTGACCTACGGCGGCACCACCGGCCTCGCCCGGGTCGAGCACGGCCACCCCGACCTGACCATCCCGATGGCGGTCACCAACGGCGACGCCTTCCGCGAGGTGTGGACCGTCGCCGAACGGCCGCGCTGGGTCCTGCGCGAGGACAGCGCCTACGCCCACGACGGCCGGCACCTCTTCGTCGCCGGCCTCCTCCCCGAGCAGTCGGTCTACACCCCGCCGGTGCGGGAGATGTACGAGAAGGCCTTCGCGCTGGTCAACCACCTCGACTACGGCCACGTCTTCCGGATGTGGAACTTCGTCGGCGACATCCTCGGCGCCAACGCCGAGGGCATGGAGGTCTACCGGGACTTCGTCCGGGGCCGCGCCCAGGCGTTCCAGACCTACATGGGCGACACCACCGCCCAACTCCCCGCCGCCACCGGGATCGGCACCCAGGGCCGCGGCATAGCCTTCGTCCTGCTGGCGACCAGAAGAGGCGTGCCCCGGCACCTGGAGAACAGCCGGCAGACCTCCGCCTACCACTACCCCGACCAGTACGGTCCCAAGTCGCCGAGCTTCGCCCGCGCCACGCTCCTGGACGACACCCTCTACGTCTCCGGCACCGCGTCCATCCTCGGCCACGAGACCGTCCACCGGGGCGACGTGCGGCGCCAGACCCGGGAGACCCTGGACAACATCGCCCACCTGATCTCCCGCGAGAACCTCGCGGCCCAGGGCATCGACGCGGGACACGACCTCAAGGACCTACGGATGATCAAGGCCTACGTGCGACATGAAGACGATGTTCCGGCGGTACGCGCTGTCTGTGAAGAGGCACTTGGTGTGGGTACTGAGGTGAAGTACCTCAACGTCGCCGTCTGCCGGGACGACCTCCTGGTCGAGATCGAGGGACTCGTGCCCGCCGTGGGGTGGGACCAGTGACCGCCCTCAAGGTCGGCATCGTCCTGCCCGGCCGCGAGGCCGTCGTCGACGAGGGCCCCTACCCGGGCAACCTCGCCTCGATCGCCGCCCTGGCCGAGGAGTCCGGCTTCGACTCGATCTGGGCCGGCGAATCCCCGCTCGCCCGCTCCCGGATGAACCCGCTGCTCGCCCTCGCCGCCGCCTCCACGGCCACCGAGCGGGCGCAGTTGGGCACCGCCGTGCTGATGCCGCTGCGCGCCCCCGTCCACCTGGCGCACGAACTGGCCTGCCTGGACCGGATCTCCGGCGGCCGGCTGATCGCCGGCATCGGCTCCGGCTTCGCCTCCCCCGCGACCGAACGCGAATTCGCCAACTACGGGCTGGACTTCGCCACCCGCTTCGGGCGGATGCGGGAGACCGTCGAGATCTGCCAGGCGCTCTGGGCCGCCCGCGGCGAGCCGGTCTCCTACCAGGGCGAGCACTACCGGCTCCAGGACGCCGCCCTGCTGCCCCTGCCGCACCAGCCGCAGGGCCCGCCGCTGTGGATCGCCCACTCCGGCCCGCAGATGCTGCGCCGGGCCGGCCGCGCCTTCGACGGCTGGATGCCGACCTCCACCACCCCCGAGAACTACGGCGCGGGCTGGGACCAGGTCACCGCCGCGCGCGAGGAGGCGGGCCGCCCCGCCGAGGCGGTCACCGGCTCCGTCTACCTCTCCGTCGCGGTCGACCGCACCCGGGAGCAGGCCGAGGAGACCCTCTGGTCGTACTTCCGCGCCTACTACGGCCTCCCGCTCACCACCATGCGCACCACCCAGGGGATCTTCGGCGGCACCCCGCAGGAGGTCGCCGACTGGCTCCACCAGTACGTCAAGAACGGCGCCCGCCACCTGATCCTGCGCCTGCCCACCGCCGAACTGACGGAGGCCGCCTACCGCTCCGCGGTCCGACGGACGGCGCAGGAGCTCCTCCCGATCCTGCGCGAGCTGTGAACGGCCGGCCCCCGGCGCCGGGGTGGGCGGTGTGGGCGGCGGCCTGGCCGATCACCGCCGTGTTCATGCTGTCCAACATCCCCACCCCGCTGCTCGCCCTGTGGAAGGACCGCATCGGCTTCTCCACCGGCACCACGACGGTCATCTTCGCCGCGTACATCGGCGGACTGCTGCTCGCCCTGCCGTTCACCGGCGCCCTGGCGGACCGGTACGGCACCCGCCGGGTGCTGGCCCCCGCCCTGGTCGCCGGACTGGTCTCCTGCGCGCTGTTCATGACGGCCACTCACGTCCTGACCCTGATCGTCGCGCGCCTGCTCACCGGTGTGGCGGTCGGCGCGGTGCTCTCGGCCGGCACCGCGGCGGTCTCCCACGTCGGGGGCCCCGCGCGGCGACCGCAGGCGGTCCTCGCCGGATCGGTGGCCATCGGCACCGGCCTGGCCGCCGGCCCCCTGCTCGGCGGCAGCGTCTCCCAGTACTGGACGGCCCCCACCGTCACCGTCTTCGTCCTGGAGGGGATCCTGCTCCTGACCGCCCTGGCGGTCGTCCACACCGTCCACCTGCCGCCCGTGCCGGTCGCCCGGGAGGAGCCCGGCACGGGGTGGCTGCGCCTGCCGTCCGTCCCCCGGGTCAACCGCCGCGGCCTGGCCACCAGCCTGATGGTCTACATCCCCGGCATGACGGGGACGTCCCTGCTGCTCGCCCTGGGGCCGATCCTGCTCGCCTCCCTGCTGCACACCGGCAACCGGCTGGTGACCGGCGGGATCGGCTTCATGATGTTCGGCGCCTCCACCGGCGTCCAGTTCGCGATCCGGAACCTGCCGCTGGGGCGGATCCTCACCATCGCGGGCGTCGTCACCGGCATCGCCATGCTCGGCACCGCCACCGCCGTCCGCGCCCACTCCCTCACCCTGCTCACCCTCGCCGCGGTGACCGCGGGCGTCGGCCAGGGGATGGGCCAGTACGGCGGCTTCTCCCGGCTGGGGACGGAGGTCGTCCCGACCCGCCTCGCCGAGGCCAACGCGGCGCTCAGCGCGGGCGGTTACCTCTTCGCGGGCATCCTGCCCATCCTGACCGGCTACCTGAGCGACGCCGCCGGGATCGCCACCTCCTCCACCGTGTTCGCCTCCCTCACCGGCGCCGCGGCCCTCGTCGGCGCCCTCCTGGTCGGCACCGTCCGGGCGCGCACACCCGTCGAGGAGGTGCGGGAGCCCTCGAAGGTCTCGGCCTCCTGAACGGCCCGCCCGCTGCGGCCGGATCGCGGCGGGCGGGCTGCTCCCACCCGCCGCGGGGCGTCAGCCGACCGGCGCGGGGCGTCAGCCGACCGGCGCGGGCACCCGCTCCGGCACCGCCAGCGCCGCGAGGCGGCGCAGGCTGGCCCGGCGCTGGAGCGCGGCGAGCCCGGTGGACGCCACGCCGAGCGCCAGCCAGCCCGCCGGGCCGGCGGCCATCACCACACCGGTCAGCAGCATCGGCCCCACCGACTTCTGGACCGACTGGGACATCCCCGCCACCCCCAGGTAGGAGGCCCGGGCCCGCGGCGGCGCCAGGCTGACCGCCAGCTCCCAGGAGCTCACCGAGCGCATCAGCTCCGCGAGCGTGACCAGCGCGGCCGCGGCCAGCAGGGCGAGCGAGGCGGTCAGCGGGCCACCGCCGGTGGAGAGCGCGATCAGCAGGCAGCTCGCGAGCAGCGTCACCCCGTACCAGCCGACCGCCCTGGTCGCGCCGCCCGGCCGCTCCGCCCAGCCGGAGACCCGCAGTTGGAGCACCACCACCAGCACGGTGTTGAGGGTGAGGAAGGCCGGCACCACGGCGTGCGGCGCGTCGGTGTGGTGGATCAGCCAGAGCGGCAGGCCGACGTTGAGCACGGAGTCGTCCAGGCACATCGGCAGGTCCAGCAGCACGAACAGCAGGTAGCCGCGGTCGCGCCAGGGGCTCGGCACCGCGCCGCCCCCGGCGGCCGCTGCCTCCGCCGCCTCCGCCTTGGCCTCCGCCTTGGCCTCCGCTTCCGCCGCCGCGCCCAGACCGCGCCCGGCCGGCTCCGCGGTGCGCCGGATCAGGGCGGCGGCCAGCAGGTACGAGAGCGCGTTGGCCACGATCAGCGCCCGGTACGCGGTGGTGGTGCCGACCGCCAGGCCGATCGCCGCGAAGCCCGTCCCGACCGCGTAGCCGCCGTTGGCCACGCTGCGGAACAGCGCCTGGTAGGTGGCCCGCCGCTCGCCCGCGACCCGGGTGGCGAAGAGCATCTCCAGGGTCTTGGCGCCTCGTTCGGCCAGGCAGGTCAGGGCGACCGAGACCAGCAGCGCGGTGAAGTCCTGGACCACCAGCAGCAGCGCCATGGTGGCCACCCGCAGCAGGTGGCAGCCGATCAGCAGGCCGCGCACCGAGAACCGTTCGGCGGCCCGTCCGGACAGCGGCGAACCGATGATCCCGGCCACCGCGCCCACTCCGAGCAGCAGTCCGAGCCGCCCGGCGTCCATGCCGCAGACGTAGGTGAAGTACAGCACGGACGCGGCCGCCCACACCCCGGTGCCGGTCCGGTCCACGCCCTGGGCCAGCAGCATGATGCGGGCGTCCCGCCCGCCCGGCGGCCGCCGCAGCTGCGACCACAGTCCGTTCCCCCGCATGACAGGTCCTCGTTTCACGTCCACCGTCAATCTCGACATCAAGATACTTCATGTCGAGATAGCTTCGGAACCCCGGCCCCGCACAGCGGACGCCCACCCCGGCACCCCCTCGACGCCCGACGGGCCGTGCGCCACACTCTCCCCAGCAGCACCCGCGCTCCCGACGCACCGGCACCGACGCACCGAACGACCGCACCCTGGAGAGCCACACGGTGACCACACGCCAACTGCTGGAGATCGCGTTCTCGTCCGGCCGGTCCGGAACCGGACCGGCCACCTGGGGCCAACGGGCCATCTGGGACGCCGTACGCCGACTCCCCCCGGCCGACGTGCCGCGCTACACCATCGCCACCGCGGCCCCGCTGGACCCGGGCCTGCCGCTGCCCGGACTGCTCGACGCCCTCGCCCGGCTGCTGCACCTGCACGACTCGCTGCACACCCGGCTGCTGTCCGCGCCGGACGGCACCCTGCGCCAAGTCGTCGACCCGGAAGGCACCTTGACCGTCGAGGTGCAGCCGCTGGCGGACGGCGAGGACCCGGCCGAGGCCGGCGACCGACTGCACCGGGACCTGGCCGGACGCCCCTTCGACACCGCCACCCAGTGGCCCCTGCGGGTCGGTGTGGTGACGGCCGACGGCCTGGCCCGGCACATCAGCCTGGCGCTCTCCCACACCGCCGTCGACGGCGCGGGGATGAACCGCCTGGTCGCCGACCTGACCGCGCTCAGCCTCGGGCACTCCCCCACCGCGCTCGCCGGGCTCCGCGCACCGGCCCAACAGCCGCTGGAGGAGGCCGAGTTCCAGGAGTCCGAGCGGGGCCGCAAGCGCGACGCGGGCGCCCGCAAGCAGTTCGTCCGCAAGCTCCGGCTCGCCCCGCCCCGGCTATTCCCGGAACCGCCCGCGACCGAGCACCCCGCCGACTTCCCCAACGCCGTCCTGCGCTCCCCCGCCCTGCCCGGCGCGGTCGAACTGGTCGCCGCAGCCCACCGGGTGAGCACCTCCTCCGTCCTGCTGGCGGCGACCGCCACGATGACCGCCCGCCTGGCCGGCACCACCGAGGCCGTGCTCAACGTCGTGGTCAACAACCGCTTCCTGCCCGAGCTGACCAACGCGGTGAGCGTGGTCGCGGGCGACGGGCTCTTCCACCTCCCCGACGCCACCGCCGAGTTCGGCGAGGTCGTCCGCCGCACCCACGCCGCCGCGATCGGCACCTACCGGCACGCCTACTACGACAAGCTCGCCCTGGCCGCCGAGGTCGAGCAGCTCACCGCCGAGGGCGTACCGCTCGCCGACCGCTCCTGCGTCTTCAACGACACCCGCGACCTGCTCCCGGCCGCCCCCGCCCCGGGCGACGAGGGCACCACCCTCAGCTGGCCGGTCGACTTCGAGCCCCGCCCGGGCCTGACCTACGCCCTGGACGCCCTGCAGTCCCCCGAGGCCCTGAGCCTCGCCATGACCGCCGACCCGGCCGTCCTCCCGCGCCCCGCGATGGAGCGGTTCCTCTACGGCATCGAGGAGTTGATCCTCACCGAAGCCGCGAAGGCCCCCTCCGCCTGAGCCCGGCCCGGGGGGGGGGGGGGGGGGGGGGGGGGGGGGGGGGGGGGGGGGGGGGGGCGGGGGGGGGGGGGGGGGGGGGGGGGGATGGCCG
>NZ_JBVIWC010000004.1:0-208957 GCF_055594965.1 Kitasatospora sp. NPDC040550 | reverse complement strand
CCCCCCACCCCAACCCCCCCCCCCCCCTCCCCCCTTCCCCCCCCCCCCCCCCCCCCCCCCCCCCCCCCCCCCCCCCCCCCCCCCCTCCGCCACTTCTCCTCCCCCGCCCCGGATCCGCTCGAATCGACTTGACCCAGGGCCTAGCGTGGGACCCATGCGGATCCTCGTACTCGGTGGTACCTCCTTCGTCGGCCGCGCGATCGCCTCAGACGCCCTGCGCAGCGGCGCCGAGGTCACGCTGTTCAACCGCGGCCGGACCAACCCCGCCCTCTTCCCCGACGCCCGCCACCTGCGCGGCGACCGCGACACCGGCGACTACGCCGCCCTCGGCACGGGCGAGTGGGACGCCGTGGTGGACGTCACCGGCTACCGCCCCCGCCAGGTCGACCAGGCCATGGCCGCCCTCGGCGACCGGGTGGGCCGCTACCTCTTCGTCTCCAGCCACGCCGTCTACCGCCGCCAAGGGCTCGCCCCGCACTCCGACGAGTCCGCCCCGCTCCGCGAACCGCTGCGCGAGGCCGAGGAGCTGTCCGAGGAGACGTACGGCCGACTCAAGGTCGCCTGCGAGCAGGACGTCACCGCCCGCTACGGCGACCGGGCGACGATCGTGCGCCCCGGCAAGGTGGCCGGGCCGCACGACGAGCAGCGCGGGCTGACGTACTGGGCCCGCCGGGCGGCCCGCGGCGGCCGGATCGCCCTGCCCGGGCGCCCCGAACAACCCGTCCAGGTGGTCGACTCGCGCGACCTGGCCCGGCTGGTGCTCCGGCTGCTCCAGGACGGCCGCGCGGGCGCCTTCCACGCCGTGGGCCCGGCCGAACCGACCACCCTGGGCGGCCTGATCGCCACCTGCGCCGAGGTCGCGGGCACCGAGATCGAGCTCGTGCCCGTCCCGCCGGAGACCGCCCCGCCGCCGTTCTTCCCCCTGGTCCGGGCCGAACCGCTCTGGCCCGGCCAGCAGCGCGACCCGTCCCGGGCCCGCGCCGCCGGGCTGCCCGCCACCCCGCTCGCGGTGACCGCCGCCGACGTGCTCGCCTGGGACCGCGAACGCGGCCAACCACCGCTGGGGCACGGCTTCACCCCCGAACAGGAGGCCCTGGTCCTGGCCGAACACGACGCCCGGTGACCACCCGCCCCGCCTCCCACCCGTCCACGCCGTAGCCCCGCCGTGGACTGCCGGACGGCACCCCCCTCCTGACCGATTGTCAGTGCCACCCGCTAGGGTCGGGCCCGAACAATCGCACCACACCGGTACGAATGCACCAGCACGCCCATCAGCCCTACGCACCGCCGCCATCAGGGGGGACCATGACCACACCGGGCACCAGCCCGCTCACCACCGCCGACCTCGTGGAGGGTTGGCACCGGGTCGGTGTCCGCCCGGGCATGGCGGTCATCGTGCACTCCTCGCTCTCCAGCCTCGGCCGGGTCGAGGGCGGGGCTGCGGCCGTGGTGGCCAGCCTGCGCGAGGCCGCCGGGCCGGGCGGCACGGTGGCCACGCCCGCCTTCACCGGCTCCGTCGTCTGCGACCCGGCACCGGACCACGCCGGGCTGCCCACCCCCGAGATCGCCGAACTGCGGGCCGCCGTCCCGCTGTTCCACCCCGGGCTGCCCTCCCCGATGGGCGCGATCGCCGAGGCCCTGCGCAGCCTGCCGGAGAGCCTGCGCAGCACCCACCCGCAGGCCTCGGTCGCCGCCGTCGGCGCCCACGCCCGCGAGGTCACCGCCCGCCGCTCGCTCGGCTTCGCCGTCGGCCGGGAGTCGCCCTTCGGCGCCCTGCACGACCTCGGCGGGTACGTGCTGCTGGTCGGCGTCGGGCACAACCGCAACACCTTCCTGCACTACGCGGAGACCTTCGCCCCGAACCGCCGGCTCAAGCTCCGCCGCTTCCCGATGGCGATCCAGGGCGAGCGGGTGTGGATCGAGACACCGGACGTCGGCAACGACAACGACACCCACTTCCCGGTCGTGGGCCGGGAGTTCGAGGAGCTGGCCGGCATCCGCGAGGTGCTGGTCGGCAACGCGCCGTGCCGGCTGGTCCCGGTCCGCGAGCTCATACCCTTCGCCGTCCGCCGCCTCACCGAGCTGCTCGCGGCGGACGGCCCCGGAGCGGCGTAGCCCGGCCCATCGGCCGGGCCACGCCCGTCACCTCACCCCACCGGGTGTCAGTGCTCGTGCACCGAGTGGGCCTCCTGGATCTTCTTCCAGGACTTCGGCTCCACCAGCGCCCGGACCTCGTCCCGCGCCCCTGGCGCCAGTGCGGCGGTCGCGGCACCCGGTGCCACCGGTCCGACGGCCGGCTTGCCCGGGGTGAACAGCCAGGTCTTGAAGAGGTCCCCGAGCTTCTGCCCCGACACCTTCTCCGCGTACGCCTGGAACTCCGCGACGGTCGCGTTGCCGTACTTGCGCTCGGTGGGCCAGCCCTTGAGGATCCGGAAGAACTTCTCGTCCCCGACGGTGTTGCGCAGCGCCTGGATGGCCACCGCGCCCCGGTCGTAGACCGCACTGGAGAACTGGTTGTCCGCGCCCGGGTCGCCCGGCTTGACGCTCCAGAACGGGTCGTCGGCCGGGTGCGAGGCGTAGATGTAGTCGGCCAGCTCCTGCGCGGTGCCCTCGTTCTCGTGCTCGGACCAGAGCAGCTGGGCGTAGCTCGCGAAGCCCTCGTTCAGCCAGATGTCGCTCCAGTGCGACACCGAGACGCTGTCGCCGTACCACTGGTGGGCCAGCTCGTGCACGACCACCGAGGTGTTGGTGCCCTTGGCGAACTGCTTGGGGCTGTAGAAGACCCGGGTCTGGGTCTCCAGGGCGTAGCCGGTCGGGACGTTGGGCACGTACCCGCCGACCGAGCTGAACGGGTAGTCGCCGAAGTAGCCGCTCAGCCAGTCCACCAGCTCGCCGGTGCGCTCGACGCTGGCCCGGGCGGCGTCCGCGTTCTCGCCGAGGTCCTTGCTGTACGCGTTGTAGACCGGCAGTCCGCTCGCGGTGGTGTCGGTGGTGATATCGAACTTCCCGACCGCCAAGGTCGTCAGATAGGTCGCCTGGGGCTTGTTCTCGCGCCAGCTGTAGCGGGTCCAGCCGGCCTTCGAGCTGGTGCCGGTCAGCACGCCGTTGCTGATCACCTGGTTGCCGTCCGGCACCAGCACCGAGACATCGTAGGTGGCCTTGTCGCTGGGGTGGTCGTTGCTCGGGAACCACCACCACGCGGCCTCGGGCTCGTCGGCCGCCACCGCACCGTCCGGGGTGCGGTGCCAGGCGGTGAAGCCGTACTTCTTCACGGTGGACGGCACGCCCTTGTAGCGCACCACCACGGTGGCCTGGCTGCCCTTGGCCAGCGGCCGGGCCGGGGTGATCTCCAGCTCCTGCTCACCGCTGGTGGCGAAGGCGGCCGGCCGCCCGTTGACCCTCACCTCGGAGACGTTCAGCGCGAAGTCGAGGTTGAACCGGGAGAGGTCCTGGGTCGCGGTGGCGAGGATGGTGGTGGTGCCCTCCAGCTCGTCGGTCGCGGGCTGGTACTTCAACCGGATGTCGTAGTGGGAGACGCGGTAGCCGCCGTTGCCGTAGGTCGGGTAATAGGGGTCGCCGATCCCGGCCGCGCCGGGTTGGAAGTCGGCGGCCGAGGCGGGGACGGCCAGGAACAGGCTCAGGGCACTGGCGGCGGAGACGATCAGCCTCTTGCGCAACGTGGTCCTCCAGGATCACCGGATCGATGGGTCGGATCGATCCTTGTCCCGGCAGCCCCCGGTCCACTCCCCAACTATGAGATGTTCATGAAAAGAAACACGCCGAAATGACGGCGTCCCACCACCATCACCCGCCCCACCGGCCCCCGCTCCCCCCTCAGGCCCCGAGCACCACCGGCGCCCGCACCAGCGAGCCGTACTCCGTCCACGAGCCGTCGTAGTTCTTCACGTGCGGGTACCCCAGCAGCTCGGTGAGCGCGAACCAGGTGTGCGCCGACCGCTCGCCGATCCGGCAGTAGGCGATCACCTCGCGCTCCTCCCCGACGCCCTTGCCCCCGTACAGCGCCCGCAGCTCCTCCGCCGAGCGGAACGAACCGTCGTCGTTCGCGGCCTGCGACCAGGGCACGTTGACCGCCCCGGGAATGTGCCCGGGCACCTGGGCCTGCTCCTGCGGCAGGTGCGGCGGCGCGATCAGCTCACCCCGGAACTCCGCCGGGGAGCGCACGTCCACCAGCACCGCGTCCGCGCCGGGTTTGGCGAACACCTCCGCCTTGGCCAGCACCTCGTCCCGCAGCGCCCGCAGCTCGGGCCGCTCCGGCCCGGTCAGCCGATAGCCCGAGTGCTGGTAGTCCATCACCTCGTGGGTGAGCTCCCGCCCCTCCAGCTCCCACTTCTTGCGCCCGCCGTCCAGCAGCTTCACCGGCCCGAACCCCCGCAGCCGCAACAGCCAGAACGCGTACGCGGCGAACCAGTTGTTGTTGCCGCCGTACAGCACCACGGTGGTGTCGTCCTCCACCCCGGCCGCCCGCAGCAGGTGCTGGACGCCGTCGCGGTCGGCGTAGTCCCGCCCGACCTGGCTGTGCAGATCGGTCGTCCAGTTCCACCCCACCGCACCGGGGATGTGGTCCCGCTCGTAGGCGCTGCTGTCCTCGTCGACCTCGATCACCCGGACCGTCCCGTCGTCCAGGTGATCGGCCAACCATTCGGTGCGGACCAGCGCCTCGGGGTGCGCGTAACCGTTGCCGGTCATACCGGGCCCTCCTTCGCTCTGCCCAGACTGCGGCACCCGACCACGGGCGCAGGCAGACCACGAGGGCATCACGGGGCACCGGCGACCGGGCCGGACAGTTCGAAGCTACGCCGACCGTCCGGCCCGGGCCACCCGGCTCAGGAGAAGATGACCGAGCGCAGCTTCAGCCGGTTGCCGAGCCTCTTGCCGGGGTTCATCACGTAGTAGACGTCGCCGTCGCAGTTCTCGTCGAGGAACACCGTGGCCGTCGAGGTGGTGAAGTTGTCCGGCGCGTAAGCCGGGGTCAACTCGGTCGCCCCGAACAGGTTGATGCACTTGCCGCTCTCCGGGTCGGCGATCCCGGCCGGGACACCGGGCAGCGGGCCGACCTTGTAGAGGAAGTCCCCGGTGGCCGCGTTGGCGGACATCGGAACGGCGAGGACGAGGGCGGCAGCGCTGGCGGCGGCGAGCACGGCATTGCGGAGACGCATGGATACGAGCCTTTCAGGTGGTACTCGGGGTACCTGGTGAACTGGTGCGAGATCACCCTAAAGGCCAAAAATCCGCAGAAACGCTTCTTCTAATCCACCCATTCGAGTGGTTTAAGGAGCAAAGCCGCTACCCTCCCCAACTGGCAATGCTCGCCGATATCCGATTCTCCGACTTTCCGATATCAATTCGGCGGCGCCGTGAAGAGGTACCCGGAATCGATCAGCACCGGCAGGTACGCCTTCAACGCCGCCACCGTCTGCGAGCGGTCCCCGCCGCCGTCGTGGTTGAGCACGATCGACCCCGGCCGCACCTCCTTGAGGACCGTGTCGATGATCGACGACGTCCCCGGCCGGGACCAGTCCCTCGGGTCGATCGACCAGGCCATGTTCCGCAGCCCCATGTCGGCGGCCACCCGCAGCGACACCGGCGAGAAGTCCCCGCCCGGCGCCCGGAACCAGGTGGGCAGCCGCCCGGTGGTCCGGTGCAGCAGGTCACTGGTCCGTTCCAGCTCGTCCCGGACGGCGCCCTCGGACATGTGTCGCAGGTCCGGATGGGTCCAGGTGTGGTTGGCGATGTGGTGGCCCCGGTCCGCGATCTCCTTCACCAGGCCCGGGTGCTCCACGGCGTTCTCGCCGATCAGGAAGAAGGTCGCCCGGATCCCGTGCTGCTGGAGCAGAGCCAGCACCTGGGGCGTGTACCGGGGGTCCGGCCCGTCGTCGATGGTGAGCGCCACCACCCGCTGGGCCGGGTCCAGGTCGTACACCGGCTTGCTCTCCGCATCGCTGAGCACCTTGCGAACGGGCTGGACGCTCGGCGCGGCGGTGGCCGACGCACTGGCCGACGGAGTGGCGGACGGCGGCACCGGGGAGGGCGTCGGCGAGGGCGTCGGAGTCCCGGGCGCCCCGGGCGCCTCCGTCGCCAACACCTCCGTCACCCCCTCCGGGGCGGCGACACCCCCGCCGCTCCAGGGGCTCTTGCAGGCGGCGGCACCGCCGAGCAACGACATCCCGGCCGCTACCATCAGCAGCCTGCGCGAGGTGACCCGAGCGGTCACCGAAGAAGTAATCTGACGATCAGACAGCATTCTGGATGCTTGCCCCGCTGGTCAGCACCCCTCCCCCTGGGCGCCGATCACCACTCCGACAGCCCACACCACCCCCACCCCACCGGCCCGCCGCCACCTCTTCCCCCACCGCATGCCCTGCCTCCCCCCACGGCCGCTACGCTGTGCCTTCCCCAGTGTGATGATCTGCCATCAGAGGACGTGGCCATGACGACAAGTCAGGACTTCCCCCAGCAGGGCCCGCAGGACGAGGACGCCGTCGAGCTGAGCCAGTGGGAACGTTTCGGCGTCGACACCACCACTCCGCACTCCGCACGCGTCTACGACTACTGGCTGGGCGGCAAGACCAACTTCCCGCCGGACCGCGCCATGGGCCAGGCCATCGAGGAGGCCGTGCCCAGCGTCAAGGAGATGGCCAAGGCCAACCGCGCCTTCCAGGGCCGCGCGGTCCGCCACCTCGCCCGGGAGCACGGCATCCGCCAGTTCCTCGACCTCGGCACCGGCATCCCCACCTCGCCGAACACCCACGAGATCGCCGAGGCCGTCAGCCCGGGCACCCGCGTCGTGTACGTCGACAACGACCCCATCGTGCTCGCCCACGCCCGCGCCCTGATGGTCTCCAGCCCGGCCAGCCGCACCACCTACATCCACGCCGACCTGCGCAAGCCCGAGGAACTGTTCTCCGACCCGGCGCTCACCTCCACCCTCGACCTCACCCAGCCGGTCGGCCTGCTGATGATCGCCGTCCTGATGCTGATCGCCGACGAGGACGACCCCTGGGGCCGGGTCGCCGCACTGCGCGACGCCCTCCCCGCCGGCAGCTGCATCGCCCTTACCACCCCCACCGCGGACTTCGCCCCGGAAGCGGTCGGCAAGGTCGCCGAAGCGGCCCGGGCCGGCGGAATGACCCTCGTCCCCCGCGGCTACGACGACGTGCTCCGCTTCTTCGACGGCTGGGACCTGGTCGAGCCGGGCCTCTCCCCGGTGCTCGCCTGGCGCCCCGACGGCGAGCACCCGGCCGACCCGAAGGCCGCCTACTACTGGGGCGGCGTCGCCATCAAGCGCTGACACCACCGCCGCGCCCGGGTGGCCCCACCCGGGCGCGTCACTTCAACAAGCGCGACAGCCGCCGGTCCGCCAACGGCTTCCCCCCGGTCTGACACGTCGGGCAGTACTGCAAAGACGAGTCCGCGAAGGACACCTCCCGCACCGTGTCCCCGCACACCGGACACGGCAGCCCGGTCCGCCCGTGCACCCGCATCCCCACCTTCTTCTCCGCCTTGAGCTCCCCCGCCGCCAACCCCCGCGACCGCTCCACCGCGTCCCGCAACGTGTCGCCCAACGCCTCGTACAACCGCGCCGTCTCCTCCTCCGTCAAGCTCGACGCGAGCTTGTACGGCGACATCCGCGCCACGTGCAACACCTCGTCCGAATAAGCGTTGCCCACCCCCGCCAACACGCTCTGATCCCGCAACACCCCCTTCAACCGCCGCCGCTCCCCCCGCAGCAGACCGGCGAACTCCGCCGCCCCGAGATCCAACGGATCCGGCCCCAACCTGGCCACGCCCGGCACCTCCACCGGATCCCGCACCACATAGACGGCGAGCCCCTTCTTCGTCCCCGCCTCCGTCAGCTCGAACCCGTCCCCACCCTCCAACCGCACCCGCAACGCCAACGGATTCCGCGGCCCCGGCTTCGCCGGCTCCACCGGCAGCGAGTCCCTCCACCGCACCCACCCCGCCCGCGCCAGGTGCACCACCAGATGCACCCCGCCCACCTCAAGATCCAGAAACTTCCCCCGCCGCCCCACCGCCCCCACCACCTGCCCCTCCAAGGCAGCCACCGGCGGGTCGTACGTCTTGAGCGCACTGATCGCCACCGGCTCCACCCGAGCGATCTCCCGCCCGACCAACCGCTCAGCCAAGAAGGCACTCAACGCCTCAACCTCAGGCAACTCCGGCATGCCCCCAGTCTCCCCGCACCCCCTCCCACCCGCACGGGCACAACCCCACCCGCACCCACCCACACCGACCCCCACCCCCCTCACCCGACCAAGGCGAGAGGGACGCGCTGCGGGAGGGGGCGGTGGAGGGGGTGGGTGCGGAAGGGGGCGTGACGGGTGATTTTCAGACCGCCAACGGCGCCCAGCACCCCTCGATGAGAGTCAGCGGTCGGAAAATCATCCAGCCCCCGGAGCACCCACCCCCGGAACCGCCCCCGGACCCACCCACCCTCCCGAAAGCCCACCCCCACACCCCAGCCCCGCGCAGCGCCCCCACGGCGGCAAAATGTCCCCCATGGACCTAGGACTCAAGAACAAGGCCTACATCGTCACCGGCGCCACCCGGGGCCTCGGCCTCGCCACCGCCCGGGAACTCGCCGCCGACGGCGCCCACGTACTGATCAGCGGCCGCACCCAGCAGGCCGTCGACGCCGCCGTCGCCGAGCTCGAAACGCTCGGCTCCGCCCACGGCCTGGTCGCCGACAACGCCGTCCCCGACACCGCCGACCGCCTGATCGCCGAGGCCAACGCCCGTTTCGGCCGCTTCGACGGCATCCTGATCAGCGTCGGCGGCCCGCAGGCCGGCCCGGTCGAGACGACCCCCGAGTCCGCCTGGCGCGACGCCTTCGAGTCCGTCTTCCTCGGCGCGCTCCGCCTCGCCCGCACCGCGGCCGCCGCCCTCCCCTCCGGCGGGGTGATCGGCTTCGTGCTCTCCAGCTCGGTCCGCCAGCCGATCCCAGGCCTCGGCATCTCCAACGGCCTGCGCCCCGGTCTGGCGATGGCCGCCAAGGGCCTCGCCGACGAGCTCGGCCCGCGCGGCATCCGGGTGCTCGGCCTGCTGCCGGCCCGGATCGACACGGACCGGGTCCGCGAGCTGGACGCCCTGGCCCCCGACCCGGAGGCCGCCCGCGCCCAGCACAGCGCCGGCATCCCGCTGGGCCGCTACGGCACCCCGGAGGAGTTCGGCAAGGTCGCGGCCTTCCTGCTCTCCCCGGCCGCCTCCTACCTGACCGGCCTGATGGTCCCGGTCGACGGCGGCGCCCTCCGCTCCCTCTGACCCTCCCTCTCCCCCTCCCCCTCCCCCCTCCCGCCGCCCCTCCGACCCCCGCACTACTCCAGCTGACGACGCTCCCGCCGCCCCCGACGCCGCCCGAACCCGCGCCGCCCGGACCGACGCCGCCCGGCGGGAGCCTCCTGCAGCACCCGGATCCGCAGGTCGGCGGGCAGCTCCGCCAGCCCCAGGCTCCGTACCGCGTCCGCCCGCGGCCCGTCCTCGAAGTGCTCCACCAGCCCGACCGGATCCCCGCCCGGGGTCAGCCGTACGGCGCCCCGCAGCCGCGGGTGCCCGGGGGCCCGCACCAGCCGGACCCCCGCCCGTTCCACTTCCGGCAGCACCGCCGTGCCGTGCTCCAGCGCCTCCTCCAGGGCCCGCGAGTTCACCCGCATCCGCAGCCCGCGCGCTCCTGGCGTCGGCACCGTGATGTGGGCGAGTCCGGTCCGCCGCAGCTGCGCCACCAGCCACCAGGCCGTCCCCAGCACCAGCAGCGCCAGCCCCCCGATCACCGTCGGCCACCACCACGAGGAGCCGACCCACCGCACCCGGGAGCGCGCGCTGACCACCGGCTGGTCCGGCGAGGTCAGCGGCCACCAGCTCGGCGGCTCGACCCCCAGCCGCCGGTACAGGTCCAGCCCGCCCGCCAGCACCAGTACCCCGACCCCCACCAGCACCGCCCCCACCACCGCCAGCAGCACCCGGTTGACGACCGTCCGTTTCACCGCGCCGCCTCCCCGGTCCGCTCCCCCGCCCCGCCCGCCGCCTCACCGGCCGCCACCTCACCAGCCGCCACCTCACCGGCCGCGCCACCACCCGCGGACCCGGCCCCCGCGCCCCCACCCGCCGGCCCCCGCCAGGACCGCACGTCCAGCCGCAACGGCCGCGCCAACCCCACCCGCGCCAACTCCTCCCGCAACTGCCGCTGCACTCCCGCCGGGTCCACCGGCCCGCTCACCGACACCCGCACCCGCCGCCGCCCGACCTTGATCCTCAGGTGCTCGATGCCGGCCAGCCCGGCGGCCCGGTCCGCCATCAGGTGCCCGACCCCGGCCCGGTCGATCGCCGCACCCGTCCCGCCGTACGGCCTCAGCACCAGCCACCGCCGCAGCCCGGGCGCGAACGCCAGCCACAGCAGCCACAGCCCGATCAGGGCCGCAGCACCGGCGCCGACCAGCACCCACAGGTCGTCCAGGTGCCGGGTGGCCAGCTCGTCCGCGATCTGCGCCCGCCACCGCCGGGCCGGCTGCCCGGCCCGCACCGCGACCGCGTCGTACAGCAGCGCCCCCGCGACCACCAGCACCGCGGTGGCGACCAGCGCCGCCACGGCCGCCCGCCCCGACCGCAGCCGGGGCACCTTCCCCACCGCAGCCGCCCCCTCCCCCGGAGCCGCCACCGCGTCCCCCCTCACCACGCTCCCCCGGCGACCAACTTCTCGACCACCACGACCACTTCGGACACCTTCGTCCCCGTCAGCCCGTTCACCTGCGCCGCCACCCGGTCCCGCACCCGCCGGGCGAGTCCGGCCAGGTCGGCGGGGAAGGGCAGCTCGACCGCCACCCGGACGGTCACCGTGCTGCCCGGCCGCGCCACCGAGACCCGCGGCGGCTCACCCTTCACCGACCGCCCGGCCCAGGCCTCGGCGACCACCTCGCGGGCCGCCTGCCCGGCGATCCGCTCGTACACCCGGTCGGCGACCCGCAACCGCCCCCGGCGCACCGCACCGGAGGCGGGGCCGGGGACGGGACCGGGGAGGGGGCCGGAACCAGGACCGGAGGCCGGTACGGCGGCCCCCATCAGCGCCGCCGGTCGCGGCCGCGGAGCAGGTCCCCGAGGTCGCCGAGCTCGATGTCGCCCTCCAGCAGCCGCCCGGCCACGAAGCCGACCAGCCCGAGCGCCGCCACCAGCAGGAACGCCGCGAACCCGCCGAAGTACCCGGCGAAGCCGAGGGCCATGCCCACCACCAGGCCGACGATGGCCAGGTTCATCCGCTACTCCCTCGTCCTCCACTGAAAGCCGACACCAACCACCGACGCCCCGGGCGGTCCCCGCGGCCGGGCGCTACTTGAGCTTGGGCCGCTGCCCCGAGGACGCCACCGGCTCCTCTTCCTCCTCGAACTCCGGTTCGTCCGGGAGGTGGACGTCGTTGACCGCGATGTTGACCTCGACGACCTCCAGGCCGGTCATCCGCTCCACCGCGTCGATGATGTTCTCCCGCACCTGGCGGGCGAGTTCGGGGATCACCACGCCGTACTCGACCACCAGGGCGATGTCGATCGCGGTCTGCTTCTCGCCGACCTCGGCCTTGATCCCGCGCCCGATGCTCGACTTGCCGCCGGGGACCCGGTCCCGCATCGCACCGAAGGTGCGGGCCAGCCCGGAGCCCAGCGCGTGGATGCCGGAGACCTCCCGGGCGGCCATCCCGGCGATCTTCTCCACCACGCCGACCGCCAGCGCCGTGCGGCCGCGCTCGCCGGACGACCGGCCGCCGTCCCCGCCCGCGCCGGGCGCGGGCCGGGCACCGGCGGGCGGGCCGGGGGTGGGCCCGCCACCGGGGTTCTTGTGCAGGGTCGCGGGCGTCGGAGTGTCAGGCATGGGGCGCATCTCCCTCGTAGCGGCTCCAGCTATATCGCAAACCTCCCCAACTCTGGCATTCCGCCACGAGCCCCGCCTGCCGAGCGCATCCCGGGAACGCCGGAGGCCCGGCCCCGGGGTGCTCCCCCGGGGCCGGGCCTCCGCGCGGTGGCGGGCGGGTCAGTCGCCGATCCCGGCGAGTTCCCGCAGCCGACGGGCCTGGGCCGCCCGTTCGGCCGAACGCTGCTCCTCGTACGACCGTCCGGAGGCCCCCTGGAGCAGTGCCTTGGTCTCGGTCACGGCTCCGCGCGGGGCGGCCAGCAGGGCGGCGGCGAGGTCCCGGGCGGCGGCGTCGAGTTCGGCGCCGGGCACCGACAGGTTGGCCAGCCCGGTCGCGGTGGCCTCCGCGGCGCCGACCCAGCGGCCGGTCGCGCAGATCTCCAGCGCCCGGGCGTAGCCGACGAGGTCGACCAGCGGCTTGGTGCCGGCCAGGTCGGGGACGAGCCCGAGCGAGGTCTCCTTCATGGCGAACTGCACGTCGTCGGCGACGACCCGCAGGTCGCAGCCGAGCGCGAGCTGGAAGCCGGCTCCCACGGCGTGGCCCTGGACCGCGGCGATGGTGACCAGGTCGGCGCGGCGCCACCAGGTGAAGGCCTCCTGGTACGCGGCGATGGCGTCGTCCAGCTCCTGGTCGGCGGAGCCGGCCAGCTGCAGGAAGGTGGGCTCGCCGGGGATGCCCTCGGGGGTGAACATGGCCCGGTCCAGCCCGGCGGAGAAGGAGACTCCCTCGGCGCGCAGCAGCACCACCCGCACGCTGCCGGGCAGTTCGCGGCCGGCCTGGGCGAGGGCGCGCCAGAGCGCGGGCGACTGGGCGTTGCGCCGCTTGGGCTGACAGAGGGTGACGACGGCCAGCTCACCGTCGATCTCCAGCCGGACGCCGTCCCGCTCCCAGCTCGGGGCCTGCGGGTCGGTGGCGGGGGCGGTCATGCGGAAACCTCCGGTGGCGGGGGACTTGGCTACCGGAGAGTAACAAACCTGGGCGCGGCCGGGCAGGGCCCCGGCCCGGAAAGATCGGAACGGCCTCCGGCACCCGGAGGCGGACATGACGATCGGCGGCCGGTCCACTCGACCCGAGGGCGGACGCCCAGCCGGGGTCGGCTGTCGTCTCCTCGGCCGGCGTCAGGCCGCCGCGCCATCCAGCTCAGAGCTGACGGACCGTCAGGAACCGGCCCCGGCAGTCGCCTTGTTCTTGCCCCGCGTGGCACCGCCGCGGCCCCGGAGGATCACTCCGGACTCGCTCAGCATCCGGTGCACGAAGCCGTACGAACGACCGGTCTCCTCCGCGAGAGCGCGAATGCTCGCCCCGGAGTCGTACTTCTTCTTGAGATCGGCCGCGAGCTTCTCACGCGCGGCACCGGTCACCCGGCTGCCCTTTTTCAGAGTCTCGGCCACCCGTGCCTCCTCGTAGCGTTGCTCGGTCAGATTCCCATGATCACCCATCCACCGCGTCCTGGCCACCCATTCGACAAGGTCGATGTCGCAAATGCGTGGTCCTGCGGTGGTGATCCGAGCGCACCAGGGCGCTCACGCAGAGTGCACGCCCCCGGGCGGCTGCCGCCGCATGCCGAGAAATAGCTGATCAGCAGCGTCGGCCCGACCACGTTCGAGTGGCGGGCCGACGGGAAGTGCTTAAACGGAATCCGGGTCTTCTTCATTCCCGGACACGCCGAAAGGACTAGATATTCTGGGCCGAAAAGCGGATCCGGCGTCTACTTCCGGTCAGGCCAGCGAGACCAGATCGGCGTACGACGGGTTCCACAGGTCCTCGACCCCGTCGGGCAGCAGGATGATCCGCTCCGGGTCGAGCGCCTCGACCGCGCCCTCGTCGTGGGTGACCAGCACGACCGCGCCGGAGAACTCGCGCAGCGCGCCCAGGATCTCCTCGCGGCTGGCCGGGTCGAGGTTGTTGGTGGGCTCGTCCAGCAGCAGCACGTTGGCCGAGGAGACCACCAGGGTGGCCAGGGCCAGACGGGTCTTCTCACCACCGGAGAGCACCCCGGCCGGCTTGTCCACGTCGTCGCCGGAGAACAGGAAGGACCCGAGGATCTTGCGGATCTGCACCAGGTCGGTGTCCGGCGCGGCCGAGCGCATGTTCTCCAGCACGCTGCGCTCGGGGTCGAGCGTCTCGTGCTCCTGGGCGTAGTAGCCGATCTTGAGGCCGTGGCCCGGGATCACCTCGCCGGTGTCCGGCTGCTCCACCCCGGCCAGCATCCGCAGCAGGGTGGTCTTGCCGGCGCCGTTGAAGCCCAGCACGACGACCCGGGAACCCCGGTCGATCGCCAGGTCGACGTCGGTGAAGATCTCCAGCGAGCCGTAGGACTTGGACAGCCCGCTGGCGGTCAGCGGGGTCTTGCCGCAGGGCGCCGGGTCCGGGAAGCGCAGCTTGGCGACCTTGTCGTTGACCCGGGCCTGCTCCAGGCCGGCGAGCAGCTTGTCGGCGCGCCGGGCCATGTTCTGCGCGGCCACCGTCTTGGTCGCCTTGGCGCGCATCTTGTCGGCCTGGGCGTTCAGGGTCGCGGCCTTCTTCTCCGCGTTGGCCCGCTCGCGCTTACGGCGCTTCTCGTCGTCCTCGCGCTGCTGCTGGTACTGCTTCCAGCCCATGTTGTAGACGTCGATGGCGGAACGGTTGGCGTCCAGGTAGAAGACCTTGTTGACGACCGTCTCGACCAGGTCGACGTCGTGCGAGATGACGATGAAGCCGCCCTTGTACGTCTTGAGGAAGTCCCGCAGCCAGACGATCGAGTCCGCGTCCAGGTGGTTGGTGGGCTCGTCGAGCAGCAGCACGTCGGAGTCCGAGAAGAGGATCCGGGCGAGCTCGACGCGGCGGCGCTGACCACCGGAGAGGGTGTGCAGCGGCTGGCCGAGGATGCGGTCCGGCAGGCCCAGCGCCGCGGCGATGGTGGCGGCCTCGGCCTCGGCGGCGTACCCGCCCTTGGTGAGGAACTCGGTCTCCAGGCGCGCGTACTTCTTCATCGCGTTGTCCCGGGTGGCGCCCTTGCCGTTGGCCATCCGCTCCTCGTTCTCGCGCATCTTCTTGAGCACGGTGTCGAGGCCGCGGGCGGAGAGGATGCGGTCCTTGGCGAGGACGTCCAGGTCGCCGGTGCGCGGGTCCTGCGGGAGGTAGCCGACCTCGCCCGAACGGGTCACGGTGCCGGCGGCGGGCAGGCCCTCACCGGCCAGCACCTTGGTCAGCGTGGTCTTGCCGGCGCCGTTGCGCCCGACCAGGCCGATCCGGTCGCCGGCGGCGACCTTGAAGTTCGCGGACTCGATCAGGATCCGGGCACCGGCGCGCAGCTCGAGGGCGTTGGCGGAAATCATGGCTGGGACTGCTCCTGGGACGTGGGCGGGCGGCCGGGCGCGTACCCGGGCGGCGGGAAGGGGGCTTCATCGGCGGTCGGCGCACTGGAACCGGGCGCCGCCACCCGCTATTGCCCGGAGAAGGTAGCCATGACGGCCAGTCTACCGGGCCGCGCGAAACGCCCTGGGGGCGTACCGCCCAGGGGTACCGGCCGGCCCTGCCGCCGCTACTGCTGCGGCGTGGCCGCCGGGTCCGCCGGGGTGGCCGGGGCGGTGGCCGCCGGACCGGCCGAGGGGTCGACGCAGCCGCCCTGGGGGCGGACCGCGGCGAACGGGGCGTCCGGGTTGGCGCAGCCGGTCTCGGGGGCGGCCGCCTTGGTGTCGAAGACCTTGGGCGGCACGATCGGGCCGTCGGTGATCTCCACCCGGCCGGCGTCCAGCGCCTTCACCGTCGCGGCCGGGCCGGTGATCATCGACCAGCCGTTGCTGTCCAGCCGGTACCCGGTGATGCCGCCGGAGACGGCCACCCCGCTGCTGTTGGTGCAGGCGCGCGGGATGAGCACGGCGTAGTCGGTGTGCACGGTGCGCAGCGGGTCGTAGAGGCAGCCGTTGGAGGGCCGGTCGTTGTAGCGCAGGTCGCCGTCGGCGTCGCGCAGGCCCATGGTCAGGGTCGGCGTCACCACGGCCAGCCAGGGCGAGCCGTCCCGCTGCACGGTGTGCAGGGCGGCCGCGGCCCGCTGCTTGGCGGTGTCCTTGCGCTGGGCGTCGGTGCGCTTGTCGGCGCCCGGCTCGCCATCGGCGCGCAGGTAGTCCGCCAGGCCGGGCACGGCGCGGTGCCAGCGCACCTCGTGGTTGCCCGGGCGCACCGAGGTGACCAGACCGTCGTCCCAGACCACGATCGCGTTGTCCCCGGCCATCGCCAGGTAGAGCGCCTCGGCGCCCTCGCGGCGGTACGTCCAGGCCCGCTCGCCGGTCTGCTTGTGGTAGGCCTCCAGGCCGGGACCGACCACCCGCAGGTCCAGGTCGGCCGAGCTGACCGACTGCGAGTTGACCGGCGTCGCCTCCGCGTCGCCCGGCCCCGCCACCCGGTCGCCGAACGGCACCGGCTTGTTCGCGTGCGCCGCAGCACCGGCCGCAAGGACCAGCATCACCGCCAGGGCAGGCAGGATCGAGCGGGGGGTGAGGACACGCGGCGGCTTCCAGGACACGGCCGGAGCGTACCTTTCGGCGGGTGGGCGAGTCAGCTCGGAATCGCCGTCCGGGCCCATCGCCGACCGCACGGCGGACCGTGCGCGCCCGCCCGGTGCGCCCGCCCGCCCACCTGCGCCGTCGGCTCCCCGGCCGGTCGGCGGGGCCCTGCGCGGCGGGCCCCGCGGACCCCGCCGGACCGTTACAGAGCTGATACACGGGGCCGGGCCGGACGGGTGTTGCGGCAGACGGCGTTCGAATATCGCCCACTTTAGGGTGACATTCGGCTTTTCCGTCCCCCGCCGGGCCTACTGTCGGCGAGCGTGGCGCGACGGTCCGTCGGTGTCGTCACCCGCCCGCCCCGCTCCCGCGACGTCCGGAGGAGAGACCATGCGCATGGGCCGCCTGACGCTGGCCGCCGCCGCTCTGCTGCTGATGGCCACGGCCAGTGTCCCGACCGGGACGCCGCTCAGCGGAACCGAACGGCACAGCCTCTCCTCGGACGCCTTCGAGCCGCGCGGCGCGGCCCCGCGCCCGCCGGTCCAGCGGCCCCGGCACGAGCCGCCGTTCGGCGCCTTCGTCGGCTCCTGGGACAACTACATCCCGCAGATCGGCAAGTACGCCCAGTGGCTGGGCGACGCCAACATGCAGGTCGGCCACACCTACCTGGCGGGCAACAGCTGGGCGGACATCGAGGGCGAGCCGGTGGTGCTCGGCCTGTGGTCGCAGTGGCGGCTGGCCGACCCGTCCCGGCTGCTGGTGCTCGGCGTGCCGATGCTGGTGCCCAACGAGGCGCACGTGCCGGACGGCGAGGTCGCCAGGCTGCTCGGCCAGGGCGCCCGCGGGGACTTCGACAGCCACTTCCTGCGGCTGGCCCGCCGACTGGTGGCGCTCGGCGGCGCGGACACCGTGCTCACCCTCGGCTGGGAGATGAACGGCGTCACCTACACCCACCGCTGCAAGCCCGACCCGGCCGCCTGGAAGGCCTACTGGCGCCGGATCGTCGGGGTGATGCGATCGGTGCCCGGGCAGCGGTTCCGCTTCGACTTCACCCCCAACCGGGGCGTGGACGCCATCCCGTGGACCAAGTGCTACCCCGGCGACGACGTGGTCGACATCGTCGGCACGGACAGCTACGACCAGCCGGCCGGGAGCACCTTCGACGACTACGTGCGCGAGCCGTACGGCCTCCAGGACCAGGTGGAGTTCGCGGCCAAGCACGGCAAGCCGGTCTCGTACCCGGAGTGGGGGCTGTTCCGCAACGGCGACAACCCCGAGTTCGTCCGGCGGATGGTCGACTGGATGCGCACCCACGACACCGCCTACCAGACCGTCACCGACTACTGCCCGCACGGCTTCTTCCAGTGCCGGAGCAATCCGCGCGCGACGGCGGCATTCAAGCAGCTGATGGCGGGCTCGCGGGGGGCGCCCCCGGCCGTGCCGACGGCGCCCCCCGCTCCGATCGTGCCGGTCGCCCCGACCCCGCCCGGCGTGCCCACCCCGCCCGGGGCGACTGCGCCCGGGGCAACTCCGCCCGGCGCCACCCCGTCGGCCACCGCGCCCGCCGTCACGGCGAGCCCGTCGGCCGGGGCCTCGCCGAGCCCGTCCCCGGCCCGGACGCCGTCCCGGCGCTGAGCGGCGGTCAGGCCCGGCGGCGGGCCAGCAGCGCCTCCTTGAGCTTGGGGAAGCGGGTGCGCAGCTGGTGCGCCGCCACCTGCCGGGCCAGCACCGCGGCGGCCCGGGCGGCGGCCGCCGGGGCCGCTCCGGCCGGGCCCAGCAGCAGCCGCTGGTTGGGCATCCGGTCCGGCCGCCAGCGCTGCTTGTACGGCTCCTGGCCGCGCAGCAGGCCGAGCACCGGGATGCCCGCGCCGACCGTCTCGTCCAGGGCCGCGCTGAACAGCAGCCCGGCGATGTCCAGCCGCTCGCGCAGCACCGGGTGGGCGCCGTACAGGTACAGCCCGCCGAAGGACGGGCAGAGCAGCAGCAGGTTGACCGCGACCAGCTCGCCGTCCAGGTGGAACTGGTGGACGGCCGCCCGGCCGGTGGCGACCAGGCCGGTGGTGGACTCGGTCAGGTGCCGGGCGAAGCGCTCGGTGCGGTGCTCGGCGGTGACGCCGCGCTCCTGCCACTGGAGGAAGTGCAGCCGCAGCAGCCCCTCCAGCGCGGCCGGGACCTCCTCCACCGGCGTGGACCGGACCTGCACCCCGGCCTCGGCGATCTTGCGCAGCTTCACCCGGCTGCGCTGGGCCGTCTTGCCGGGCACCCGCTTGAGCAGCCGCTCCATCGGGACGGCCGGCAGGTACTGGCAGAGCGAGTCCTCGTGGCGGCGGCGGGCGCCGCGCCAGTGCTCGTACACCCGCTGCACCGCCGCCTCGGGGTGCACCTCGCGCAGCTCCAGCCAGTGCCAGGGGCGGGTGAGCGGGAGGGCGGCGGCGAACTCGGCGGCGGCCCGGTCGGCGCAGCCGTCGTCCAGCAGGACGTCGCCGTAGTCGAGCAGCCCGGCGCCGAGGCCGGTGAGGCCGCCGAACGGGCCGCCGCGGCGCATGAAGGCGCCGGCGCCGACCAGTCGGCCGTCCTGCCGGACCAGCACCACCAGCAGCGCGCCGGGGCGGCCGTAGTGGCGCCACCAGGAGCACTGCCAGGCGGCGGCCTGGAAGAAGGTGGCGGTGCGGCAGCGGGCCGCCAGGTCGTCCCACTCCTCGGCGACGGTGTCCAGCGCGTCGTCCTCGCGGCGCAGCTCGGTGGTCCAGACGGGCCCGGCGGACTGGGCCGGGAGGCCGGCGGCGCGGGCCTCGGTGCTCATCGTCCGCTCCGGGCCGCGGCCTTCTCCTTGGCCGGGGGCACGGGCGCGGCGGCCGGCGCGGGCGCGGGCTTCGCCCCGGCCTTCGGCTCGGCCACCGGCTCCGGCGTCGCCCCGGTCTCCGGGCCGGCCTTGCCGGCCGGCTTCTCGGCCCGCGGGCGGGGCGCGGCGGGGGCCGGGGTCGGCGTCGGGGCGGCGGTCGGGGTCGGGTCGGCGGTCGGGGCGGTGGCCTCGGGAGTCCCGGTCGGCTCGGCGGCCGCGGTCGGCTCGGGAGCCGTCGGGGTCTCCGGAACCCCGGGGCCGTCCGGGCCGCCGCGCCGGCGGGCCATCAGCACCAGCGACCCGAGCAGCAGTCCGGCCGCGGCGCCGACCGCGACGTCCAGCTTGGCGGAGGGCGTGGTCGGCTTGTCCGGCTCGGCGGCCGGGGCCAGCGTGACCAGCCGGACGTTGGTGTCCTTGCTGCTGGTGTTGGCGAAGGCGACCAGCGAGCGGGCCACCGCGTCGGCGGTCTGGGCGGCCTCCTGGGCCCGCCTCCCGGTGCCGGTGATCTCGATCATCGGGGCGTCCGGGGAGGTCGTCCCGGACACCAGGGACTCCAGCTCGGAGCGGGTGTGGCCGGTCTCGGCGGCCGCGACCGTGAGCACCTGCGGCTGGCCCGCGAGCCGGCCGTACGCCTGGGCGAAGTTGGTCGCGGTCGACGCCTCCCCCGGGTTCTGCGGCACCACGAGGACGTAGGCGCTGGCGGCGTACGAGGGGTGCGAGACGACGGCGTACCCGGCGCCGGCCGCGGCGCCGAGCGGCACCGCGAGCGCCACCGGCCACCAGCGGCGGACCAGGTGACGGGCGCTTCGGCGCGGTGTGGTCATGGGTGCGGCTCCTTGGGTCTGGTACGGCGGGTCCGGCGGCGGGCGGGTCAGGCGCGGGCCAGCCGGTCGTAGAGGGCGCCCAGGTCGGCGGCGACCCGGGCGATGTCGTAGTGGCCGACGGCCGGGGGGTGCGGCAGCGGGTCGGCGATGTGGCCGCTCAGCTGCCGCAGGTCACGCAGGGCGGCCGCGTACGCCGCGGGCTCGGAGGGGATCCGGCGGGCCTGCGGGGCGGCGCTGGGCGGCAGTTCGTCCAGCGCCGGGCAGGCGCTGTGCCGCACCGGGAGCCCGGCCGCGAGGCCCTCCAGGACGCCGAGGCCGAAGGTCTCCGCGGTGGAGGGGGCGGCCAGCACGTCCATCGCGGCCAGCAGGTCGGGCACGTCGCCCCGCTCGCCGGTGAGCACCAGCCGCTCCCGGACGCCGAGTTCGGCCGCCCGGTGCTCCAGCCCGGCCCGCTCGGGGCCCTCGCCGACCAGCAGCAGCCTGGTCCCGGGGTCGAGTTCGGCGAGCGCCGCCAGCAGCACCTCGAAGCGCTTGCCGGGCACCAGCCGACCGACCGCGCCGACCACCCAACTGCCCTCCGGCAGGCCCAGTTCGGCCCGGATCCGGCGGCGGGCCTCGGCCCGCTCGGCGGGCGGCCGGCGGTAGCCGGCGGTGTCGATGCCGTTGGGGATCAGCTCGATCCGGGCCGGCGGGACGCCCCAGGAGCGCAGGGTCTGGGCGACCTGCCGGGACACCGCCACGGTGGTGCTGCCGAGACGTTCGGCGGCCAGGTAGAGGCCCTTGACGCCGCGGGTGACCGGGCGGCCCTCGATCACCCCGGCGTGCAGCGAGTGCTCGGTGGACACCACCGCCCGCACCCCGGCGAGCCGCGCGGCCAGCCGGCCGTACAGCTGGGCGCGGTAGAGGTGGGTGTGCACCAGGTCGTAGCGGCCGGCCCGGACCAGCCGGACCAGCCGGGGCAGCGCGCCGAGGTCCCGGTTGCCGCGCATGCCGAGGTGGTGGACGGTCACGCCGTCGGCGCGCAGCGCGTCCGCGACCGTGCCCGGATTGGTCAGCGCGAGCACCTCGCACCGCTGGTGCGGCGGCAAGTGCCGCAGCAACAGCTGCAGTTGGCGCTCGGCACCGCCGGAGGCGAGCCCGGTGACGATGTGCAGCACCTTCACGGCCGACGCTCCCGCCGCCCGCGCGTCAGCGAGGTGACGGCGTCGCGCAGCCGGTGCCGGCCCTTCTTGGCCCGCAGCCGCCAGGCGCCGTCCCGGTCGCCGACGTAGCAGCGGGGCAGCGCGAAGCGCCCGGTGAGCGGGGAGTGGGCGATCGCGCAGGCGTAGTCGTAGCCGGCCTCGCGGACGGCCTCGGCGGCGGGCCGGTCGACGGCGCCGTAGGGGTAGCAGAAGCCGGTGACCGGGCCGCCGACGACCTCCTCCAGCAGCCGCCGGCTCTCCCGGGTCTGCACCCCGAGGACCTCGGCGGGCAGCCCGGGCAGCGCCCGGTGGCCGAGGCCGTGCGAGCCGATCTCCCAGCCCGCGGCGGCGAGTTCGGTGACCTCCTGGACGGTGAGCAGCTTCTTGCGCGGGCCCTCGGTGTCCCAGCCGTTGTCCTGGCCGAGCAGGTCGGCGACCACGTACGCGGTGGCGGTGAAGCCGTACGCCTGGAGGATCGGCACCGCGTACCGGGCGAAGTCCGCGTAGCCGTCGTCGAAGGTCAGGCCGACCAGCTTGTCGTCCTGCCCGTGGGCGCGGGCCCGCATCAGCTCGCGGACCGAGACGCCGCGCCGCCCGCGCCGGTGCAGCCAGGCGATCTGCTCGGCGAACCGCTCGGGGCTGACGGTGAGTTGGTACGGATCCTCCTCCTCGACCGCGACCGAGTGGTACATCAGGATCCACGGCGTGGAGGACCCTCGCAGGGCGGATTCGCCGACCGGGCGGCGGCTTCTGGGCAGTCGCGCCCGGTCGGGCTGGGCGTCGGTGACGCCCGCCTGGGCCGAACGGACGGATCCCCGCTCATCGTCCATGGGGAAACTTCCCTTCGTCGGCGACGGTTGGCAGGTTCAGGGCCCGCCGGTCGGGCCCGAGTCCCAGGGCCCGGGCGGCGGCCAGGACCGGGCCGCGCACCTCGCGGGCCCGGAGCCCGGTACCGAGCGCGGCGAAGGCCAGCACCACGGTCAGGCCACCGGAGAGGGTGGAGAGCAGCGGGTCGGCCGGCAGGCTCGCGGCGGCGGTGCCCACCACGGCGGCCCCGGCGGCGGCCAGCACCAGCCGGCCGTGGCCGCCGAGCACCCGGCGCAGCCGCAGCGGGATGCCGCGCAGCACCAGCCCGCGCAGCAGCAGCGCGGCGGTGGCGGTGATCCCGCTCGCGTTGCCGGCGGCCAGGCCGAGCGCGCCGAACCGGGGCGTGGCGAGCAGGCCGACGGCGACGGTCACCCCGAGGCCGAGCAGCATCGCGGCGACCGGGTACCAGTCCAGCAGCCGGCGCCCGCCGTCCTCGCTGCGCGGGTCGTCGGCCCGGCGGACCACCGGGCGCAGCGAGAAGTACGGGCGGATCATCACGCCGATCAGCGCCTGGGCGGGCAGGCCGAAGCTGTACACCCGGATGACGGCGGCGGTGGCGGCGGTGTCCCCGGGCCCGAAGGCGCCGCGCTGGAACAGCAGCGAGACCGCCGAGGGGGCGCAGGCCATCAGGAAGGCGGTGCCGAGCAGCACGACCGCGGCGGCCTGCCCGAGGTCCTTCTCGACCCGGTCGCGCGCCGCGCCGAGGTCCCCCGCCGCGAGCGCCCGGGCGACCAGCGGGAAGGTGACGGTGCAGATCAGGATGCCCGCCGTCATCGCGAGTTGGGACACCTTGGCGGCGTAGTTGAGGTGCGAGATGGTGCCGGGCGGCAGCGCCGAGCCGAGGTAGCGCTCGACGAAGACCTGGGCCTGCCGGGTCAGCGTGAAGGCGGCCACCGGCAGCAGGGCCAGCGGCATCAGCACCAGCGCGTTGCGGCTGCGCCGGGTGCGGCCGGCCACGGCCGGCCCGGTCCGCAGGTGCCGCAGGAACGGGCCGACCAGCAGGACGGCCATCAGCAGGCTGCCGAACGCCACGCCGAGGGCGGCGGAGCGGACCCCGAGGACGCCGTGGAAGCCGAACAGCAGGGCCAGGATGCCGAGGTTGTAGGCGACGTAGATGCCCGCGGGGGCGGTGAAGCTGTGGTGGGCGCGCAGCGCGGCCGCCAGGTAGCCGGCCACGCCGAAGGGCAGCACGGTGATCGCGGTGATCCGGGTGCAGGCGACGGCCAGGCCCGGGTCGGGCAGGCCGGGGGCGAGCAGTTCCACCAGCTGGGGGGCGCCGAGGGCGGCGGCCAGGGCGAGCCCGCTGAGGGCCAGCAGCAGCCAGGGCAGGGTGGCGCGGACCAGCTGGCGGACCGGATCGGGGGCGTCCGGGTCCTCCTCGCGCAGCACCAGGGCGAGGGCGAAGGCGGGCACCATGAGGAAGGACATGGCGTCCTCGATCAGCAGCGGTGCGGCCGTCTCGGGCACGGTCCAGGCGACCAGGAAGGCGTCGGTGCCCTGGCTCGCGCCGAAGTAGCGGGCCAGCAGGAGGTCGCGCAGCAGGCCGAGGCCCGAGCCGGCCGCGCTGAGCACCGCGGTGACGCCGAAGGCCTTGACGAGGAAGCCGCCCCGGGACGGCCGCTCCGGCCCGGCGGCGGGCGACCCGGCGGCGGGCGACCCGGCCGCGGGCGGCTCCGCGGGGGCGCTGCGCGGGGCCGGGAGGGCGCGGGCGAGGGCGGGCTGGTCGGTGGTCACCGGGGCATCGCCCGCTCCTGGACGGCGGCGCGGGCCGCGAGGCCGAGGACGACGGAGGTCAGCACGGTGGTGGTGCCGCCGATGTCGGCGTACAGGAAGTCGACCAGCACCCAGGTGAGCAGCGCGAGGGCGGCGAGCGAGGTGGTGTGGCGGCGGCGCAGGCAGCCGAGCAGCAGGCCGAGGAAGAGCGCGGCGTAGGCGGTGATGCCGATCAGGCCCTGTTCGCTGAGCACCAGGAAGTACATGTTGTGCGGGGAGAGCAGCGGTTCGCGCTGGAAGCCGATGGTGGAGTCGGCGGCGTCGCTGCCGGAGGAGAGCCGCAGCGGGGCGTGGCTGTCGCGCAGCTTGGGGAAGGCCTTCGGCCCGGCGCCGTGGACGGGGTGGTCCTGCCAGATCCGCCCGGCGGTGGCCCACAGGTCGTAGCGGTCGGAGACGGACTGGTCGGGTGCGGCGGAGACGGAGCCGATCGAGCTGAGCCGCTCGGTGACGCCGGAGGCGCCGAGGCCGAGGCCGCCGATCAGGACGACGGCGGCGGCCAGGCCCAGCACGGCGCTGCGCACCAGCAGCCGGGCGTCGGCGCGCAGCAGCAGCACGGTGGCGGCGACGCCGGTGGCGATCCAGCTGCCGCGGCTGAACGAGACGGCGAGCGGGAAGGCGAGGAAGGCGGCGGCGGCGAACATCGCCCGGCGCAGCCGTACGTCGCCGCCGGGTCCGCGCTCGCCGAGGGCCAGGGCGAGGGCGGCGAGCAGGCCGTAGCTGACCACGGTGGACATCGCCATGATGTCCAGTGCGCCGAAGGTGCCGACGGCCCGGATCGGCTGGCCGGTGTAGGAGGCGCCGGTGTGGGTGAGGTACTGGTTCGCCCCGACCACGCCCTGGATCAGCGCGGCCAGCACGAAGGAGCCGAGGACGAGTCGCTGGTCGGTGCGGTCGCGCAGCGAGCAGAGCACGGCGGCCGGCACCAGGACGAACACCTGGGTGAGCCGGACGAAGCCGGTGAGGCTGGTGGCCGGGTCGATCGAGCCGAGGGTGGCGACGGCGGCGGCGACCACGACGCCGCCGAACAGCGCGCCGGTGGTGCGGCTGATCGCGGGCAGGCGCCCGCGCAGCAGGTTGAGCGCGGTGAGGGCGACCAGGGCGAGCGAGGCGACGTCGGCGGCGGTGACGTGGACGGCCGCGGTGACGTCCTTCTCCCCCGCGGGCACGCAGACCAGCAGGACGGTGGCCGCGGCGAGCAGGCTGGACCGGTCCGCGAGGGCCGGCAGGGCCCGCCGTAAGGCGGGCCGGGGAAGGGCCGAAACGATCAGTGCCACGCGGGGTCAGCTCCCGTCCGGGTGGAGCATCAGGGCTGCGGTGCGGCACAGGATCTTGACGTCCTGCCAGAGGCTCCAGCTCTCGATGTAGCGGTTGTCGAAGCGGGCCCGCTCCTCGATCGAGGTGTCCCCGCGCAGGCCGTTGACCTGGGCGAGGCCGGTGAGGCCGACCGGGACGCGGTGCCGGTCGGCGTACTCGGGGTAGGCCTGGCTGAACCGCATGACGAAGTACGGGCGTTCGGGGCGCGGGCCGACCAGGCTCATGTCGCCGCGCAGGATGTTCCAGAGCTGGGGCAGCTCGTCCAGCGAGCTCTTGCGCAGCAGGCGGCCGACGGCGCCCATCCGGTGGTCCTGGGAGATGTTCCAGCGGGTCGCCGACTCGTGCTCGTTGCTGGGGCGCAGGGTGCGGAACTTGAGGACGGTGAAGACCCGGCCGTCCAGGCCGGTGCGCTGCTGGCGGAAGAGCACGCCGGGGCCGGTGTCGAAGCGGACGGCGAGGGCGCACAGGGCCAGGACGGGGGCGAGCAGCAGCAGGCCGATCCCGGCGGCGGTGACGTCCAGGGCACGCTTGGCGGCCCAGCCGGGGCGGCGCATCGCCGGGCTGCCGAGGCGCAGGCAGGGGAAGCCCCACAGGTGGTCGCCGCCGGCGATCGGGGCGGTGGGCAGTGAGCCGTGCTCGCGCAGCGCGGGCACCAGCCAGACCTGGCAGCCGAGCCGGACGGCGTCCCGCAGGGCGGCGGCGGTCTCGGCCTCGTCGGCGGCGCCGGCGGTGGCGATCACGTGGTGGATCCGGTGCCGGCGGACCTCGCGCTCCAGCACCTCGCGGCCGCCGAGCACGGGCACCTCGGTGTCGTCGGCCAGCAGCGGCGGGTCGGCGTCCAGGAAGCCGACCGGGCGCATGCCGTACTCGCCGTGCTCGCTGAGCGCGGCGGCGACCTTGCGGCCGAGCCGCCCGGCGCCGAGCACCAGGACGGGGGTGGGGCGGCCGCGGCGGATCCGCCGGACCAGGTGGTAGAGGACGGCGCGGCCGACGGCGGCGATCAGCAGCTGGGCGCCGAGCAGGACGGTGAGCCGGGCCGGGGTGGCGGGGCCGCAGTCGGGCCAGCGGCCCTCCAGGCAGCCGGCCAGGGTGACGGCGAAGGCGGTGGCGACCACGGCGCGGCCGGCCAGGGCGGGGAGTTCGTCCAGGACGGACAGGGTGAGCCGGGTGCGGTAGAGGCCGCCGGCCAGGTTGAGCAGCAGGAGCAGGGGCAGGACGGCGGCGACGCCGAGCAGGGGGGCGAGCGGGACGGTCGGGTCGATCGCCCGGTTGGCGATGCCGGTGCCGGTGCAGAGCGCGATCGCGTCGACCTGGACCAGTGCGAGCGGCAGGGCGAGCCGGGAGCGGCCGGCCCGGTGGTGCCGGCGGGGCGACGGCACCGCCCGGGTGTACGCCGCGCCGGTCGGCCGGTCGAGCAGCCCGGTGCCGGGCAGCCGCGGTCCGGACAGGGGCCCGCCGGATCGCGGCACACTGTCGTGGTCAATGGTCATCAGCGCACGAACTCCCCTGCTGTGTGCCCGGGGTGGCGGTGCCCCGGCACCGATAGGCGCGGGGCGGCCGTCCCGGCCCGGTGGGCGCGGTCCTGACAGCACCTGCTATCGCTGGCGGCTTTCAGTTCTCCGGCGAGGGGGCCGATCGCGAAAGGGCTGGTCACCACGGACGCGGCTGCGAAGGGCCCGGACAGGAATTCCCGGGGTGAAATCGAAACGAAGCAGGCAAAATCCGACAATACCGAACGTGGGCATGTGCGCCGGAAGTTGACTTGCCGTTTCATTCCAGCCGCCCATTAATAGGTATTTCGGATTAACGCCTCGTCCATTTCCGGTTGAGGGTGTGAATGCGCCGGCGCCGGAACGGCAGGGATTCACGGCATGTGAAACGATCAGATCCGCTCTGGGACACGGGCCCTGCGCCGTCCGGCCGCCGGCCCGGCCCCCAGCAGATGGCGGTACAGGACGTCCACCTGTTCGACCACCGTACGGACGTCGTGCCGGGCCACCACGTGCTCGCGCAGCCGGGCACCGCGTCGCTCGCACTCGATCGGGTCGGACAGCGCTTCGGCCATCCGGGTGGCGAGCGCGTCCGCGTCCTCGGACGGCAGCACCGACTGCGCGCGCTCCGCCGGCGGCAGGCACTCCCGGGCCCCCGGCACGTCCGTCAGCAGCACCGGCCGGGCCGCCGCCATCGCCTCCAGCGGCGCCAGCGCCATCCCCTCCCAGCGCGAGGGCAGCACCACCAGGTCGGCCGCCGCCAGCCACGGGCGCGGATCCGGTACGTCGCCGACCAGCCGGACCCGGCAGGGCTCGGCCGACTCCCGGACCGCCTCCGCCAGCCGCTGCTCGTCCGGCCCGCCGCCGACCAGCGCCAGCCGGGCCTGCGGCACCCGCCGCAGCACCTCCGGCCAGGCGGCCAGCAGCACGTCCTGGCCCTTCTGCCGGCACAGCCGCCCCACGCAGACCGCGAGCGGGGCGTCCAGGTCCAGCCCGAGCGCGATCCGGGCGGCCCGGCGGTCGGCGGGCGCGTAGTGGCGGACGTCGACGCCGTTGGGCACCACCGCCCAGTCGGCGTGCACCCCCGCGGCCACGCCGTCGGCCCGCTCCTGGACGCTGACGCACAGCAGCCGGTGCGCCCAACGGCTCGCGAAGCGCTCCCAGCGCAGGGTCGCGGCGGCCATCGCACCGTCCACGGCGGCGAAGGACCAGGCGTGCGGCTGGAAGACGGTCGGCACCGCGCCGCGCACGGCCAGCCGGCCGGCCAGCCCGGCCTTGGCGCTGTGCAGGTGGACCACGTCCGGCCCGGCGGCCCGGACGATCCGGCGCAGCCGCCAGGCCTCGGCGGCGGTGGCCGGGCCGGGTGAGCGGTCCGCGGGCCAGTCCTGGACCAGCGCGCCGACCGCGGCGGCCTCCTCGGCCAGCCGCCCGCCGCGCGGGCAGGCGACCAGCACCCGGTGCCCGGCCTCGCGCTGCCCCCGGACCAGATCGACGACGACGCGGGCGACTCCGCCGTCCACCGGCTGTGAAATGTGAAGGATCGTCATATGCACGGCGGCGAGCCTAGGATGGCTCCCCCGCGCGGGGCGGCTCCCGTCACCCGCAGGTGGTGGGCCGTCCACCCGTACGGCTTTCGGCTCGTACGGGCGGACGAGCCGCTCGAAACTCCGGGCGATTCCCCCGGGTCGGGCGGGAGCCCCGGGGTCAGCGCACCTCGGCGGCCAGGTTGGCCAGCACCTGGTCGTGGATCCGGTTCAGGCCCTTGGGGGCGAAGGTGCGCTCGAAGAAGCCGCCGATGCCGGTGGCGCCCTGCCAGGTGGCGGTGACGGTGACCTTGGTGCGGCCCTCGCCGGCGGCCGCGACGGTCCAGGTGATCACCATGCTGGAGTTGGCGTCCTTCTCCACCAGCTGGTCCGGCTGCGGCGCCGAGACGGTGAACAGGCAGTCGCGCACCCGCTTCTCGGTGGCCTGCAGCTTCCAGTGCACCTGGGTGCCGGCGCCGGTCCCGCCGACCCGGACCTCGTACTCGCTGTACTGCGCGGGCAGCAGCTTCGGGCGGGTCACCTGGTAGTCGGCCAGCGCCTCGTACACCCGCTCGGGCGCGGCGTCGTAGTCCCGCTCGGTGGTGGCCTGCACCTGTCCCATGCCGTGCTCTCCTCGTGTGGTGGGTACCGCTCTGCGTACCGGTCTCAGCGGCAAGCCAATCACGTGGCACGGCGGGATAGGGTGGCGGGTGTGCTCGATCTGGTGACTGCGCTGCGCTACGTGGACCCGCTGCGGGCCGGAGGCTCGGTGCCGGGCGTCGTGGAGACCGACGACCTGGGAACGTACGTGGTCAAGTTCACCGGCGCCGCCCAGGGCCGCAAGGCGCTGGTGGCCGAGGTGGTCGTCGGCGAGCTGGCCCGGCGGCTCGGACTGCGGGTGCCGGAGCTGCGGCTGGTGGACTTCGATCCGGCGGTGGCCGCCGACGAACCGGACACCGAGATCCAGGACATGCTCAAGGCCAGCGCCGGGCTCAACCTCGGGATGGACCTGCTGCCCGGGGCCGCCGACTACCGGCCCGGGATGATCCCGGTGGACTCCGCCGAGGCGGGGCGGGTGGTCTGGCTGGACGCGCTCACCGGCAACGTCGACCGCACCGTGCACAACCCCAACCTGGTGGTCTGGCACAAGCGGCTCTGGCTGATCGACAACGGCGCCGCGCTGATCTTCCACCACCGCTGGGCCACCGCCGGGGCGTCCGTCGGCAAGCGGTACGACCTGAGCGCCCACGCGCTGGGCGCCTGCGCCCCGGACGTCCGGCTGGCCGACGAGGACCTCGGGCCGCTGGTCACCGTCGAACTGCTGGAGCAGGTGGTGGCGCTGGTCCCGGACGAGTGGCTGGCCGACGAGCCCGGCTTCGACTCGGTGGACGCCGTCCGGCACGCGTACGTCACCCACCTGGCCGCCCGGGCGGTGCTCTCCGCGGAGTGGCTGCCGGAGGGCTTCGCCACGCCCGCGCAGCTGCGCGAGGCGGAGCTGCGCCGCGCGGCCCGTACCCGGGCCGGTCGGCCGGCCTGGCTGCGGGAGGTGCCGGACCTGCACGGCAAGCCCTCGGTGGAGACGGTCTGGGAGCAGCACGTCGAGGCCGGGGAGTAGCTCGGACCGACCGCCGGGCCCACCGCGGCTCGGTCACGGCCCGGCCGCGGCCCGCCCGGGGCCGGAACGCCGCTGGGGAGCGGGGCCCGTGGCCCCGCTCCCCAGCTCAGCGTTCGGTGTTCAGCGCTCGGTGGTCAGCGCGTCAGCGCCACCACTGGACCGCCTTCTCGGCGTTGATGATGCCCGCGCCGTAGAAGCCGTTGTCGTCCACGCCGCCCTCGCAGGTGGCCTTGAACTGGCCGGTGTTGCCCGGGTTGTAAACGCCGGTCGGGCAGGCGTGGGACTCGGCCTGGTTGGTCAGCAGCTCGGTGAGCTCGTCCGGGCTGGCCCACGGGAAGGTGCTGGCGAGCAGCGCGACCACGCCGGTGACGTGCGGGGTGGCCATCGAGGTGCCCTGCATGTACCCGTACTTGTTGCCCGGGATGGTCGACAGGATGCGACCGTTCTTGTCCGGGGTGTTCGGGATCTGGTAGCGGGCGTCACCACCCGGCGCGGCGACGGTGACGATGCCCTTGCCGTAGCTGGAGTAGTACGACTTGTCGCCGTTGACGCCGACCGCGGAGACCGCGATCACGCCGGGCAGCTCGGTCGGCAGCGACAGGCAGTCGTTGGTGACCGGGCGGGTGCCGGGGGTGGTGTCGTCCGGGCTGGAGACGTCGGTGGTCTTGTGCGCCAGGTCGATGTTCTCGTTACCGGCGGCGGCGACGTTCAGGACGCCCTTGCGCTGCGAGAAGGCGACGGCCTTGCGGACGGCGTCCGAGATCGCGGCCTGGTCCTTGTCGTTCGGGCAGTTGAACATCCACGGGTCGACGTAGTAGCTGTTGTTCGTCACCTTGAAGCCGTGCTCGCCGGCCCAGACGAAGCCGCAGACCGCGTTCTCCGGGTAGATGAAGCCGCCGTCGTCGACGACCTTGACCGCGGCCAGCTTGACGTTCGGGGCGATGCCGACGACGCCCTTGCCGTTCTTGGCGGCGGCGATCGTGCCGGCGACGTGGGTGCCGTGGTCGCTGGTGGTCGGCTGCCAGGCCTTCCAGTCGGTGTTCGTCTTGCCGTCGATGCAGGAGACCGACTGCGAGGCGTCCACGTTGGCGGCCAGGTCCTCGTGGGTGGCGTCGATGCCGGAGTCCAGCACGCCGACGGTGACGTTGCGGCTGCCCAGCGAGATCTTGTGCGCCTTGTCGACGCCGATCTGGCGCATGTCCCACTGGTTGGGCTCGTACGGCTCCTGGCCGTTCGCGGCGGCGGCGGCACCGGTCGGCTCGGTGGCGACCTCGGCCTTGGTCTGGTCGGCGGCGAGGATGCCCTTGGTGCGGCTGGCGCCGACCGAGTCGACACCCTTGGCCAGGCGCAGCTTCTCCGCGAACTTGGTGTCGTTGGAGCGGGCGACGATGACGCCGACCTGGTCGTACGACTGGACCACGGTGCCGCCGAGGGCGGTGACGGCCTTCTCCACCTTCTGCACCTGGCCGTGGTTGGCCTTGGTGTTGACGACGTAGCTGAGCAGCGGACCGGTCGTCGAGTCGCCGGTGGGCGCCGCGACGGCGGTGCCGGCCGGGAGCGCGAGGGCTCCGGCGGTCGCGAGCACCAGGCCCACAGCCGCGTAGCGGGTCCGGCTGATCCGAGGAACTCTCATTGGGGTTGGCCCTCCCGAGTCGTCATCCGGCAGCTGCGGTGTGGCAGGTGCGCTGGGATGACCGGGACGTTAATGAATATTCGCTGATAAGCGCAAGAGGTAGTCATCTAATCGTCACATCTAGACCAACAACGGAGGTTCGCGCTCCACCGGTCAACAGGCGGAACAGGGTTGAAGATTGTTAAAAAGTGATGGTTCGTCGACGACTGGGCTGATTTGGCATGTGCGCGAAAACACACCCGGGCGCTCAGCCGAGCGCGTACAGGCGGCGCGCGTTGTCGGCCGCGACCAGTCGGGCCACACGCTGCGCGTCCGCGGCCGAACAGGCGCCGTCCGCCTGCCAGTCGGCGAGCAGCATGCCCAGTCCGTGCCGGAACTGTGCGGCACCCACCAAGAACAGTTCGGGAAGTCCGTAGGCGTCGGTGGAGAACAACAGTTTTCCGAACGGCACCAGTTCCGACATCTCGCCGAGCACCGCCGCCACCCGCGGGCCGGTGTAGGAGGCCGTCAGCCCCAGATCGGTGTACACCGTCGGAAAGGCCTGGGCCAGCCAGCCGGCCTGCCGGTGGTACGGATAGCCGTGCAGCAGCACCAGCGGGACGCCGCTGGGCTCGGCGGCGCGGACGAAGCCGGTCAGCAGGGACGGGTCGGCGTGGTGCAGGGTGAGGTCGGGATCGCCGAAGCCGGTGTGGAGCTGGAGGGGCAGGCGCAGCTCGGCGCAGACGTCCACGGCCGTCCAGAGCAGGTGGTGCAGCAGCACCGGATCGGTCAGCCGCCCGCCCCCGGCGCGCAGCCGGGCCCCGGCGGCGGCCACCACCGCCGGGCGGGCGGGCCGCTCGGCGGGGACGGCCAGGCCGTGCCGGTAGGCGACCACCGACTTGACCGCGACGGCGCCGGCGGCGGCCCGCGCCAGGGCCTCGCCGACGGCCCGCGGCCAGTCCGCCGCGCCGGCCGGCACCCGCTCGGCCACCGACTCCAGCCGGACCACCTCGCGCACCACCGCGCCGGTGGCGTCGGCGAGTTCCGGCAACGGCAGCAGGTCACGGCCCGCGGCGGCGGTCAGCCCGGTGTCCACCAGGCAGGTGTCCAGTCCGGCGGCCGCGAGCAGTCGGCGGGTGGCCTCGGCCGCGCCCAGCTCGCGCCGCCGGGCCAGGTAGTCCCCGGCCGGGGCGTGCGCGGGCAGGCCGAGCACGGGCGGGCACCACCGCCGGACGGCGAGGCCGATCGCGCTGTCGAAGGGCGAGCAGCCGGGCGCGGGCGGGCGGTCGGACTCGGTGAGCAGTCCGGCCAGGGCGTCGTCGGCCAGCTCGGCCGCCACCACGCTGTGGCAGTGGTGGTCGACCAGCGCCCCGATCTCCAGCCGGGCCACTCCTCAGTACCGCCAGCGTGTCGCCGCGATCAACTCCGGTGCGCCGACGGCCGCGTACTGCTCTGCCTCGGCCCGGCGCACCGCCGCCACCGCCTGGTGCAGCGGTTCGCCGAGCGCCTCGCGCAGCACCGCCGAGCGCTCGTACGCGGCGAGCGCCTCGACCGGGCCCTGCGGCAGCCGGGGCACCGTGCCCGGCTCGGCGGCGGCCGGATCCCCGGTGAACTCCGGCGGCAGCGCCCGGCGTTGGTCCAGTCCGGCGAGGCCGGCGGCGATCACGCCACCGACCGCGAGGTACGGGTTGGCGCTCGCGTCGAAGCACTTGACCTCGGCGTTCGCGGCGGTGGCGCGCTCCCCGGTGGAGCCGGTGACCAGGCGCAGCGCGGCCTCCCGGTTCTCCAGACCCCAGCACTGGTACGCCCCGGCCCAGTGCTGGGGCACCAGCCGCAGGTACCCGGCGGGGCTGGAGCAGCCCAGCACCAGGAGTTCGGGCAGCGCCTGGAGCACCCCGGCGAGGAAGCCCTCGGCCTCGGCCGTCAGCCCGTGCGGGCCGGCGCCGCCGTGCCCGAGGTTGCGGCCGTCCCGCCAGAGGCTGAGGTGGAGGTGGCCGCCGTTGCCGACCCCGTCGGGCTCGACCACGGGGGCGAAGGACGCCCGTAGGCCGTGCCGGGCGGAGACGGCGCGGACGGTGTGCCGGACCAGGACGGAGGTGTCGGCGGCGCCGACCGGGCCCTCGGGGGCGACCGAGACCTCGAACTGGCCCGGGGAGTACTCGGGGTGGATCTGCAGCACGCCCAGGCCCTGGGCGCGGAGGGCGCGCAGGACGTCCCGCAGGTAGTCGGAGAGGTCGGTGAGCCGGTGCATGCCGTACGCGGGGCCGTACGTGGGGTACTGCGGCGACTCCTGCGGGGCCCCCGCCAGGGCGACCACCCACTCGACCTCGATGCCCGCCTTGAGGCTCAGTCCGCGGGCGGCGGCCGCGGCCTCCGTCCGGCGGGCGAACAGGCGTTGGCAGCCGGGGTGCGGGCTGCCGGCCTGGGTGTAGCGGTCCGCCGGGGCCCAGGCCCAGCCGGGCTGGGCGGCCAGCGGGACGATCCGGTCGAGGTCGGGGTAGAGCCTCAAGTCCCCGGTGGGGCCGCCGATCAGCGGGCTGGTGGTGATGGTGTCGTCGGCGAGGAAGACGTCGAAGCAGGGCGCCGCGCCGACGCCCCACTGGGCCGCGTGCACCAGGCCGTCGAGCGGCACGCCCTTGACCCGGGCGATGCCCGCGTTGTCGACCCACGTCACGGCGAGCGCCTCGACGGCGGCGGTGCGCAGTCGGTCGACGGCGCGCTCGGCCCGCTCGGCGCGCTCGGCCCGCGGGGGCAGCGCGACGGCGGCCGCGAGGGCGCCGGGGCCGAGCGGCCCGACGGGGTCGGCGGCCTGGGCGGTGGTGACGGTCCTCATGCCGCCATGCTGCCCCGGGGACCGGGGCTCGGTAACTCCCCGATCGGGTGGAACGGACGGACGCCCGTCCGCCTGTTCACCCGATCGGGGAAGGGTCGTTCGGGTCCGATCCGCCGCCGCCCCGGGCCGGCCCCCACCCCGCCCGACGACCGAGCCCAGCGGTTCGTCCGCGGTCCGGGCGGTTTTCCGCCGACGCCCTCTTCCTACTCATGAGTAGCTTCGCTACAGTGGCCGGACGCACCACCGTCGGGCTTCGGGAGCCGCACCGACGGGAGGCCGCGGTCGCCGTGTCTGCGGTGCCCGCGCGGTGCGACTTCACCGGCCGGTACCGCGAACCGCGGCAGGCCGGATCTCTCCTCGTATCAGCGCCGCTTCCTTCACCTTCGAGCGCCTGAGCACCACGGCACACCCCGCAGTTCGGCCGGAGCGGACCGGCCGCTGCCCGGGCCTGCCGGAACCCCGTCATCTCCCCAAGCCCCCGCGCGCGGACCCTCCTCCGGCGGCGGCCGCCCCTGTCCTCGTGGACGGGCGCGGCGGCCCGCCCGCCGGAGCGCGCGCGGGCCCTTCATGACTAGGAGTCAGGACAGATGGAGCGTCCCTTCCCCACCGTGGCCGTCGTCGGCCTCGGCACGATGGGTGCCGGCGTCGCGGTGGCGGTCGCCAGGAGCGGCCGCCGGGTGATCGGCATCGAGGCCTCCGAGGATTCGGCCGCCCGGGCGCTGGCCCGGATCGAGGAGGCGACCGCGCACGCGGTCGACCGGGAGCGGATCACCGCCGCGGAGCGCACCGCGCTGCTGGCCCGGATCTCGGTCGGGCACGCGCTGACCGCCGCCGCCGAGGCGGACCTGGTGATCGAGGAGGTCCCCGAGCAACTGGAGTTGAAGCGGGAGGTCTTCGCCGAGCTGGACCGGATCTGCCCGGAGGGCACCGTGCTGGCCACCGGCACCACCGCCCTGTCGGTGACCCGGATCGCCGCCGCGACCGCCCGCCCGGAGCGGGTGCTCGGCCTGCACTTCTTCAACCCGGTGCACACCATGAAGCTGGTCGAGGTGGTCCGCACCGTACTGACCTCCCCGCAGACCGCCGAGGACGCCGCCGCCTTCGCCCGCGACCTGGGCAAGGAGCCGGTGGCGGCCGGCGACCGGGCCGGCTTCGTGGTGAACGGCCTGCTGTTCGCCTACCTCAACCAGGCCGCCTCGATGTACGAGTCCAAGTACGCCTCCCGGGAGGACATCGACGCCGCGATGCGGCTCGGCTGCGGCCTGCCGATGGGCCCGCTGGCGCTGCTCGACCTGATCGGCGTGGACACCGCCCGGACGGTGCTGGAGGCGATGTACGAGCAGTCCCGGGACCGGCTGCACGCGCCCGCGCCGATCCTCGGCCAGCTGGTCTCGGCCGGCCTGCTGGGCCGCAAGTCCGGCCGGGGCTTCTACACCTACGAGGCGCCGGGCTCCTCCAGGGCCGTGGACGCGGCCACCGGCCCGGCGCGGCCGAAGGTGGCGGGCCGCGAGGTGCGCACCGTCGGTGTCTGCGGCTCGGGCACGATGGCCACCGGCATCGCCGAGGTGTTCGCCAAGGCCGGGCACCCGGTGCTGCTGGCCGCCCGCAGCCAGGAGAAGGCCGAGCGGGCCAAGGCGCAGCTGGCGCGGTCGCTGGAGCGCTCGGTCGCCAAGGGCCGGCTGAGTGCGGAGCAGCGGGACGCCGCGCTGGCGCTGGTCACCCCGATCGGCCGGTACGCCGAGCTGGCCGAGGTGGACCTGGTGGTCGAGGCGGTCGCCGAGGACCTGGCGGTCAAGCGGGAGCTGTTCGCCACCCTGGACAAGATCGTCCGCCCGGGCGCGGTGCTCGCCACCACCACCTCCTCACTGCCGGTGATCAGCTGCGCGACCGCCACCTCGCGGCCGCAGGACGTGATCGGCATGCACTTCTTCAACCCGGCGCCGGCCATGAAGCTGGTCGAGGTGGTCTCCACCGTGCTGACCGCCCCGGACGTCACGGCGACGGTGCTGGAGCTGACCGCGAAGGTGCGCAAGCACCCGGTGGAGTGCGGGGACCGGGCCGGCTTCATCGTCAACGCCCTGCTGTTCCCGTACCTGAACGACGCGGTGCGGATGCTCCAGGAGCACTACGCGACGGTGGACGACATCGACACCGCGATGAAGCTGGGCTGCGGCTACCCGATGGGCCCGTTCGAGCTGCTGGACGTGGTCGGCCTGGACGTCTCGCTGACCATCGAGCAGGTGCTGCACCAGGAGTTCCGCGAGCCGGGCCTGGCCGCGGCGCCGCTGCTGGAGCACCTGGTCGCGGCCGGCTGCCTGGGCCGCAAGACCGGCCGCGGCTTCCGCGACCACGCGCGCCGGTGACGGCGTCACGGGCCGGGGGCGACCGACTGCCCGACGCGGGAGCGGAGCCGTCCGGCCCCGGCGCCGCGCCCCCGGGCAACGGCGCGGCCTACGGCAACGGCACCGCGCCGTACGGCTCCGGGGCGGCCGCCCGCCCCGCCTGGACCCCGGGGGCGGTGTCCGCGCGCTGGCCCAGACCGGCCGTGACCGGCCCGGTCACGCCGGTGCGCCGGGGAAGGGCCGCGGCCCCGCCGGCCGGGCCGTGTAGCGTTCCGGACATGGATCGGGTTCAGTCAGCCACCCCGCAGCACACCGCCGGACCGCGCGGCACCGAACGGACGGCCGCCGCGTCCGGGGGCACCGGGACGGAGGCCGGGCCGGGCAGCCGCCGGGCGGCGGCGCAGCGCCAGCAGATGCGCCAGGACCTGGCCGCGGCCGCGATGGAGCTGTTCGCCTCGCAGGGCTACGAGGAGACGACGGTCGACCAGATCGCCGCGGCCGCCGGGGTCGCCCGGCGCACCTTCTTCCGGTACTTCCGGTCGAAGGAGGAGGCGATCTTCCCCGACCACGACGACACCCTGGTCCGGGTGGCCGACCTGCTGGCCAGCGCCGAGCCGGAGGAGCACCCGCTGGACGTGGTGTGCCGCGGCATCAAGGAGGTGCTGCGGATGTACGCCTCCACCCCGGGGGTGTCGGTCGCGCGGTACCAGCTGATCCGTCAGGTCCCGGCGCTGCGCGAGCGCGAGATCGCCGTGGTGGCCCGCTACGAGCGGCTGTTCACCCGCTACCTGCTGGGCCGTTTCGACACCGGGGAGTCCATTCCGTCGGGCTGGCAGCGCGGCGGCGAGGACGACCCGATGCTGGCCGAGGTGTCGGCGGCGGCGGTGGTCGCGGCGCACAACCACGTGCTGCGGCGCTGGCTGCGGGCCGGCGGCCGGGGCGACGTCGAGGCGCAGCTGGACCACTCCTTCGAGGTGATCCGGCGGACCTTCTGGGCGGCCAGCGCCCCGGGTGCCAGACGCCGGGGCTCACTGGTGGCACCGGGTGCCAGTGGGATGCCAGAGGATGGGGTGGCGGAGAGCGCACTGAGTGCCAGCCCCGGAGGTGAGGTGCTCATCACAGTCGCCCGCACGGATGCTCCGCTGGACGTCGTGGTGGACAGCATCCGGGCCGCGCTGAGTGGCGCCCGGGGCCGCTGAGGCGGCAATAACAGCAGGTCAGAGGCGTAGCGAGGGCCCGTACCGATTCATCGGTACGGGCCCTCGGCGTACCCGCACCACGTGCGTCCCGCGCCCTTCCCGAGCGTCGGAATTCCTGACACCCGGTGTCTTTACGAGTGGCACAGGGTGCCACTACCTTGTTACTCACCAGTCGCGGCGCCGCGGCTCCCCACCTCGGCGCGCCGTCGTCCGGCGTTCCCACACCCCGGGAGCAGAGCCAGACCAGCAGTGCAGACCCGCCCGGACCACCACCGGGCGACCGCCTGACCGCCAACCACCCACCTCAGCGAAGCCGGTGTCCGCTCCCGGTTCCCCCAGACGCCCTGTGACCCTCACACAGGTACGCCTTCGGAGGCAGCCATGCAGGAAATCCTCGACGCGATCCTCAGCTCCGACGCCACGTCGGCCGACTACGCGGCGATCAAGCTCCCCGAGTCCTACCGGGCGGTCACGCTCCACAAGGACGAGGAGCAGATGTTCGCGGGCCTCGACAGCCGCGACAAGGACCCCCGAAAGTCCCTCCACCTCGACGAGGTCGCCCTCCCGGAGCTCGGCCCCGGTGAGGCCCTGGTCGCGGTCATGGCCAGCTCGGTGAACTACAACACCGTGTGGAGCTCGATCTTCGAGCCGGTCTCCACCTTCGGCTTCCTGGAGCGCTACGGCCGGCTGTCGCCGCTCACCAAGCGCCACGACCTGCCGTACCACGTGCTCGGCTCCGACCTCGCGGGCGTGGTGCTGCGCACCGGCGCCGGGGTCAACGCCTGGAAGCCCGGCGACGAGGTCGTCGCCCACTGCCTCTCGGTCGAGCTGGAGTCCCCGGACGGCCACAACGACACGATGATGGACCCGGAGCAGCGCATCTGGGGCTTCGAGACCAACTTCGGCGGCCTGGCCCAGCTCGCCCTGGTGAAGACCAACCAGCTGCTGCCCAAGCCGAAGCACCTCTCCTGGGAGGAGGCCGCCTCCCCCGGCCTGGTCAACTCCACCGCCTACCGCCAGCTGGTGTCGCAGAACGGCGCCGGCATGAAGCAGGGCGACAACGTGCTGATCTGGGGCGCCAGCGGCGGCCTCGGCTCGTACGCCACCCAGTACGCGCTGGCCGGCGGCGCCACCCCGATCTGCGTGGTCTCCAGCGAGTCCAAGGCCGACATCTGCCGTGCCATGGGCGCCGAGGCGATCATCGACCGCTCGGCCGAGGGCTACCGGTTCTGGAAGGACGAGAACAACCAGGACCCGCGCGAGTGGAAGCGCCTGGGCTCCAAGATCCGCGAGTTCACCGGCGGCGAGGACGTCGACATCGTCTTCGAGCACCCGGGCCGGGAGACCTTCGGCGCCTCGGTGTACGTCACCCGCAAGGGCGGCACCATCGTCACCTGCGCCTCCACCTCCGGCTACATGCACCAGTACGACAACCGCTACCTGTGGATGTCGCTCAAGCGGATCGTCGGCTCGCACTTCGCCAACTACCGCGAGGCCTACGAGGCCAACCGCCTGGTCGCCAAGGGCAAGATCCACCCGACCCTCTCCAAGGTGTACTCCCTGGAGGAGACCGGCCAGGCCGCCCTCGACGTGCACCACAACAAGCACCAGGGCAAGGTCGGCGTGCTCTGCCTGGCCCCCGAGGAGGGCCTGGGCGTGCGCGACGCCGAGCTGCGCGAGAAGCACCTGCCCGCGATCAACCGCTTCCGCAACGTCTGAGACGGATCCGATGACCGAGCCCCAGAAGCGCGACCGCCCCTGGCTGATGCGCACCTACGCCGGCCACTCCACCGCGAGCGACTCCAACGCGCTCTACCGGCGGAACCTGGCGAAGGGCCAGACCGGCCTGTCCGTCGCCTTCGACCTGCCGACCCAGACCGGCTACGACTCCGACCACATCCTCGCCCGCGGCGAGGTGGGCCGGGTCGGCGTCCCGGTCGGCCACGTCGGCGACATGCGCACCCTGTTCGACGGCATCCCGCTCGAACAGACCAACACCTCCATGACGATCAACGCCACCGCGATGTGGCTGCTGGCGCTCTACCAGGTGGTCGCCGAGGAGCAGGGCGCCGACATCGCCAAGCTCACCGGCACCACCCAGAACGACATCGTCAAGGAGTACCTGTCGCGCGGGACGCACGTCTTCCCGCCCGGCCCGTCGGTGCGCCTGATCACCGACATGATCGCCTACACGGTCGGCAACATCCCCAAGTGGAACCCGATCAACATCTGCAGCTACCACCTCCAGGAGGCCGGGGCCACGCCCGTCCAGGAGATCGCGTACGCGATGTGCACCGCCATCTCGGTGCTCGACGCCGTCCGCGACTCCGGGCAGGTGCCCGCCGAGCGGATGGGCGACGTGGTCGCCCGGATCTCCTTCTTCGTCAACGCCGGCGTGCGCTTCGTCGAGGAGATGTGCAAGATGCGCGCCTTCGCCCTGCTCTGGGAGAAGGTCACGCTGGAGCGCTACGGGGTCACCGACCCCAAGCAGCGCCGGTTCCGCTACGGCGTCCAGGTCAACTCGCTCGGGCTGACCGAGGCCCAGCCGGAGAACAACGTCCAGCGGATCGTGCTGGAGATGCTGGCCGTCACCCTGTCCAAGGACGCCCGCGCCCGGGCCGTCCAACTCCCGGCCTGGAACGAGGCGTTGGGGCTGCCCCGGCCCTGGGACCAGCAGTGGTCGCTGCGGATCCAGCAGGTGCTGGCCTACGAGTCGGACCTGCTGGAGTACGGCGACATCTTCAACGGCTCCGAGGTGATCGAGACCAAGACCGCGGCGCTGCTGGCCGGCGCCGAGGCGGAGATCGCCAAGGTGCTGGAGATGGGCGGGGTCATCCCGGCCGTCGAGTCCGGCTACCTCAAGTCCAACCTGGTCGCCTCGCACGCCGCCCGCCGGGCCCGGATCGAGTCCGGCGAGGACAAGATCATCGGGGTCAACTGCTTCGACACCACCGAGCCCAGCCCGCTCACCGCCGACCTCGACACCGCGATCATGGTCGTCGACCCGGCCTCCGAGCAGTCCGTGCTCGCCGCCCTGGAAGCCTGGCGCGGCGCCCGCGACGAGGCCGCCGCCCAGGAGGCGCTGGCCGAGCTCAAGACCGTCGCCGCCACCGAGGCCAACCTGATGCCGGCCACCCTCGCCTGCGCCCGGGCCGGGGTCACCACCGGCGAGTGGTCCTTCGCCCTGCGCAAGGTGTTCGGCGAGTACCGCGCCCCCACCGGTGTGGGCGGCGCGCCCGTCGCGGTCGCCGCCGAGCCGGGCGGGGAGCTGGAGCAGGTCCGCGCCGCCGTCGCCGCCACCGCCGAGGAGCTGGGCGCCGGCAAGCTGCGCCTGCTGGTCGGCAAGCCCGGCCTGGACGGCCACTCCAACGGCGCCGAGCAGATCGCCGTCCGGGCCCGCGACGCCGGGTTCGAGGTGGTCTACCAGGGCATCCGGCTCACCCCGGAGCAGATCGTCTCCGCCGCCGTGGCGGAGGACGTGCACTGCGTGGGCCTGTCCATCCTCTCCGGCGCGCACACCGAGCTGGTGCCCGACGTCCTCAAGCGGCTGCGCCGCGCCGGGGTGGAGGATGTCCCGGTGATCGTGGGTGGCATCATCCCGGCAGCGGACGGCGAGGCCCTCAAGGCCGCCGGCGTCGCCGCCGTGTTCACCCCGAAGGACTTCGGCATCACCACCATCATCGGCCGGATCGTGGACGAGATCCGGCTGGCCAACCGGCTCCAGCCGTGGACGTCCGCACCGACCGCGGCCACGAACTGACCAGCTGACCAGCTGACCACTGGGAAGGAACGAACCACCCTCATGACTGCCGCCACCGACACGTCAACCAACCGCCTGCGCCCGCGCCGCTCCTGCCTCGCCGTACCGGGCAGCAACCCGCGCTTCCTGGAGAAGGCCCAGGGCCTCCCGGCCGACCAGGTCTTCCTCGACCTGGAGGACGCCTGCGCCCCGCTGGTCAAGGAGAGCGCCCGGCACCACATCGTCGACGCGCTGAACAACGGCGACTGGGGCAGCAAGACCCGCGTCGTCCGCGTCAACGACTGGACCACCCACTGGACCTACCGCGACGTGATCACCGTCGTCGAGGGCGCCGGCCCCAACCTCGACTGCATCATGCTGCCCAAGGTCCAGGACGCCGAGCAGGTCAAGGCGCTCGACCTGCTGCTCACCCAGATCGAGAAGACCATGGGCTTCGAGGTCGGCAAGATCGGCATCGAGGCGCAGATCGAGAACGCCAAGGGCCTGATCAACGTCGACGCCATCGCCGAGGCCTCGCCCCGGCTGGAGACCATCATCTTCGGCCCCGCCGACTTCATGGCCTCCATCAACATGAAGTCCCTGGTGGTCGGCGAGCAGCCGCCCGGCTACAACGCCGACGCCTACCACTACATCCTGATGCGCATCCTGATGGCCGCCCGCGCCAACGACCTCCAGGCGATCGACGGCCCGTACCTCCAGATCCGCAACGCCGACGGCTACCGCGAGGTCGCCGGCCGCTCCGCCGCCCTCGGCTTCGACGGCAAGTGGGTGCTGCACCCGGACCAGGTCGCCATCGCCAACGAGGTCTACTCCCCCTCCCAGGAGGACTACGACCACGCCGAGCTGATCCTCGACGCGTACGACTACTGCACCTCCGAGGCGGGCGGCGCCAAGGGCTCCGCGATGCTCGGCGACGAGATGATCGACGAGGCCAGCCGCAAGATGGCCCTGGTCATCTCCGGCAAGGGCCGGGCCGCCGGCATGCAGCGCACCACCAAGTTCGAGATCCCGGAGGCGTAGCACCATGCAGTTCGGACGCACCTACGAGGAGTTCGAGGTCGGCGCGGTCTACAAGCACTGGCCCGGCAAGACGGTCACCGAGTACGACGACCACCTCTTCTGCCTGCTCACCATGAACCACCACCCGCTCCACCTGGACACCAACTACGCCGAGAAGACGACCGACTTCGGCAGGAACGTCGTGGTGGGCAACTACATCTACTCGCTGCTGCTCGGCATGTCCGTCCCGGACGTCTCCGGCAAGGCGATCGCCAACCTGGAGATCGAGTCGCTGCGCCACATCGCGCCGACCTTCCACGGCGACACCATCTACGGCGAGACGACCGTCCTGGACAAGTGGCCGTCCAAGTCGAAGAACGACCGCGGCATCGTCCACGTCGAGACCAAGGGGTACAAGCAGGACGGCACGGTCGTCTGCGTCTTCCGCCGCAAGGTGATGGTGCCGACCGAGACGTACATCAAGGAGCGCGGCGGCGAGCAGCCGGGGCGCCCCGAGCCGCTCTCCTGAACCACCCCGCTCTGAACCACCCCCCTCTCCCAGAGACCCCGGACGGGTAGGCCGCCGTCATCGGCCGACCCCCACCCGGTCGGGGGCCCTGCTGCCGCAGCCACGCCGGCAGGGCCCCCGGAAATCCCCCCCCACCCGTTTTCAGACATTCCGGAGCCGCACGATGGGACGCCTCGCACAGACCGACGGCCTCACCGAGATCCAGCGGGACATCCTCGCCACCGTGCGGGATTTCGTCGACAAGGAGATCATTCCGGTCGCGACCGAGCTGGAGCACAAGGACGAGTACCCGACCGCGATCGTGGAGGGCATGAAGCAGCTCGGGCTGTTCGGCCTCACGATCCCCGAGGAGTACGGCGGCCTCGGCGAGTCCCTGCTCACCTACGCCCTGGTGGTCGAGGAGATCGCCCGCGGCTGGATGTCGGTCTCCGGCATCGTCAACACCCACTTCATCGTGGCGCACATGATCAACGCCCACGGCACCCAGGAGCAGAAGGACCACTTCCTGCCGAAGATGGCCGCCGGCGAAATCCGCGGCGCCTTCTCGATGTCCGAGCCCGGGCTCGGCTCCGACGTTTCCGCCATCTCCACCAAGGGCGTCAAGGACGGCGAGTTCTACGTCCTCAACGGCCAGAAGATGTGGCTGACCAACGGCGGCACGTCCACCCTGGTCGCGGTCCTGTGCAAGACCGACGAGGGCGGCAGCTCCCCGTACAAGAACATGACCACCTTCCTGATCGAGAAGACGGCCGGTTTCGGCCCGAACCCGACCGTCCCCGGCCTCACCGTGCCCGGGAAGATCGAGAAGATGGGCTACAAGGGCGTCGACACCACCGAGCTGGTGCTCCAGGACGTGCGGATTCCGGCCAACCGCATCCTCGGCGGCGTCCCGGGCCGCGGCTTCTACCAGATGATGGACGGCGTCGAGGTCGGCCGCGTCAACGTCGCCGCCCGCGGCTGCGGCGTCGCCCGCCGCGCCTTCGAGCTCGGCATCTCCTACGCGCAGCAGCGCTCCACCTTCGGCAAGAAGATCGCCGAGCACCAGGCGATCCAGTTCAAGCTCGCCGAGATGGCCACCAAGGTCGAGGCCGCCCACCAGATGATGGTCATGGCCGCCCGCAAGAAGGACAGCGGCGAGCGCAACGACCTGGAAGCCGGCATGGCCAAGTACCTGGCCTCCGAGTACTGCAAGGAGGTCGTCGAGGACGCCTTCCGGATCCACGGCGGCTACGGCTTCTCGAAGGAGTACGAGATCGAGCGCCTCTACCGCGAGGCCCCGATGCTGCTCATCGGTGAAGGAACTGCGGAGATCCAGAAGATGATCGTCGGGCGCCGGCTCCTGGAGGAGTACAAGATCGCCGAGTGACGGCCCGGTCCCCGCCTGAGCGCGGGGACCACCGAGTGATTGCGGGACCGCCCGGATTGACGGGCGGCCCGCTCCGAAACCGCCGGTCGACGGGCGTGCGGGCCCGTCCCGGCAGAGCGCCGTGCCCGTCACGGCCCGGCCTGGTCCGCCTGGGTCCGGCACGGCCTCCGGAAAGCGGCCGCAGGGCGTACAGCTGCAGCGACGCGCCCTGCGGCCGCTTCCGTACACCTTCTTCCACCCGGTACGGCCCGTGTCCCCACCGGGTTCCGGCCGCACCCCTGCTGAGACAAGAGTCACCAGCCCTGTCCGGTCCCTTGGGAACCGGACCGGGGCGAGCTACGGTCGTAGAGGCGGGACGCGCGCACGCGCTCCCACCGGACACATGAACGAGCAGGCGGGTTGCCCACCCACCGTGTGCTCCCGATAGCATCCACCGGGACAGCAAGCCGTCCCTCTATTACCGATTCCGCGGTGGCCCCCGTCCAGCGGCCATGATCCCCCGCGACAAAGGTCTTCGATGCCCATCAGCCCGTCCCCTCACACCTCCGTCACGGACCGCGATGCCCTCGCAGCCCCGACGGCCGGTCGGCGACCCCGCGTGACCATCGCGCGCGGAGCCACCCCCTGGTTCGTCCCCACCCTCGCCACGGCCGCCGTGACCACCGCCCTCACCCGGCGCAACGGCAAGTGGGCCCTGGCCGCGGTACCGGCCTGCGCGCTCGGCGCGGGCATGCTGTGGTTCTTCCGCGACCCCGAGCGTGAGATCGGCACCGGCAGAGTCATCTCCCCCGCCGACGGCGTGGTCCAGAGCATCGACGCCTGGCCGGACGGCCGCACCCGGGTCGCGATCTTCATGAGCCCGCTCAACGTCCACGTCAACCGCGCGCCCCTGCCGGGCACGGTGACGTCGGTCGAGCACGTCCCGGGCGGCTTCGTGCCGGCCTTCAACAAGGACAGCGACCAGAACGAGCGGGTCGTCTGGCACTTCGACACCGAGCTCGGCGACATCGAGATGGTGCAGATCGCGGGGGCCGTGGCCCGTCGCATCGTGCCGTACGTGGCCGCCGGAACCAAGGTCGAGCAGGGCGACCGGATCGGCCTGATCCGGTTCGGCTCCCGGGTCGACACCTACCTGCCGGCCGGCGTCGAGGTCGGCGTCGAGGTCGGCCAGAAGACCACAGCCGGGGTGACGCGCCTTGACCGTGACTGATCCTGAAACAATCGTCGGCCTGGACGACGAGGAGACGGCCCTGCGCCGTCGCCGCTGGGCGCGCGACCGCGAGCTGCGCGCCCCGCGTTCCCCGCAGCACCTGTCCACCGCCGACTTCCTGACCCTGGGGAACGCCGTCTGCGGCTTCCTGGCGATCTACTCGATCACCACCGGGGTCCTGGTCCCGCACATCACCAACCCGGACGCCGCTCCGGACCGGCACAGCGCCGCCACCGCGGTGACGCTGCTGCTGATCGGCTCGATGTGCGACCTCTTCGACGGCCTGGTGGCGCGGAAGCTCCGCTCCTCCGCCCTCGGAGCGGAACTCGACAACCTGGCCGACCTGATCAGCTTCGGCATCGCGCCGGCCTACTTCGTCGCGGTCTGGGGCATGGTCTCCCAGGGCTCCAACACCAAGCTCTCGGCGCTGATCGCGCTGACCGTGCTGCTCGCGGTGGTCCTGCGGCTGGCCCGCTTCTCCACCGTCAAGATGCGGCCCGGGGTGTTCCAGGGCATGCCCTGCCCGATGGGCGCGATGACGGTCATCGCCATCGTGCTGCTCGACCCGCCGTTCCTGCCCGGTCTGCTCGCCATCTTCGGCGCCGCGTACCTCATGGTCAGCCGGATCGAGTACCCCAAGCCGCAGGGGCTGCTGGCCACCGCCACGCTCTGCTGGGTCGTCGTGGCGATCGGCTGCCTGGCCGCCTGGGCGACCGGGCTGCCCGGTGGCGACACCCTGATGCACATCGGCGCTTTCGCCCAGATCACGCTCGCCGCGATGGCACCACTGCTGGTCATCCGGCGCAAGGTCGGGCAGAAGGTCGGCGACGTCCGCGCCCGGCGGGCGGAGTCGCGGCTCGGCTGAACCGCCGCAGGACGTACGAAGGGCCCGGAACCATCAGGTTCCGGGCCCTTCGCGTTGCTCCTGGGGCCTGCCCCTCGGACGCTGCCGGGTCACGCCCCGCCGGTGTGGACGCTGAACGCCGAGCGGCGGGCCGCCCGGGCCACGCCCGGGTCCGGGTGCACGCCGGACACCGCCGTCAGCACCGAGGCCGCCCGCGGGTGCCCGGACTGCCGGGCCCGGGCGAACAGCCGCACCGGGTCACCCGCCGAGGCGCCCTCGACGTGCCCCACCAGCAGCTCCGTCTCACCGTGGTCCAGCACCGCCGCCGCCGTGTCCACCCACAGCCAGGCCGCGTCCTCGGCGCCCAGCACGTCCGCCGGGGCGACCCCCTCGTCGGACCGCTCGGCCAGCCAGAGCAGCGCGTACGGGCGCAGCACCGGCTCGTCCACCGCCGCCCGCACCGCCTGCTCGGCCGGACCGCCCGCCACCCGCAGCGCCTCGAAGGCCAGACCGCGCACCAGCGCGTCGTCGCCCTGGGCCGCGTCCAGCAGCTCGGCCACCGCGCGGTCCGCCGGGCGGGCCGCCACCCAGGCGCGGAACTCCGCCCGGGCCGGGCCCGGCGAGTAGTCCGCGCAGGCGTTCAGCAGCTCGAAGGCGCTCTGCTCGATGTGCCCGGCCGCGGTCTGGGCGACGGTGCAGATCTCCTCCAGCTTCGCCCGCACCGCCCAGTGGCCCAGCGGGGACAGCTCGGCGGCGTCGTTGCGGCGCACCACGGCGCCGACCGCCGTCAGACCGTCCAGCATCCAGTCCAGCACCGCGGCCACGTCGGAGCTCGCGGCCGGGGTGTCGATCTGCGGCGCCCGGCAGGTGCCGCGGACCGCGGACACCGCCGAGGCGGCGTGCGGCACCGGCGACAGGCCCGGATTGCCCAGCCCGGCCCCGACCCGGCGCTCGTCCAGGCCCCGGCGCAGCAGCTCCAGCAGCTCGCTCTCGGCCACCGGGCCGTCCACCAGGTGCAGGAAGGACAGCAACTGCGGGGCCTGGTCCACGGCCTGGCCGGCCAGGACCGCGAACACCCCGCGCAGCGCGGCGGGCGGCACCGGGGCGAGCAGCGTCCAGGCGTCGAACAGCCCGGACCAGCCGCGCACCACGGCCTCGTCGTCGTGCTCCCAGGCGTGCAGGCGCCAGCCGGGGCCCGCGCCGCCGTCCCGGGCCTCCACCAGGCCCACCAGCAGGGCCTGGCCCCAGGCCTTGGCCGCCGCGCCGACCGTCATGGCCAGCGCCCGGCCCGCCTCGCGGGCGTCGTCCGGGAGCAGCTCGCCGCGCTTGTCGACCTCCGCCAGCTCCCCGGCCCAGCGGGCGATCCGGACGGCGTCCACCAGCATCCGACGGGCCAGCGGCGCCAGCTCGGCCGGCGCGGGGAAGCCCTCCGGCACCGGAACCCGGCCCCGGCCGGGGGCCGGCGCGGGCCCACGGCGCCGGGGTACGGCGGCCCCGCCCGGCCTGCCGCCGGAGGGCCGTTGGGCCGTACCAGGGAGACGGGTCACCGTCGCACCGGTACCGATCGTCGGCGGGAGGGGGGCATCACGGTCGCGCGGGTTCCGAGACGTCACGTCGAGCAGTCTTCCCCTTGTACGGGCCTTCTGTCACATCCGGTTGCCCGTACGACCGCTCGACCGGGGGCGGCACCTCCGCAAGATCGGGCAACAGAGGCAAACCGCCTGGCCGGAAACGTGTGGCGGGGTCATGCCAGGGGGGCGGCGGGGCGTCGCCCTGGCCGTTCGGGCGGTCACGCTGCGTGTGGGGACGGGGTCGCCGGGTGGTTCCGCGCGGGTGCGGGAGGGGTCGGGTGCGGCGGAAGCGGAGGGCTGCGATCCGGCCAGGTGGCATGTGCCGGTGGGGGACAGTGCTGCACCGGAAGTCGGCGGGGTCGACTTCCGGTGCAGTGGCGGGGTGGGAGGGGAAGGGATCGGCGGGGCGGTTTCGGGAGCAAGATGTGCCCCTGAGGGCGGGTCAGAGCAGCGGGGTCAACCAGCGGCGGAGGAGTTCGGTGTAGTGGTCCGGTGCCGAGTTCCAGAGGGCCGCGTGCTCGGCCCCCGGGAAGCGCTGGAGGCTCACCACGTCGTGGCGGGCCGCCGCCAGCCGCTCCACCGTGCCGATCGGCGCGAGCGCGTCGTCCGGACTGTGCAGCACCAGGGTCGGGACCCGCAGGTCCGCACCCTCCGCCAAGCGGGAGAAGTCCGCCAGGTCGACGCCCGTACGGCCCTCCGCCGCCAGCGCGCCGAGCTCGGCGGAGACCCCGGTGAAACCCGCCCGGGCGGCGTCCCGACGGGCGGCCGCGGGCAGGTCCAGGACCGGCGAATCCAGCACGATCCCACTGATCGCGTGCGCCCAGGCCGACCGCGCCGCCGTCTGCAGCACCGTCGTCGCACCCACCGACCAGCCGTACAGGATCACCCGGCCCGCACCGTGGTCCAGGGCCAGCCGCACCGCCGACTCGACGTCCCGCCACTCCGTCTCGCCGAAGTGGCTGTAGCCGTCCGGGGAGGCCGGAGCCCCCTCGTCGCCGCGGTAGGTGACCACCAGCGCCGGCAGGCCCAGACGGTGCAGCGCCGGCAGCACCGGAAGAGCCTGCCCGCGGTCCGCCTCCGGGCCGTGGACCAGAACCACCCAGGTGCCGCGCTTGCCACCGATCAGCCAGACCGGCAGCGGGCCCAGCTCGCCGTCGGCCACCGTGTCGGTGAAGGCCAGACCGAGCGCCGAGGTCGGATCGCCCAGGTACACGCGCGGAGTGAAACGGACCTCGGTGCCCGGCGTCAGCGTGCCCCGGTCCGCCCGGACCAGCCGCCGGGTGACGCCCTGCGCGTCACTGTGCAGGACCTCCTCCACCACCGCGTGCCCGCCGTCCGCCCACTCCACCGCCCAGCGGCCGGGCTGCAGGCTCTCCGGACGCCGACTGAACGTCACCCGCCCCGCCGCCAGGCTCTGCACCAGCACCGGCCCCGAATCCGGACCGACGGCGCCCGGGCCCGCACCCGGACGGACCATCCGCTCGGAGGCCCGACGGCCCACGACCAGGACGGCGGCCCCGGCAGCGGCACCGGTGGCGGCCGCCACGACGGCTGCGGTTCTCCAACGCATATCGATCCCCGCTCTGTTCACGGACCCGGACGGTGTTCGAGGACCAGTCCACAAGGGCCCTGGCGGGGCGGCCACCGGGCTGGGCCGTCTGGGGGGCCGCTGCGCGGGGGCTTTGGTGTGGGGGTGGGCTTTCGGGAGGGTGGGTGGGTCCGGGGGCGGTTCCGGGGGTGGGTGCTCCGGGGGCTGGATGATTTTCCGACCGCCGACCCTGTGGGTGGGGTGCTGGGCGCCGTTGGCGGTCGGAAAATCACCCGTCACGCCCCTTTCCGCACCCACCCCCTCCACCGCCCCCTCCCGCAGCGCGTCCCTCTCGCCTGGGGCGGGTGAGGGGTAGGTGGGGGGTTGATGTGGGTGGGTCGGTTGGGGGTGGTGTGGGTGGGGTGGTGTGGGTGGTGTGGTCAGACGGGGAGGGTGGGGTGGTGGGTGCTGAGGAGGTGCCAGAAGCGGGGGGTGAGGGGTGGGGTGGGGGTGGTGGGTTGGGTGGTGGTGCCCCAGTGGGAGGGGATGTGGTGTTCCTGGTGGAGGACGGGGAGGACGGCGGCGAGGTCGGGTTCGGGGACGGGGACGAGGCGGGCGATCGGGCGGAGGTGGGGTTGCCAGCGTCCGGCCACGCATTGGCGGAGCAGGGTGTCGAGGGCCTCGCGGCGGCCGGTGGCCTCGATCAGTTCGGTGAGGCGCAGGCCGAGGACCTGGGCGAGGGCGTGGGTCTGGTCCGGGTCGCCGTCCCAGTGGCCGGTCAGTTCGGCCTGACGGTAGGTGGGCAGGGGGATGCCGACCCGTTCGGCGACGGTCTCCGGGGGGAGTTCCCGGGCGATGCGGTGGTCGCGCAGGCTGACGGGGTGGCCGGGCATCAGGGCGGCGGCCGGGCACCAGAGGGCGCGGGCCAGGGCGATGAACTCGGTCTCGCCGGGGCGCAGCACGCCGTCCTCCCAGGCGAGGATGTGGCCGGGTAGCAGCCGGACGCCGTGTGCGGCCATGCCCTCGGCGACCTGCTCGGGGGTCAGCCCGAGGCCGGTTCGGTGGGCCCGGGCGGCGTCCGGCGAGAACGGCACCGGGGTGGGGGCGGCGACGGGGGGCTTTCTGCGGCGCATGGCCGAACCGTAGGCGTGGCCTGCGGCGCGGCCCCAGCCGCCGAACGCACGAAGCGGGGGCGCCGGGCCCTTCGTGGGGCTGGGCGATCGCACAGGGCGGGGGCGGGTGCGCCGTGTGACCAACCCCTCCGTGACCTCGGTTGACTCCCGGTTCGGGCGCGTGATGGGATCCTGGGGCCAAACGGAGGCATGGAGAGGAAGCCGGTGCGAGTCCGGCGCGGTCCCGCCACTGTCACCGGGGAGCACGCTCGGAAAGTGCCACGGCGGCCCGTCAGGGGCCGTTGGAAGGCCCGGGGGTGCGTCGGACCCGGAAGCCAGGAGACTCTCGCCCCCGGTACGTCGATCCAGGGCGCGGACCCTGAGTGAGGACACCCACGCGATGCAGGCTGCCCCGCCCGGTTGGATTCCCAGCTTTTCGTTGTTGTGCGCCCGCTGACCCGGGCCGCTGCCTTCGCGGTGGGCGCCGTCGCGGGCTACGCCTTCGACGCCCGGTACGCCGACCCGCGCCGCGGGCACCCCGTCGCCCTGTTCGGCACGGCCGCGGGGCGGCTGGAGCGGCGGCTGTGGCGCGACGACCGCGCCGCCGGTGCCGGGTACACCGCGGTGTGCGTGGGCGCGGTCGCGGCCGGCGCGCTCGCCCTGGACCATACGGTCGGGCGCCGCCCGCTGGGCCGGGCCGCGTTGGCGGCGGCGGCGACCTGGACGGTGCTCGGTGGCACCTCGCTGACCCGGGAGGCCCGGACCGTCGGACGCTCGCTGGCCGCGGGCGACCTGACGGCGGCCCGGGAGCGGCTGCCGCACCTGTGCGGCCGGGATCCGAGCGCCTTGGACGGGCAGCAGATCGCCCGGGCGGTGGTCGAGTCGGTGGCCGAGAACACCGCCGACGCGGTGGTGAACGCGCTGGTCTGGGGCGCCCTGGCCGGTACCCCGGGCCTGTTGGCCTTCCGCGCGGTGAACACCCTGGACGCCATGGTGGGCCACCGCTCGCCCCGCTACGCCCGCTTCGGTTGGGCCTCGGCCCGGCTGGACGACGTGGCGGGCTGGCCGGGTGCCCGGCTGACGGCCCTGCTGACGGTGGCCGCCGCGCCCGAACCCCGGACCGCGTGGCGGGTCTGGCGCCGGGACGGCTCCGCACACCCGAGCCCGAACGCGGGCCAGGCCGAGTCGGCCTTCGCGGGGGCGGTCGGGGTCCGGCTGGGTGGGACGTTGCAGTACGGGGAGCGGGTGGAGCACCGGCCTGTCCTGGGTGCGGAGTTGCGGCCGGTGACGGTGGACGACATCGAGCGGGCCTGCACGCTGTCCCGGCGGGTGGGCGCGCTGGCGCTGGGTACGACGGTCGCGGGGCACGTCCTGCTGCGGGTGCTGATGAGGAAGAAGGGTGGGGCATGAGCGAGCGCAGCGAGGTCATCATCGGAAGGTGCGCATGGTGCGAGGCGCCTGGCGAGCGTAGCGAGGCGGTCGCATGAGCGAGCGCAGCGAGGTCATCATCGGAAGGTGCGCATGGTGCGAAGCGCCTGCCGAGCGTAGCGAGGCGGTCGCATGAGCAACGCACTGCTGGTCGCGGGGACGACCTCGGACGCGGGCAAGAGCGTGGTGACGGCCGGGATCTGCCGCTGGCTGGCCCGCCAGGGCGTGCGGGTGGCGCCGTTCAAGGCGCAGAACATGTCGCTGAACTCCTTCGTCACCGCCGACGGCGCCGAGATCGGCCGCGCCCAGGCGATGCAGGCGCAGGCCGCCCGGGTGGAGCCGGAGGCGGCGATGAACCCGGTGCTGTTGAAGCCGGGCGCGGACGGCCGCAGCCAGGTGGTGCTGCTCGGCAGGCCGGTGGCCGAGGTGGGCGCGCTGGACTACCGGGAGCGCAAGCCCGTCCTGCTGGAGCGGGCGCTGGAGTGCCTGGCCGATCTGCGCGCCCGCTACGACGTGGTGGTGTGCGAGGGCGCCGGCTCTCCCGCCGAGATCAACCTGCGGGACCGGGACATCGCCAACATGGGCCTGGCCACGGCCGCCGCGCTGCCGGTGGTGGTGGTCGGGGACATCGACCGCGGCGGGGTGTTCGCGGCGATGTACGGGACGCTGGCGCTGCTGTCGGCGGAGGACCAACGGCACGTGGCCGGCTGGTTCGTCAACAAGTTCCGCGGCGATGCCCGGCTGCTGGCGCCCGGGCTGGAGATGCTGCACGAGCTGACCGGCCGTCCGGTGCTGGGCACGCTGCCGATGCTGCCGGGCCTGTGGCTGGACGCCGAGGACTCGCTGGACCTGTCCACCGTGGTGGACCGGGTGGACGGGCGCGGGCCGCTGGGGGCGGACGTGCTGCGGGTCGCCGTGGTGCGCTTCCCTCGGCTGTCGAACTTCACCGACCTGGACGCGCTGGCCCAGGAGCCGGGCGTGCTGGTGCGCTGGGCGACCCGGCCGGAGGAGCTGGCCGACGCCGACCTGGTGGTGCTGCCCGGTACCCGGGCGACCGTGGCGGACCTCGCCTGGCTGCGCGAGCGCGGCCTGGAGCCGGCGCTCAAGGCGCGGGCGGCGGCCGGACTGCCGGTGCTCGGGGTGTGCGGCGGCTACCAGATGCTGGCGCACTCGATCGAGGACGAGGTGGAGTCGAAGGCGGGTCTCGTCGACGGGCTCGGCCTGCTGCCGACCCGGGTGCGCTTCGGTGTCGGGAAGGTGCTGGCGCGGCCGGTCGGCGAGGCGTACGGGCAGCGGGTCGAGGGGTACGAGATCCACCACGGGGTGGTGGCCGTGGAGGGGGGTGTTCCCTTCTTGGACGGCTGCCGGGTCGGATCGGTCTGGGGCACCACCTGGCACGGCGCGCTGGAGAACGACGGCTTCCGCCGTGAACTCCTGCGCGAGGTCGCCGACTTGGCGGGCCGGGCGTTCGTGCCGGCGCCGGACACCTCGTTCGCCGTGGCGCGCGAGGCCCGGTTGGACCGGCTGGGCGACCTGATCGAGGAGCACGCGGACACCGACGCGCTGTGGAAGCTGATCGAGGGCGGGGTGCCGGCGGCCGGATCGCTGCCGTTCCTCCTGCCCGGAGCACCTGGGAGTGACGTATGAGTGAGGTCCGCTATCCGTTCACCGCGATCGTCGGGATGGCCGACCTGCGGCTCGGGCTGCTGCTGAACGCGGTCTCCCCGGCCGTGGGCGGCGTGCTGGTGCGCGGCGAGAAGGGCACCGCCAAGTCGACCATGGTGCGCGCGCTGGCCGGGCTGCTGCCCGCCATCGCCGTCGTGGACGACTGCCGGTTCGCCTGCGACCCGGCCGGGCCGGACCCGCAGTGCCCGGACGGGCCGCACGGCGCCGTCGAGAGTCACGAACGGCCCTCCCAGCTGGTCGAGTTGCCGGTCGGCGTGGCCGAGGACCGGATCGTCGGCTCGCTCGACCTGGAGCGCGCGCTGGCCGAGGGTGTCAAGGCGTACGAGCCCGGGCTGCTCGCCAAGGCGCACCGCGGCGTGCTGTACATCGACGAGGTGAACCTGCTCCAGGACCATGTGGTGGACCTGCTGCTGGACGCCGCCGCGATGGGCCGCTCGTACGTCGAGCGCGAGGGCGTGTCGGTGCGGCACGCGGCGCGGTTCCTGCTGGTCGGCACCATGAACCCGGAGGAGGGCGAGCTGCGGCCGCAGCTGCTCGACCGCTTCGGCCTGACCGTCGAGATCGCCGCCACCCGGGAGCCGGTCGAGCGCGCCGAGGTGGTCCGGCGCCGGCTCGCCTACGACGCCGATCCGGCCGGGTTCGCCGAGCGGTTCGCGGCGGAGGAGCGGGAGCTCGCCGAACACATCACCGTGGCGCGGGAGTTGCTCCCGAAGGTCGAGTTGACGGATGTGGCGCTGCGTCAGATCACGGCGGTGTGTGCCGCGTTCGAGGTGGACGGGCTGCGCGCGGACATCGTGATGGCCCGCACCGCGGTCGCGCTGGCCGCCTGGGCCGGGCGGACGGAGGTGCTGGAGGAGGACGTCCGCAAGGCCGCCCAGCTCGCCCTGCCGCACCGGCGCCGGCGCAACCCCTTCGACGCCCCCGGGCTGGACGAGGAGCAGCTGGACCGCACCCTGGAGGAGCACGCCCAGCCGGAGGAGCCGGAGCCGGAGGACGACGGGCCGGAGCCCGGGGGCGACGGCCCGGACGGGGGCGGTGACGGTGGCCCGGGTGACGGTGGCCCCGACGGCGGTGGCGCGCCCGAGCCGGCCGACGGGGCGGCCCCGGAGCCCGCGGCCACGGACACCGAGGTGCCCGAGCCGCAGCCCGTACCGGCCCAACAGCCCTCCCCCGCGCGGGAGTCGGCGCCGGTCGCGGCCGGGGACCCGTACCGGACGCGGCTGTTCACCGTGCAGGGCACCGGCCACGGCGCCCAGGGCCGCCGCTCCCCCGCCGAGACCACCGGCGGGCACACCGTCCGGGCCCGCCGCCCGCAGGGCACGCTGAGCCGGCTGCACCTGACCGCGACCCTCCAGGCCGCCGCGCCGCACCAGGTGGCGCGCGGCCGGGCCGGCCGGGCGCTGGTGCTGCACAAGGACGACTTCCGCGAGCAGGTGCGCCAGGGGCGGGAGTCCAACCTGGTGCTGTTCGTGGTGGACGCCTCCGGCTCGATGGCCGCCCGGCAGCGGATGACCGCCGTCAAGGGCGCGGTGCTGTCGCTGCTGATGGACGCCTACCAGCGCCGGGACAAGATCGGCATGATCACCTTCCGCGGCGCGGACGCCGAACTGGCGCTGCCGCCCACCTCCTCGGTGGAGGTCGGCGCCGCCCGGCTGGAGACCCTGCCCACCGGCGGGCGCACCCCGCTGGCGGCCGGCCTGCTGCGCGCCCACGAGGTACTGCGGGTCGAGCGGCTGCGCGACCCGAACCGGCGCCCGCTGCTGGTCGTGGTGACCGACGGCCGGGCCACCGGCGGGCGGGACGCGCTCGCCCGCTCCCAGCGGGCGGCCACCCTGTTCGCCGCCCAGGGCACCGCGAGCGTGGTGCTGGACTGCGAGTCCGGGCCGGTCCGGCTGGGCCTGGCCCGCACGCTGGCCGGGCTGCTCGGCGGCAGCGCCGTCAGCCTGGACGAGCTGCGCGCGGAGGGTGTGGCCTCGCTCGTCCGCGCGAACCGTTCGACCACTTCGATGCGAAAGGCGGCCTGAGCCGACATGCCCAAGGGTGTCCCCGAGAGCGTTCCCGACGACGGCCTGACGACCCGTCAGCGACGTACCCAGCCGATCACCGCCGTGCACACCGGCCCCGGGAAGGGCAAGTCCACGGCCGCCTTCGGCATGGCGCTGCGGGCCTGGAACCAGGGCTGGTCGGTCGGGGTGTTCCAGTTCGTGAAGTCCGCCAAGTGGAAGGTCGGCGAGGAGAACGCGCTGCGCGTGCTCGGCGCCTCCGGCGAGGGCGGCACCGTCGACTGGCACAAGATGGGCTCCGGCTGGTCCTGGATCCAGCGCTCCGCCGAGCAGGAGATGACCAGCGAGGAGGCGGCCAAGGAGGGCTGGGAGCAGGTCAAGCGCGACCTCGCCGCCGAGACCTACCGCTTCTACGTGCTGGACGAGTTCACCTACCCGATGCACTGGGGGTGGATCGACCCGGAGGAGGTCGTCTCGGTGCTCAAGGACCGTCCCGGCAGCCAGCACGTCGTCATCACCGGCCGGTACGCGCCCGAGGCGCTGACCGGAGTCGCCGACCTGGTCACCGAGATGACCAAGGTCAAGCACCCCATGGACGCCGGCCGCAAGGGCCAGCGCGGTATCGAGTGGTGACCTCTTGAGCAACGTCCTCGCGCCCGCGAACATCCCCCGCCTCGTCGTCGCCGCGCCCTCCTCGGGCGCCGGCAAGACCACCGTCGCCACCGGCCTGATCGCGGCGCTCGCCGCGCGCGGGCTGGCGGTGTCGCCGCACAAGGTCGGCCCCGACTACATCGACCCGGGCTACCACGGGCTCGCCGCCGGGCGCCCGGGCCGCAACCTGGACGCCTTCATGTGCGGGCCGGAACGGATCGCGCCGCTGTTCCTGCACGGCGCGGCCGGGGCGGACGTCGCGGTGGTCGAGGGCGTCATGGGCCTGTTCGACGGGGCGTCCGGGCGCGGGGAGCTGGCCTCCACCGCGCACGTCGCCAAACTGCTGCGGGCCCCCGTGGTGCTGGTGGTGGACGGCTCCTCGCAGTCCCGCTCGGTGGCCGCGCTGGTGCACGGCTTCGCCTCCTGGGACCCGCAGGTGCGGCTCGCCGGGGTGATCCTCAACCGGGTCGCCTCCGACCGGCACGAGCAGCTGCTGCGCGAGGCGCTGGAGGAGGGCTCCGGCGTGCCCGTGCTGGGCGCGCTGCGTCGCTCGGCGGCCGTGGCCACGCCGTCCCGGCACCTCGGGCTGATCCCGGCGGTGGAGCGCTCGGCGGAGGCCTTGCAGGCCGTTGCCGACATGGGCGCCCTCGTGGCGGCTTCGGTCGATCTGGACGCGGTGCTGGAACTCGCCCGTACGGCTCCGGACTTGGACGCCGAGCCGTGGGATCCCGCAGCGGAGGTCGCAGCGGTCGGCGGACGGCCGCGGATCGCGGTGGCCGGTGGCGCGGCCTTCTCCTTCTCGTACGCCGAAAACGCCGAACTGCTCGGCGCGGCGGGCGCGGAGGTCGTCCCCTTCGACCCGCTGCACGCCTCGGCACTGCCGGAGGGCACCGCCGGGCTGGTCATCGGCGGCGGCTTCCCCGAACTGTACGTACGGGAGTTGAGCGGGAACGCCGAACTGCGGCGGGCCATCGCGGAGTTCGCGGCGGCGGGCGGTCCGATCGCCGCCGAGTGCGCCGGACTGCTCTACCTGGGGCGGGAGTTGGACGGCCTGCCGATGTGCGGCGTGCTGGACACTGAGGCCCGGATGACCGAACGGCTCACCCTCGGCTACCGGGAGGCCGTCGCCCTGCACGACTCCCCGCTCGCCCCGGCCGGCACCCGGCTGCGCGGGCACGAGTTCCACCGGACGGTCTGCGAACCGGGCGCCGGCGAACACCCGGCGTGGGGCTGGCGCCTGCCGACCGGGCCGCGCACGGAGGGCTTCGCCGCCGGGAACGTGCACGCCTCCTACCTGCACCTGCACTGGGCCGGGGCGCCCGGGCTGGCGTCGTCCTTCGCGGGGGCGGCGGCGGCGTTCAATTCGGCGGCGTCCTGAGGGCTTTCCTCCTTAGGATGCGCGCATGCACGTGATCGTTCTCAACGGCGGCTCCAGCTCCGGGAAGTCGAGCATCGCCCGGCGCCTCCAGGAGCTGCTGCCGGAGCCGTGGCTGCACCTCGGCGCGGACACCATGGTGGACGCGCTGCCGCCGTGGCTGCTCGGCGGCGACGGGGGCATCGGCGGTCTGACCGACGGGGACGGCACGGTGGCCGTCGGACCGGTCTTCGCCCGACTGGACGCCGCCTGGTCGGTCGGCGTGGCGGCGATGGCCCGGGCCGGGGCCCCGGTCCTGGTGGACGAGGTGTTCCTCGGCGGGGCCGCCTCCCAGCAGCGCTGGCGCGCGGCGCTGGACGGCCTGGACGTGCTCTGGGTCGGCGTGCGCTGCGACCCGGCGATGGCCGCGGCCCGCGAGGCCGCGCGCGGCGACCGGGTCGCCGGGATGGCCGCCGCCCAGGCCGAGGCGGTGCACGAGGGGGTCGTCTACGACCTGGTCGTCGACACCTCGCGGGCCTCGGTGGCGGACTGCGCCGACGCCGTTCTGGCCCGCGTCACGGCCGCCGGATGAGCCCCGCACGCGGCCCGTTGCGGTTGACTGTCCGGGGACACCCCCTTCCCACGGAGGCACCCCATGGCCAGGCAGTACGAGTACACCGCCGCGATCAACTGGACCGGCAACCGGGGCACCGGCACCAGCGACTACCGGGCCTACTCCCGCGACGTCGAGGTGTCGGTCGAGGGGCTGCCGGGCATCCTCGGCTCCGCCGACCCCGCCTTCCACGGCGACCCGGCCCGCTGGAACCCGGAGCAACTGCTGCTGGTCTCGCTCGCCCAGTGCCACCTGCTGTCGTACCTGCACCAGTGCGCGGTGAACGGGGTCGTGGTGACCTCGTACGCGGATCGGCCGGCGGGCACCATGACCGTGACCCAGGAGGGCGTGCGCTTCACCTCGGTGGTGCTGCACCCGCGGGTCGAGGTCGCCGAGCCGGGGATGGTGGAGCGGGCGCTCTCCCTCCACGCGGCAGCGAACCGGGGCTGCTTCATCGCCAACTCGGTGAACTTCCCGGTGCAGCACGAGGCCGAGGTGACGGTCACGGTCGCCGGGTAGCGGCGGGCCGAAGGGCCGCGGACCCGTTCAGAGCGCCAGCGTCTGCCAGCCGCGGGTGATCTGGTCGTGCATGGCGGCGGGGTCCGGCGCCGTCGACCGGGCCGCCGCCAGCGCCGCCAGCAGGGCCGTACCGTCCGCCGGGCGGCCCGCCGGGTCGATGGCCAGGGCGCGGGTGACGACGGCCGCGAGCGCCGAGTCGAGGGCCTGGACCGCCGCCAGGGCGGCGGGCTCGGGCCCGCTCTCCACGATCCGGCGGATCACCGCGCCCGTGTTGGTCGCCGCGAACGGGCTGACGCCGTACGCCGCGCAGACCACGCAGCACGCCCAGGCCCACACGTCGGCCGCCGGGCCGACCCGCTCGTCGCCGAACTGCTCCGGCGCCATGTACGTCAGGGTGCCCGGGCCGCCGCCGGTGGCGGTCAGCCGGGTGCCGTCCACGATCGCCGCGATGCCGAAGTCCAGCAGGCGCGGGCCGGCCGTGGTCAGCATGATGTTGGCGGGCTTGAGGTCCCGGTGCACCAGGCCGAGCCGGTGCACCCCCGAGAGCGCCACGGCCAGCGCCAGGGCCAGGGCGTTCAGCGCCTCCGCGGCGCGGATCGGGCCCTGCTCGCGCAGGTGGGCGTCGAGCGGGCGGCCGTCCAGCAGCTCCATGGCCAGGTAGGGGCGTCCGGCGTCCACCCCGGTGTCGAGCACCCGGGCGGTGTAGGCGCCGGGGACCATCGCCAGCACCTCGGCCTCGCGCTGGAAGCGGCGCAACAGGTCGCCCTCGGCGAGGAGTTCGGGGTTGATGGTCTTGAGCGCGACCTGGGTGGCGGAGCCCTGCCGCTGGGCGAGGTAGACCGTGCCCATGCCGCCGGAGCCGATCCGGCCGAGCAGCTGGTAGCCGCCGATCGTGCGGGGCTCGTGCGCGCCGAGCGGGCTGCCGACGGGCGGGGTGGACACCACCGGCGGGGCGGGCGGGGTCGACGGCGGGGCGGGCGGGGTGAACTGCGCTGGGACGTACGGGGACTGTGGCGACTGCGGCGGGGCGGCCGGGGGCTGCGCGGTGGGCGCGTACGGGTTCTGCCCGGCCATCGCGGCCTGGAACGCCTGGGCGGCCTGCGCCGCCTGGAACGCCCGCGCCTGCGGGTCCCCGGCCGCGGCCGCGCCGACCGGCTTGGGGTTGCGGCTCACCAGCAGGGCGACCACCTGGAAGACCAGGGCGGCGGAGAGCAGGCCGACCGGCAGCAGGAACACGCCGATCGCCGCACGGAGCAGCACCAGTCCGATCAGCCGGACCCGGGTCGACCCGGACGTCCAGACCTCCCCGGGCAGGCCGTTGGTCAGCAGCTTGCGCTGGGTCAGGTACCAGAGCACCAGCCAGAGCAGCAGGAGCACGACGAAGAGGGCGACGTACCAGGCCTGCGCCGAGGCCCGGGGGATGTGCCACTCGAAGGCGATGTACACGGACCTGTCGAGGTCGAACGGCCGGGAGAAGAGCTCGTAGCTGTGGTGGTCCTCGACGCCCACCAGGAGGAGCGCCGCCACGCCGACGGCCAGACCGATCGCCAGCTCGCCGAAGGTCGCGCCGAGGCCGCCCGGCGCACCCCCGGTCGCGTCCACGCCCGCGGCCGCCGACATCCTTCGGCGGGTGGCCGTCTGAGCCCGCACCAGCACCGGAAGCGTCGCCAGCCGCAGCAGCAACGCGACACCGGCCATGAGCACCAGTGCCATCTCCATCAAGTCCAGCATGTCTCCCCCTGCCTGATCGGGCAGAGGGAGTATAGGGGGACGCCCGGAACAGCGTCCCTCGTCAACCCCCCTCACCCAGCAGGGCGGTGAGGTAGCGGTCGATCTCCGCGCGCAGTTCCTCCGGCATCGGCACGTGCCAGTGCCCGCTGCCCGCGGTCGCGTTGAACAGCACGCCGTCGCACCAGCGGATCAGCCGGCGGGCGTCGCCCTCGGGGTCGGTGGAGCCGGCGGCGGCGAGCAGGGCGGCGGCGAGCTCGGCGAAGCGGGCGCCCAAGCGGTCGTAGACGACGCGCAGTTCGGGCCTGCGAGTGGCCTCCAGGGCGAGTTCCAGGCGGGCCAGGGTGAGCCTGCGACCGCTGGTGAGCGCCTGGAACAGCACCTCGGCGCCGACCTCGGCCAGCAGCGCGCGGGCCGGTGCGGCCGCCCGGGGCCGCTCGCCCTCGGCGAAGACCGGGTGGTCGGCGGTCTCCCGCTCGACGATCCGGTTGAGCACGAGTTCCAGCAGGGCGGCCCTGGTCCGGGCGAGGTTGGAGGTCGAGCCGGCGGACAGGCCGGCGGCGTCGTCCACGGCACGGTGGGTGAGTCCGCGCAGGCCCGCCTCGGCGATCAGGTCGATGGCGGCGTCGGCGATCAGGATCGGGCGCGGGAGCGTCAGGCGCGGGGGCGTCATGGGTTCGATCATGGCCTTTCCTCGGGGACCACCCAACTCACTACAGCCGTAGTTTACGACTCACTACACGTGTAGTACGGTGCCGGGCAGTGGCCACTACAGCTGTAGTGGCCAGGATCGTGGGAGAACAGGAGTCCCTCATGGGCCAGCACCGGGCGATCGTCATCGGCGGCGGCATCGGCGGCCTCACCGCCGCCCTCGCCCTGCACCGGCAGGGCGTCCCCGTCACCGTCCACGAACGCGCCGCGAGCCTGGAGCCCGTCGGCGCCGGACTCGCCCTCGCCCCCAACGCCCTGCGCGCCCTCGACCGGCTCGGCGTCGGCCCCCGGCTACGCGCCCGCGCCACCGCCCACCCCGCCGTCGGCATCCGCCACCCCTCCGGCCGCTGGCTCGTCCGCACCACCAGCGGCGCCGTCCGGGCCCGCTTCGGCGACACCGTCGCCGCCGTCGCCCGCGCCGAGGTGATCGCCGCCCTGGTCGACGCCCTGCCGGAGGGCACCGTCCGCACCGGCTCCCCCGCCACCGTCACCGACCCGGGCGACGACCGGCGGCCCGCCGTCGTCCGCACCGGCCAGGGCGACCAGGAGGCCGCGCTCGTCGTCGCCGCCGACGGCATCCACTCCGCCACCCGCGGCCTGCTCTTCCCCCACCACCCCGGCCCGCGCTACAGCGGCTTCACCACCTGGCGCGCCATCGTCACCCCCGACCACCGACCGGCCGCCGCCGGCGAGGTCTGGGGCCCCGGCCGCCTCGCCGGAATCGCCCCGCTCGCCGACGACCGGGTCTACGTCTACGGCGCCGCCCTCGCCCCGGCCGGCGCCCGCGCCACCGACGAACGGGCCGAACTCCAGCGGCTCTTCGGCGACTGGTGCGCCCCCGTCCCCCAACTGTTCGCCCTCGCCGAACCCGACCGGCTGCTCCGCAACGACGTCCGGGAACTCGCCGACCCCCTGCCCGCCCACCACCACGGCCGGGTCGCCCTCCTCGGCGACGCCGCCCACGCCATGTGCCCCTTCCTCGGCCAGGGCGCCTGCCAGGCCATCGAGGACGCCCTCGTCCTCGCCTCCCCGCTCACCCCCGCCACCGACCCCGTCACCACCCTCCCCGCCTACACCGCCGCCCGGCTCCCCCGCACCACCGCCGTCGCCACCGCCTCCCGCCGCACCGGCAGCCTGGTCGCCCTCCACACCCCCGCCGCCACCCTCCTGCGCACCACCGCCCTCACCCTGGCCGGCCTCCTCCCCACCCGCGCCCTCCTCGGCCGCAGCGGCACCATCTACGACTGGCAGCCCCCGGCCCTCCGCACCGGAGCCTGAGGGCGCCCGACACGGCCTCCGCTCCCGGCTCCCGGGCTACACGTCGGTGTCCTTCGGATGCCGGGGCGAGGCGTACACGAAGTGAACGGTGCGGGTTGCCTCGTCCACCACGTATCGCAGCACCCGACCGCCGGCGGTCACCTCGTACTCCCACTGCGGCAGCTCGACACCCCCCAGAACCCGGGTCGCCAGGCGGCCTCGGAGCGGATGCTGCCGGTCCGGATCCGCCTTGGCGATCGGGTTGGCCCGCAACGCTTCAAAACAGCGGCGGGCGTTGCCCGGCGCCTCGGCGCACAGCTCACTCCAGCCCTTGGCGGCCTCGGTCGTGCCGAAGCGCACCCGCCACTCGTCACCGACCGACGGCGGTGCGACATCATCACCACGCTTGGGGCTCACGGTGCGACCACCTCGCCGTGATCGTCGCCGGGAAGGGGCCTGGTGAGCTCCGCGGTCAGCTCCGGGTCCGCGAGGATTCTGGCAGTGGCACGCCATTCCACTATCACGCGGTGCAGATTGGCGTGTACGTCGAGCTCCACGACATCGCGCGTCGCGTCGACGAGGTCGACGACGAACTCCCGCACCTCCTCCGCAGAGAGGTGCCTGACCCAGGGGAAGACGGCGGGAAGCGCCAGAAGCACAGCGCGCGCACCCTGGTCGCTGCTGATCAGCGCCGCGAACAGGCGCGCGGTGACATCGGCGGTCTCCTCACGCTGACGGTCGTGGCGCTCGCTGGTCAAGTAGAGATCCTCACCGTCCCGCCGCGTGACGTGGACCCGCTGGGCGCGCTCCACGGTGTCCGCGACGCGCTTGGAGTTCTTGGACAGGTCGGAGAAGGACACGGTGGGAGTCGACATGACTCGACGCTAATTCGGAATACGTTCCGAAGTCAATCGCGATTGCCTCGCCCGGGTGAACGGTGAGCCCGACGAGGAACGGCCGGATGTCGGTGGTGGTTGGGAGGATGGGCGGCATGACGAACTCCGGGCGGGGCATCGCGGATTACTGGGACGCGGCCGCAGCGGCCTTCGACGAGGAGCCGGACCACGGCTTGCGGGCGGCGGCGACGCGGGCGGCGTGGGGGCGGCGGCTTCGGGGGTGGCTGCCGGGTGGGCCGGTGGAGGTGCTCGACGTCGGGTGCGGGACGGGGTCGTTGGCCGAGCTGGTGGCGGCGGACGGGCACCGGGTGACGGGAGTGGACCTGGCGCCGCGGATGGTCGCACGAGCCCGGGCGAAGCTGGCGGCGGCCGGGCTGGCGGGGCGGCTCCTGGTGGGGGACGCGGGCGCGCCGCCGGTGCGGGAGGGCGGCTTCGACGTGGTGCTGTCCCGCCACCTGGTCTGGACCCTGCCCGAGCCGGAGCGGGCGCTGCGCGCCTGGGTGCGGCTGCTGCGCCCCGGCGGGCGGCTGGTGCTGGTCGAGGGCCGCTGGCGCGAGGCGGGCGAGCAGCCGGCGCCGTACGCCGCCGGGGCGGAGCGCCTGCCCTGGGGCGGCGGCGTGGGCGCGGACGAACTCGCCGCTGCGGTGCGCCCGTTGGTGGCAGAGCTGCGCGTCGAGCCGCTCAGCGGGGACGCGGAGCTGTGGGGCGGCCCGGTGGCGGACGAGCGCTACGCGCTGGTCGCACGGCTCTGACGTATCGTCACGATCCGCTGCCGAAGGTCCCGTTGAGCGGGTCGCGGCGGAAGCAGGCGGGGCAGCGGAGGCGGGTGTAGATCGCCACCGCGCCCATGCAGACGTCCTCGCGGCCGTCGAGCGGGGAGGCCGAGCCGGCCGGCCCGCCGCAGTCCGCGCAGCGGCGGTGCGGGCGGGCGGCGATCGAGCAGGTGCGGCAGACCAGGTGGGTGGGGTGCTCGGCGTGGACGACGACGGGCTGCGGGCCGCCGTGCAGCAGGTGGTCGCACCAGGTGCAGGACTCGTCCTCCTGCGCGGCGAGCATCCGCTCCCTGGTCTCCCGCTGCCACCTGGCCGCGTTCTGCAGCGGCACCTGCACCGGCGGCCCCCACCCGGCGGCGGCGAGCCACTGGGCGCCCTCCGCCCCGGCCGCCCGCAGCTGGTCGTCGACGGCGATGTCCCTGGGGGTCCTGTGCTTCATCGGGCGTCTCCTCCGGCGCGTCGTCCTGACGGGTTAACGCGGCCGGGAGGTGGTGGTCACGCGAACGACCCGGCCGTCAGCCCAGGGGTTCGGTGTCGCCGTGGGCGACGAGGAGCTTGCGCAGCAGGGTGTCGAGCTGGGCGCGTTCGTCGGCGTCGAGGGCGGTGAGGAGGCTCTCCTCGTTGCGGATGTGGCCGGGGAGGGCGGCGTCGATGAGGTCCTTGCCGGCCGGGGTGAGGCGGACCAGGACGGCGCGGCGGTCGGTGGGGCAGGGGTTGCGCTCGACCAGGCCCTTGGCGGAGAGCTTGTCGACCCGGTTGGTGATGGCGCCGGAGGTGACCATGGCGGACTTGAGCAGGGCGCGGGCGTTGAGTTCGTAGGGCTCGCCGGAGCGGCGCAGGGTGGCGAGGACGTCGAACTCGGAGGAGTCCAGCCCGCAGGTGAGGAAGTACTCGCGGAGGGCATTGTCGACCCGGACGTTGAGCCGCCGCAGCCGGCCGATCAGGGCCATCGCCTCCAGCGGCAGGTCGGGGCGGTTCCTGGCCCACTGCTCGGCGATGTCGTCGACGGTGTCGCGCTGCTGCATGCTCTGTCATCTCCCTCGGACGGGCCGGGTGCTGCCGGTCCAGATATCTTAACATTCACATACTTGACGTTCGCCGATCCCGGGCGTAGAAATATCTCAACGTTCAGATAGTCAACGTTGAGGGGATTGGGAACCGCCATGGACCGCAAGCGCGCAGGGATCGCCGTCACCGCCGCACTCGCCCCGGCCGCCTGGGGCACCACCTACCTGGTCACCACCCAGCTGCTGCCCGAGGGCCGCCCGCTGCTGCTCGCCGCGCTGCGGGCACTGCCCGCCGGGCTGCTCCTGCTGCTGATCGGCCGCAAGCTGCCCAAGGGGCGCTGGTGGGGGCGCGCGGCGGTGCTCGGGATGCTCAACATCGGGCTGTTCTTCCCGCTCACCTTCGTCGGCGCCTACCGCCTGCCCGGCGGCGTGGCGGCCACCATCGGGGCGATCCAGCCGCTGCTGGTCGCCGGGCTCTCGATCGGGGTGCTCCGGGTCCGGCCCGGGCGGCGGGCGCTGCTCGCCGGACTGGTCGGGGTCGCCGGGGTGGCGCTGCTGGTGCTCAAGAGCGGCGCGAAGCTGGACGGCATCGGCATCGCCGCGATGGTCGCCGCGATCGGCCTGATGGCCACGGGCACCGTGCTGACCCGCCGCTGGGGCCGCCCGGAGGGCGCCACCATGATCGACCTCACCGCCTGGCAGCTGCTGGCCGGCTCGGTCTTCCTGGTCCCGCTGGCGGCACTCGTCGAGGGCGCACCGCCGGCCCTGAGCGCCGCCAACCTGGCGGGCTTCGCCTACCTCGGCCTGCTCAGCACCGCGCTCGGCTACGTGCTGTGGTTCCGCGGCATCGAGCGGCTCGGCGCCGGTCCGGTGTCCTTCCTGGGGCTGGTCAACCCGGTGGTGGCCACCGTCGGCGGCCTGGTGGTGCTCGGCCAGACGCTGACCCCCTGGCAGGTGCTGGGGCTGCTGCTGGCGCTCGGCGCGATGCTGATCGGCCAGGCCCCGGCCCGGCGGACCACCCCGGCGGCCGGCCCGACCCCCGCCCCGGCAACCCCGGCCCCGGCCCCCGCTTCGGCCCTCGCCTCGCCCCCCGCAGCCGAGCGCCGGGCGCCGGCGGTCGCCCGCTGACGGCCCGCACCGTCCGCTCCCGTCCCCACCCCGTCGGCCCGTGGCCGGCGGGGCGCGGACGTGCCCGCGCTCAGCCCGTGGCGCGGATGTAGATGTCGGCGGCGCCCGGCAGCCCGCCCGGGACGGCCGCCACGTAGATCCGGCGGGCCGAAGGGGCCCGGGTGGGGACGGCGGACGGGCTGGTGGTGGGCGACCAGGTCGGGGTGGGGCTCGGGTCGGGGGTGCCGTCCTCGGGGAGGTGCGCGGTGCCGCCCGCGCGACCGGAGCCACCGCCGGAGCCGTCCTCGGCCCCGTCGTCCGTACCGGCGTCCGTGCCGGTGTCCGTGCCGGTGTCCGTGCCGGCTTGCGGTGCACCGTCCCCGGGGCCGTCCGGGTCGGGGTCGGCCGGGGCGGGATCCGCCGCGACGGCCATCGGCGCGACACCGGCCCCCGGATCCACCACGGCGGCGGAGGCGGACGCGGACGCGGCCCCCGAGGGCGAGGGCACCCCCGACTCCCCCGCCGACCCCACTGCCCCCGACTCCCCCGACTCCCCCGACTCCCCCGCCGACCCCGGCGTCAGCTCCGGCAGCTCCGGCGCCTCGGACGGCTCGTCACCCCCGAGAGCGGCCGCGAGGTCCGGTGGCAGCGGGGCGGTGGGCCCGGGCGCCGGGAGGTCGTAGGCGCGCAGGAAGTCGCCGAGGCCGGGCTCCTTGCCGCCGCCGAGGCGGTAGTGGAGGTAGGCGACGGGCGCGCCGTCCGAGGTGCGGGTGTAGACGGCCCCGACCGGCACGTAGTAGCGGCCCGCGCCGGGGTGCTGGGAGGGGTGGAGTCCCGCCAGCCGCTCGGCGCGGTCCCGGTCGGTCTCCCGCCCGACCCGGCCGACGGTGAGCGCGTTGACGCCGCGCACCACCAGGGCGGCGCCGGCGGACACGCACAGCACGAGTCCGACGGCGACGGTGCGCCGCAGGACCGGCCGGCCGTGCAGGGCGGGCCAGGAGTCGGTGACCACGCGCTCGGGTGGGATGCCGTCCACGGTTGCTCGTTCCCCCGCTTCGATCAGGACGTCCGACCGGCACCTCGGGTCGGGACGTCACACTCTGCTCGACGTGGGACGCTAGCGGAGAGTTCCTCAGCCCAGGTAGGCGGGGGCGACGGCGGCCTTGGTGACCAGCCTCGGGGCGCCGGATCCGTCGGCCGGGACGGCCCACAGGTCGGCGCCGTAGTCGCCGGGCAGGGCGTACAGCAGCGTCCCGGCGTCGGACCAGAGCGCCTGGTCGTCGATGTTGCGCTGCTCGGCGGTGGCGGTCTCGGTGCCGGTCGCGAGGTCGAGGACGTACAGCCGCCAGGGGGCGTCGGGCGACAGGCCGGGGACGCGCTTCTTGTACGCGATGCGGGTGCCGTCCGGGGAGAGCGAGGGGCACTCGACGTTGTCGTGCAGGGTGGTGAGGGTGCGGGCGGCGAGGTCGCCGCGGACGAGGTGGGTCTGCCCGGAGGTGGCGAGGGTGGCGTAGAAGGTGTTGTCGTCGGCGAAGGTGACGCCCCAGATGTTGACGTCGTGCGCCTGGTACGGGTGGCCGTCCTTGACGACGGCGAAGTCCTCCAGGTTCTCCCGCAGGTTCCAGTCCCGCACGTCGACGATCGAGGTGCGGGTGGAGAAGTTCGTGCCCGCGTAGGAGTCGCCGCTGACGAAGACGGTCCAGGCGGCGAGGTGCCCGGACGGCGAGACCCGGGAGCGGGTGGGGATGCCGGCGGCGGGGAAGGAGCGCCGCTCGTGCAGGTGGTCGTCGAGGACGACGGCGCGGTAGGTGTCGTCGAGCGCGCCGTGCTGGGCCTGGAGGCAGATGCCGGTGCCGGCGGCGGCGTGGAAGCGCAGGCACTGGGTGCCGGAGGCGGTGCGCGGGCCGTCGGGGTGGTCGGCGGGGACGCTGGTGATCTCGTCCCGGTGCGGCCCCCAGGCCATGTTGCGGAACAGCAACTGGCGCCCGCTGGAGGGCACTTGGAGGGAGACCGGGCCGGGTTCGACGGCCGGTCCGCCGGCCTGGGCGCGGTCCCGCTCGGAGCTGCGGTCGGCGGCGTAGAGGACGGCGCCGGTGCCGACCGCGCCGAGCACCAGGACGGCGATCAGCAGCACGAGCACCCGGCTGCGGTTGTTCTGCGGGCTCACGGGCTCTCCTCCACGGGGTTCACGGACTCTCCTCCACCGGGTTCACTGACTCTCCTGCACGGGCTTCACGGGCTCTCCTCCACGGCGACGGGTTCCGCGCGGCGCAGCACCGCCGCCGCGCCGGCCACGCACAGCGCCAGGGCGCCCGCGGACCAGGCGAGTGCGGTCGGGCCGCCCACCGCGCTCCACAGCGCGCCGAACAGCAGCGAGCAGGCGAACCGGGCCAGCGCCTGCCCGGTGCCGACCAGGGCGAGCCCGGCGCCGCGCTGTTCGGCGGGGACGGCGTCGGCCGCGGCGGCGGCGAGCACCCCGTCGGTGGCCGCGTAGAAGGAGCCGTGCAGCAGCAGTACGCAGAGCACGGCGGGCAGACCGCGCAGCGGCGAGAGCAGCAGCCCGTACCCGAGCAGCAGGACCCCGTGGCCGAGCAGGAAGAGGCGGCGGCGCCCGATCCGGTCCGCAAGCGCGCCGAGCGGGACGGCGAGCAGCAGGAAGGCGGCCGCGGTGCCGAGCGGCAGCAGCGGGAACAGGCTGACGGACAGGCCGAGCCGGCGCTGGATCAGCAGGTAGAGGAAGGAGTCGCTGACCGTGGTGAGCCCGAGCAGGACGGCGCACAGGGTGAGCCGCCGCAGTCCGGGCAGGCGCAGCAGGGTGAGGCTGCTGCGCAGCGAGGGGGTGGCGGTCGACGGCGCCTCGCCGCTCTGCCGGTTCGGCACGAACAGCAGCAGGATCAGCACGCCGAGCGCCGCGACGCAGGCGCTGACCGTGAACACGGCGTCGTAGCCGTGCCGTTCGCCGCCGTCGGCGAGCACCGGGCCGCCGGCCAGCCGCAGCACCAGGAAGGCGGTGAGCGGGCCGAGCAGGGCGCCCGCGGTGTCCATCGCCCGGTGCACACCGAACGCCCGGCCACGGTGGGCGGGTTCGGTGGCCAGCGAGATCATCGCGTCCCGGGGGGCGGTGCGCAGGCCCTTGCCGGTGCGGTCGACGGCGATGACGGCGCCGATCAGCGGCACGGTGTGGACGAACAGCAGCAGCGGCCGGCACACCGCGGAGAGCCCGTAGCCGACGGCCGCGACGGTCTTGTGCCGGGCGGCCCCGTCGCGGCCGCGGCGGTCGGCGAGGTGGCCGCCGACCAGCCGGACCAGGGCGCTGAACCCGTTCTGGATGCCGTCGAGCAGGCCGAAGCCGAGCGGGGAGAGGCCGAGTCCGGTGAGCAGGTAGAGCGGCAGCACGGCGTTGACCATCTCGGAGGAGACGTCGGTGACCATGCTGACCGCGCCGAGGGCGAGGACCGCCCCCGGCACCGAGCGCAGGGCGGCGCCCCGCCGCACCTGGCCGGTGGCCGGTGCGACGGGGGCCTTCGAGCTGCGGGAGTCCGCGACGTACACGGGCGTCAGTTCCAGATGCCGGTGATGTCGGAGGCCCCGGCGGAGTTGCCGGCGTGGGCGTTGACGCCGGCCAGGTCCTCCAGGGTGTGCAGCACGTCGTAGTGGTTGTACCGGGTGGCGGTGGAGCTGCCGGGGGCGACGTGGGCGCCGTAGACGAGGGTCGGGATGCGGTTGCCGGCGAGCCGGTTGTCCTCGTCGAAGGTCACCACCAGCAGGCTGTTGTTGCTCTTGGCCCACTGGGCGTAGGCGTCGAGGTTGTTCTGCAGCCAGGTGTCGCCGGTGCCGACCGAACAGTCGTGCATGTCGTCGCAGAGGTCCGGGATGACGAAGGAGACCTTCGGCAGGGTGGTGAAGTCGGTCGGGAAGGCGTCCATGCCGTAGGCGCTGGAGGTGGGCACGTTGCCGAAGCCGAACCACGGGTTGTGCTTCTGGGCGTAGTTGTCGACCCGGCAGTCGGTGGCGCCGACCGAGGGCAGGCCCTCGTTGTAGCTGGCCCAGGTCTGGTTGGCGGCGAGCAGCTCGGAGGCGAGGTTGGGCTGCTGCAGCGCGCCGACGTCCACGCAGCTGTCGTCCGTGACGCTCTGGGCGCTGCCGGAGAACAGCATGTAGTAGTTGGGCTGGCTGGGGTGGGTGAGCGCGTAGGACTGGGTCAGCTTGGCGCCGCCGGCCACCAGGGTGTTGTTGACGTACGGCGCGCTGGAGCTGCCGATCACCTGCGAGTAGGCGTGGTTCTCCATCATCACGACGACGACGTGGTCGGGCGAGGGCAGGGCGGCGGCGGTGTCGGCGGCCGCGTTGCCGCCCGCGGCCCACAGGCCGAGCGAGCCGGCGACCAGACCGAGGCCGGTGGCGAGGGCGGTGATCGGGCGGAGCCCGCGGCGGCGGGCGGGGCGCGGGCCGGCGGTGGGGGTGCCGGGGGTGCGGAGTCGTGCGAAGGCCATGGGGTCCTCCGGGGGTCGGGGCTTCCGGGGCGGGAGCGCCGAGAACAGTAGGATCGCGGCGTGTCGTGTACCGCACAAGAGAAATGAAGAACAGGCGAACAGCTGCGAGGCGGTCCCGGTACGGAGCAACCGGACGCCGGACCACACCGTGCAGGGCAGGTCCTGGAAACCACGGCCGAGGTCACACCCGCCGCGATTGACCCCCCTCCACCGCCCGTGGTGGGATCACGGGGGCCCGCGAGCACCGGGCCGGGGACGGCAAGGAGTGCGGTACGTGATCGGACTGGTCGCCATCTACGGGCCGGGCCGCCCGCTGACCGACGAACTTCAGGAGCTCTGGCCGGAGAGCTCCCGCGCCTACCGGGCCTCGCACGGTAACTGCTTCCAAGGGCCGGAGGCGATGCAGTCCGCGCTCGACCGCCACCGCCAGGTGGTCGCCGTCGGATCGCTCGCCGCCGTCGTCGGGCTGCTGACCGACCCCCGCGTCGACGTCCCGCGCGGCGCCGAGGTGCTCTGCGTGGACCCGGGCCGGCGCTGGGTGATCCCGCTGACCCACACGGACTCCGCGGTGGGGCTGGCCGAGGAGGTGGCGGGCGCCCTCGGCGTGACCCCGGTGCTCACCGGCCCGCCGCCCGGCCCCGGGAACCCGCTCGACGTGCTCACCCCGCACGCCGTCCGGTACCGCCGGGCCGGCGCCGGCAAGGCCGCGGAGGCGGCGGCCGACGGCCGGCCGGTCCGACTGGTCACCGAGGTGGCGTACCCGCTGCCCGCACTGCCCCCGAACGTGCGGCCGGACGCGCCCGAGGACGCCCCCGTCCTGCGGGTCACCGACCGCGAGGACCCGGACGGCGACGACCTCCTGGTCGTCCCGCGCACCCTGGTGGTCGGCATCGGCGCGGGCAGCGGCACCGAACCGACCGAGGCCATGCGGCTGCTGATGGACGTGCTCAAGGAGACCGGCCACCTGCGCTCGGCGATCGCCCGGATCGCCACCGTGACCGGCAAGGCCGACCACCCGGCGGTGCGCTGGGCCGCGCGCTACCTGAGCGTGCCGGTGGAGGAGCACCCGGCCGAGGAGCTGGCCCGGCTCACCGTGCCGAACCCCTCCGAGACGGTCGGTACGGCCGTCGGCACCGCCAGCGTCGCCGAGGCGGCGGCGCTGGCCGGCTCCGGTGGCGGCGAACTCGTCGTCCCCAAGCGGAAGTCGGCCACGGCCACGGTGGCGATCGCCCGGGCCGCGGTGCGCGGCCGGCTGGCGCTGGTCGGCCTCGGGCCGGGCGCCCACGACCTGCTGGTACCCCGGGCGCTGACCGAACTGCGCCGCGCCTCGGTGGTGGTGGGCCGACCGGAGGCCGTCGAGGCGGTGGCCGCCCTGCTCCGGCCGGGGACCCGACGGGTCGTGCTGCCGGAGCCCGGGACGGTGCGGAGCACCCGCGGCGCGGTGCCGGACCGGGCCGGGGTGGCGACCGACCGGGCCGGCCGGGTGGTCGACCCGGCCGGGGCGGCGGTCACCCTCGCCGCGCACGGGCACGCCGTCGCCCTGGTCGCCCTGGGCGACGGCGCCGGGCTCACCGTGCCGCCCGGGGCGTACGAGCTGCTGCGGGTGCCCGGCCTCCCCGCCGACACGGACGGGATCCCCGCATGACCGGCACCGAGCGGACCGCCACCGACCCGACCAGCACCGACCGAACCGGCACCGACCGGACCAGCACCGACCGAACCAGCACCGACCGGACCGGCACCGACCGAACCGGCACCGAGCCCGACCTGCGCCACCACGGCGACGCCGAGGTGCGCGCCGACGGCAGCGGCTTGGTCGACCTCGCGGTCAACGTCCGCACCGGCACGCCGCCGGCCTGGCTGCGCGAGCACCTGGCCGCCACCCTCGGCACCCTCGCCGCCTACCCCGACCAGGGCGCCGCCCGCACGGCGGTGGCCGCCCGGCACGGGCGCCCGGTCGAGGAGGTACTGCTCACCTCGGGGGCCGCGGAGGCCTTCGTACTGCTCGCCCGTGTTCTGACGCCACGTCACATCATCGTGGTGCACCCCCAGTTCACCGAGCCGGAGGCCGCACTGCGGGACGCCGGGCACCGGGTGCACCGGGTGCTGCTCTCCCCCGAGGACGGGTTCCGACTGGGCGCCGTCCCCGAGCAGGCGGACCTGGTCGTCCTCGGCAACCCGACCAACCCGACCTCCGTCCTGCACCCCGCCGAGGCCGTCGCCGCGCTCGCCCGCCCCGGGCGCACCCTGGTCGTGGACGAGGCGTTCATGGACACCGTGCCCGGGGAGAGCGAGTCCCTCGCCGCCGTCCGGGACCTCCCCGGCCGGGTCGTCGTCCTGCGCAGCCTCACCAAGACCTGGGGCCTGGCCGGACTGCGGATCGGCTACGCCCTCGGACCGGCGCCGCTGATCGCCGCCCTCGGCGCCGCCCAGCCGCTCTGGCCGGTCTCCACCCCGGCGCTGGCCGCCGCCGAGGTCTGCAGCGGCCCGCCGGCACTCGCCGAGGCGGACCGGGCGGCCGCCGAACTCACCCTGTGGCGCGACTACTTGGTGAAGGGGCTGGCCGCCTTCCCGACCGTACGGCTGCACGGCGAGCCGGCCGCCTCCTTCGTCCTGGTCCGGCTGCCGGGCGCGGCGGCGGTCCGGGCGCGACTGCGCGAGCTCGGCTTCGCCGTCCGGCGCGGGGACACCTTCCCCGGCCTGGGCGAGGACTGGCTGCGGATCGCCGTCCGGGACGAGGGGACCACCGACCGCTTCCTCAACGCCCTGGAGACGGCGCTCCGTCCAGCCTGACCGGGTCGCCGGCGCGGATGAGCCCCGGCGCCAGCACCTGGGCGTACACCCCCGCGCAGGGCAGCGCCGGCATGCCCGCCAGCGGGACCAGCCGGTTGCGTTCGGCCGGGCCCCGCAGCGCCTCCGTCCGGCGGGGCAGCGGGCCGTGCCGCAGGGTGGGGACGGCGCAGCGCGGGGTGGGTGCCACGATCCGCAGCCGCAGGCTCGACCCGACCGTCAACTCCCGCCCCACCCAGGCGTTCTCGACGAAGCCCTCGCCCTCGGTGCGGAGCACCAGGTTCGGCCGGTAGCGCTCCGCCTCGACGCCGAGGGCGAGCAGGGTGGAGCTGGTGATCAGGTGCAGCGGGGCGAAGTCGAAGAACCCGCCGTCCGGCGCGGCCCGCCCCAACTCGTTGACGGTCACCGGGACTTCCGCCTCGATCCCGCGCGCCAGCACCTCCTCCGGCACGGCCCGCTCGACCTCGGCGCCGAGCGGGCGCTCGGTGATCAGGGCCAGCTTGCGGCCGAAGGCCTCGGACAGCTCCGCCTCCCCCGCGGCGCGTCCGTCCGGGCCGGTCACGGCCACCCGGCCGTCCGCCGTGGCCGTCGCCGAGTAGTCGAGCAGTCCGGCCCACCGGTGGGGGTTCTTGGCGCTGGCCACCCGTCCGGTCTCCAGGTCGAGCAGGGCGCGCGCCCGGTCCCCGGCCAGCCCCCTCGTGGACACCTCGGCCGCCGGGACGTCCTCCCCCAGCAGCGACTTGACCGGGTAGCGCCGCAGCCGCTCGACCCGGCCGACCAGGTCACCCACGGGCCCGCCGGTCAGCACGCCGCGTCCTCCGCCCACTCCCGCAGCGCCGCGAAGTGCAGCTCCCGCAGCCCCGCCCGGGGGTCGACCCAGAGCGGCAGCGCCTCGGCCGGGTGGTGCGCCGCGATCCACTCGATGTCCTGCGGGCCGAGCTCGTCGTCCAGCCAGACGAACGGCCGACCGGCCGCCCAGGCCACCACGTCCCTGGTTTTCCAGTGCAGCCCGTCCGGGTCCTCGCCGAACAGGTTGGTCCAGCGGACGTAGGGGAGTTCGGGCAGTCCGAGGCGCGGGCCGATGAAGGTGTTCGCCTCGTCCATCCAGGTGGTCGCCCACACCAACTCGTACGGCAGCGAACGCAGTTCCGGCCCGTGCGCCGGGTTCAGCCACACCCGCAGCGGCTCGACCTGCTCCCGCGGCCGCGGCGCGTGCCGGGCGACCCAGGACTCGGGCAGCAGCCGGTGGGTGTCGTAGCCCTCGGGGCAGCGGGAGTCCGGTGCGGCGTAGGGGTTGAGCGGACCGTCCACGTCGATCAGGAGCAACGGCGACCCGGTCATGCGGCGGCCGCCCAGTCCCGCAGGGCCGCGAAGTCGCCGGCGAGCATGCCGACCCGGGGGTTGACGTGCAGGGTGAGCGCCGGGCCGGGGTGGTGCGCCGCGATCCACTCGGCGTCCTGCGGGCCGAGCTCGTCGTCGACCCAGACGAACGGCCGACCGGCCGCCCAGGCCACCACGTCCCTGGTCTTCCAGTGCAGCCCCTCCGGGTCCTCGCCGAACAGCTCCGTCCAGCGGACGTAAGGGAGTTCGGGCAGTCCGAGGCGCGGGCCGATCAGGGCGTTCGCCTCGTCCATCCAGGTGGTCGCCCACACCAACTCGTACGGCAGCGACAGCAGCTCGGCCCCGTGCGCCGGGTTCAGCCAGACCCGCAGCGGCTTCGCCTCGCCGTCGGCGGCGCGCCGGGTCTGCCGCTCGGCCCACCAGGTGGGCATCAGCTCGTGCGTCCGATAGCCGTCCGGCCGCCGCAGCCTCGGCGCGGCGTAGGGGTTGAGGGGTCCGTCCACGTCGAGGAGGAGCAGCGGCTGTCGAGTCATGCCGTGAATTCTCCGGCGGCCGACCGGGATTGACCAGTGATTTGCCCGATGCCGACCGGTGCGGCCGCTCACGGCCGGTCACCGCTGGCACCACCGCTGACACCACGGCCGGCGCCACGGCCGGCGCCACGGCCCGCAGCCGCTGACGGCCGACGCCACGGCCCGCGACGGTTCACGGCCGGCGCCACAGCCCGCGGGCCGCCAGCAGCGGCAGGACCCCCTCGCCGAACCAGTAGGCCTCCTCCAGGTGCGGCATGCCCGACAGCACGAACTCCTCGATCCCGAGCTCGTGGTACTCGGTGATCAGGTCGGCGACCTCCCGGTGACTGCCCACCAGCGCGGTGCCCGCCCCGCCGCGGAGCAGCCCGATCCCGGCCCACAGCCCCGGGTGCACCTCCAGCCGCTCCGCCGAGCCGCCGTGCAGCGCGAGCATCCGCCGCTGCCCCTCCGACTCGCTCTCGGCGAGGGCCCGCTGGGTCTCCCGGACCCGCCGCGGGTCCATGCCGGCGAGCAGCCGCTCGGTCTCCGCCCAGGCCTGCGCGGAGCTGTCCCGGGTGATCACGTGCAGGCGGATCCCGAACCGCACCGTCCTGCCCCGGGCGGCAGCCAGCTCACGGATCCATCCGATCTTGTCCCGTACCTGGGCGGGCGGTTCGCCCCAGGTCAGGTAGACGTCGGCGGAGCGGGCGGCGACCTCGCCGGCCGCCGGGGAGGAGCCGCCGAAGTACACCGGCGGCACCGGATCGGGCAGCCGGGTCAACCGCGCCCGCTCGACCCGCAGGTGGGGGCCGTCGTGGTCGACGGTCTCCCCCGCCCAGAGCCGCCGGGTGATGTCCAGGAACTCCCCGGTGCGGGCGTAGCGGGCGTCCTTGTCCAGGAAGTCCCCGTAGGCCCGCTGCTCGGCGGACTCGCCGCCGGTCACCACGTTGAGCAACAGCCGCCCGCCGGACTGCCGTTGGTAGGTCGCGGCCATCTGCGCCGCCAGCGTGGGGCTGATCTGCCCGGGCCGGAACGCCACCAGGTACTTCAACCGCTCGGTCACCTGGGTCAGCATCGCGGTGGTCAGCCAGGCGTCCTCGCACCAGGCGCCGGTCGGCGTGAGCGCTCCTTCGAAGCCCAACTGCTCGGCGCCGCGGGCGATCTGGCCAAGGTAGCCGATGCTCGGCGGCCGGTCGGAGCCGGCCGTCCCGGGCGTCGAGCCGTGCCCGCCGCCGACGATCTGCCGGCTGTCGCCGTTGGTGGGGAGGAACCAGTGGAAGGTCAGAGCCATGGAACGGACACACTCCTGCGGCCGGTGCGGTCTGGGGTCGGTCGGTCCTGCTTCGGTCCTGCTGCTGAGAACTCACCGACGACGACAGCCGGCCGCCCACACCCGCGCCAGGTCCACGTGCAGCCGGCGCACGAGGAAGCGGGGGCGGGGAGCGGTCATGCGCTCGATTATGCCCGACCCGGCGAACACCGGGCAGGGCAAAGCCCGCAGGCCCTTCCCCGGGGTGGGGAAGGGCCTGCGGACGTTGCGTGCGTCAGGCGGGGATCAGACCTGGCCGGCCTTCTCCAGGGCCGCGCAGCAGGTGTTGATCAGCAGGCGGGTGACGACGTACGGGTCGACGTTGGCGTTCGGGCGACGGTCCTCGATGTAGCCCTTCTGCTCCACCTCGACCTGCCACGGGATGCGGACCGACGCGCCGCGGTTGGAGACGCCGTAGCTGTAGACGTTCCACGGGGCGGTCTCGTGCTTGCCGGTCAGGCGGGACTCGATGTCGGCGCCGTACTGGGTGACGTGCTCCAGCACCTTCTCCTGCGACGTACCGAGCGACTCGCAGGCGGTGATGATGGCGTCGTAGCCCTCGCGCATCGCCTTGGTGGAGAAGTTGGTGTGGGCGCCCGCGCCGTTCCAGTCGCCCCGGGCCGGCTTGGCGTCCAGGGTGGCGTCGATGCCGAACTCCTCGGCGGTGCGGTAGAGCAGGTAGCGGGCGATCCACAGGTCGTCCGAGACGGTCAGGGCGTCGACCGGGCCGATCTGGAACTCCCACTGGCCGGGCATGACCTCGGCGTTGATGCCGCAGATCGCCAGGCCGGCGTCGATGCAGCGGTCCAGGTGCAGCTCGACGATCTCGCGGCCGAAGACCTCCTCGGCGCCGACGCCGCAGTAGTAGCCGCCCTGCGGGGCCGGGAAGCCGCCCTCGGGGAAGCCCAGCGGGCGGGAGCCCTTGAAGAAGGTGTACTCCTGCTCGATGCCGAAGATCGACTCCTGCACGGTGTACTTCTCCTCGACCTCGCGCAGCAGGGCGCGGGTGTTGGACTCGTGCGGGGTACCGTCCGTCTCCAGGACCTCGCAGAGGACGAGGATGTTGTCACCACCGCGGATCGGGTCCTTGACGACCTTCACCGGGTCCAGCACGCGGTCCGAGGCGTGGCCCTCGGCCTGGTTGGTCGAGGAACCGTCGAAGCCCCAGGTCGGGATCTTGTCGGCGTTGGGCAGGACGCGAGTCTTGGAACGGAGCTTCGCGGTCGGCTTGGTGCCGTCGATCCAGATGTACTCGGCCTTGATTGCCACGGCGTGTCCCTCGATTGCTGGGTGGTGGATGCCCGCGTAGCGTCGCAAGTCGCCGTTTCCCGGTTGTTCCTCTCGTGTAACGCGCATGTGAACCAACCGTCCGCATCGGCACGGTCACGGTGCGGGAGTGCCGGGCGTGGCACCCCGCACCGCTGCGGGTGCTCAGCCGCGACGGGCGTGCGCGGCCCGGCGGCGCCGGGTGGCCCACAGCGCGGCCGCACCGCCCGCGACCAGGGCGGCGGCCCCGGCGGCCAGCGGGCCGGTGGCGCTGCTGCCGCCGGTGGTGGCGAGCCGCTCGGGCTTCTCCACCGCGGCCTGCGGCACGGCGGTGCGCGAGGCGGTGGTGTCCGCGACCGGCTGGGCGGCGGGCGCGGACGTCGGTGCGGTGCTCGGGGTGCCGGTGGCGGTGGGGCCGGACGGCTTCTCGCAGCTCACCGAGGCGACGGTGATCTTCCCGGTGACCTTGGCGACGTTCAGGTTGAGCGGGTTCACCTCCACCTGCACCTCCAGGGCCGAGGCGGCGGCGGTGGTCGTGGTGGTGCTCCTCTTGGAGAACTCCACCGACACACTGCCGACCAGCGGCACGTCCACCGTGGTCGGGCCGTACAGCCCGACGGTGACGGGCTTGCCCAGTACGGTCAGCTTGGCGGGCGCGACCACGTTCGCGGTCGGCTGCCCGTCGACCGGGCAGGTGGCCTCGGCGCTCATCGCCTCCAGCCCGAGCAGCGCGGTGGCGGGCAGGCCGGGGGCGTGCACGTCGGCATTGACCAGCTTGACGGAGGCGGTGGCGCCCTTGGCGTCGACCCGAGTGACGGACCTGCCGAGGTCCGCCTTGACCAGCTCGACCGGGGCGGCCTGGTCGACGCCCGCGACCTTGGCGGTCAGCACGGAGCCCTCACGCTGCTCCGGCGTCTCCACCTTGTTGAGCGCGATGTCCACCGGGACGTCCACCGCCTTGTTCAGGAAGCTGACGTCCAGGGCGACTTCGGCGGTGACCGCACGGGCCTTGCCCGGCGAGGGAGTGGCCGCCGGAGCTGCCGGGGCGGCCTGGACGGGCCCGACGGTGAGCAGTGTGCTCACCACCACGGCGGCGGATGCGGAAACGATTCGGCTAGACGGCCGGGACGACTGGACGGATCGGGACGACCGGGAAGACATGGCGGGACCCCCACACAGGTGAAACGATGAGCCGCCAGTCTTCTCAAACGATCCGTCACATGAGCCTCACGGAGCGTCATTTCACTCGTTGGAGTGAGATTGCCGCCCGGCACGGCCCGGGATCTGCTACAGGAGCAACTCCCTTACGGCAGCCGCCAGTCCACCGGCTGCGCCCCCTGCCGCACCAACAGCTCGTTGGCCCGGCTGAACGGCCGCGAGCCGAAGAAGCCGCGGTCGGCCGACATCGGGCTCGGGTGCACCGACTCCACCGTCGGGATGTCGCCCAGCAGCGGGCGCAGGTTACGGGCGTCGCTGCCCCACAGGATCGCCACCATCGGGCCGCCGCGCGCCACCAGCGCCCGGATCGCCTGCTCGGTGACCGCCTCCCAGCCCTTGCCCTTGTGGGCCCGGGGGTTGCGCGGCTGGGTGGTCAGCGCCCGGTTCAGCAGCAGGACGCCCTGCTGCGTCCAGGGCGTGAGGTCGCCGTTGGACGGCTGCGGCAGGCCGAGGTCGGTGCCGTACTCCCGGAAGATGTTGATCAGGCTCGGCGGGATCGGCCGGACCTCCGGCGCCACCGAGAAGCTCAGGCCGACGGCATGGCCGGGCGTCGGGTACGGGTCCTGCCCGACGATCAGTACCCGGACGTCGGCGATCGGCTGCTGGAACGCCCGCAGCACGTTCGGCCCGGACGGCAGGTAGGTGCGGCCGGCCGCGATCTCGGCGCGGAGGAAGTCCCCCATCGCGGCGATCTGCCCGGCGACGGGCTCAAGTGCGGTGGCCCAGCCGGGCTCGACGATCTCATTCAGTGGACGCGGTGCCATGGTCGTCACCCTATCGGCCGATACCGACAGGGCGTCACGACGGACGGTCACCGCGAACGATCACCGTGCTCCGAGCCGACCACCGCGCCCGGTCACCCCACCGGCCGCCCCCGCAGCACCACCGTGCGCGGGTCCGCGAGCACCCGGACGTCCGCCCGCGGGTCCTCCTCGTACACCACGAAGTCCGCCGGTGCGCCCTCCTCGAGACCCGGCCGCCCGAGCCACTCCCGGGCACCCCAGCTCGCCGCCGACAGCGCCTCGGCCGGGCTCAGCCCCGCCTTCACCAGCTCCGCCACCTCGTCCGCGACCAGCCCGTGGGCCAGCGAGCCGCCCGCGTCGGTGCCGACGAACACCGGGATGCCCGCGTCGTGCGCGGCGCCCACGGTGTCGTAGCGGCGCTCGTGCAGCCGCCGCATGTGCGCCGACCAGGCCGGGAACTTGGCCTCCCCGCCGGCCGCCAGCTGCGGGAAGGTGGCGATGTTGACCAGGGTCGGCACGATGGCCACCCCGCGCTCGGCGAAGGCCGGGATCAGCTCCTCGGTGAGCCCGGTGGCGTGCTCGACGCAGTCGATCCCGGCCGCCAGCAGGTCCGGCAGCGACTCCGCCGCGAAGCAGTGCGCGGTGACCCGCGCGCCCTCCTCGTGCGCAGCCGCGATCGCCTCGGCCAGCGCGTCGCCCGGCCAGCAGGCGGCGAGGTCGCCGCGCTCGCGGTCGATCCAGTCCCCGACCAGCTTCACCCAGCCGTCGCCGCGCCGGGCCTCGGCCCGCACGTAGGCGGCGAGGTCCCCGGGCTCGATCTCGTGGGCGTAGTTGCGGATGTAGCGGCGGGTGCGGGCGATGTGCCGGCCGGCCCGGATGATCCGGGGCAGGTCCTCGCGCTCGTCGATCCAGCGGGTGTCGGCGGCCGAGCCGGCGTCGCGGATCAGCAGGGTGCCCGCGTCACGGTCGGTGAGCGCCTGCTTCTCGCTGGTCTCGGCGTCCACGGCGCCGTGCGCGTCCAGGCCGACGTGGCAGTGCGCGTCCACCAGGCCGGGCAGCACCCAGCCCGTCACCGTCCGGACGTCCCCGGCGGTCGGCGGGCGGGTGAAGCTCACCCGGCCGTCCACCACCCAGAGTTCGTCCCGTACCTCCTCCGGGCCGACCAGCACCCGGCCCCGGACGTGCAGCACCGCACCTTCACTCATGGCCGCACTCTACCGACGGGCGGGTTCCGTGCCATCAGCGCGGATGGGGCAGACTCGTTGCCGCACCCACCACCCGCCCTGCGAAAGGCCGTGAGCCGTGAGCCCCTTCCTCGACCTCCCCCCGCTCAGCGCCGCCGGATTCGCGGCGATCGAGGACCAGGTCGCCGCGCTGCTGCACACCGAGGCCGACGTCATCGTCACCCAGGGCGAGGCCCTGCTGCCGCTGGAGGCCGCGATCCGCGGCGCCGCGCACCCCGGCTCCACCGCGCTCAACATCGTCACCGGCCCGTACGGCCAGACCTTCGGCAACTGGCTGCGCTCCTGCGGGGCGACGGTCGTCGACCTCGCGGTGCCCTTCGACAGCGCGGTGAGCCCCGAGCAGGTCGGCAAGGCGCTGGAGAGCCACCCGGAGATCGACTTCGTCTCCCTGGTGCACGCCGAGGCCGCCACCGGCAACACCAACCCGGTCGCCGGGATCGCCGCCGTGGTCCGTGAGCACGGCGCCCTGCTGATGCTCGACGCGGTCGCCTCGGTCGCCGCCGAGCCGCTGCTCACCGACGAGTGGGGCATCGACCTGTGCGTGATCGGCGGCCAGAAGGCGATGGGCGGCCCGGCCGGGGTCTCCGCCGTCTCCGTCTCCGAGCGCGCCTGGGAGCGGATCGCCGCCAACCCGGCCGCCCCCCGCCGCTCCTACCTCTCCCTGCTGGACTGGAAGGAGCGCTGGACGGACGCCGGCCGCGCCGTACTGCCGCACGCCCCGGCCCAGTTGGAGATGCTCGCGCTCGGCGCCTGCCTGGACCGGATCGCCGCCGACGGCCTGCCCGCCGTGATCGCCCGGCACCGCGCCGCCTCCGCCGCCACCCGGGCCGGCGCCCGCGCCCTCGGCACGCTCAGCCCCTACGTCCACCAGGACGCCGCCGCGGCCCCGGTGGCCACCACCCTGCGCACCCCGGCCGGGGTGCACGCCGCCGAACTCGCCGCCGCCCTCGACCCGGCGCTGCCCGTCCAGCCCGGCGGCGGGGCGCTGGCCGCGGAGATGCTGCGGGTCAACCACTACGGCCGGGCGGCCTCGCTGGAGACCGTCCGCGACTGCCTGAGCGCCCTCGCCGCGGCCACCGGGGGCGACGCCGACGCGGCGCTGACCGCCGCCGGGGCGGCGTGGGACGCGGCCGTCTGAGACGGACGTCAGTTCTGGACGGGCGTCCAATACGGACGTCCGAGACGAACGTCTGATACGTAAGTCTCAGACGTCCACGCCGGACGTCGGTCCGAGACGCACGTCCGTCCCACGCGCCCACCCCGGGCAAGGCCCCGCACGCCGAGCGGCCCCGGTCCTCCCGACCGGGGCCGCCGTGCGTCCGGGCAGCGGGCTCAGTGCCCGCCCGCGTCCACCACCTCGACGCCGCGGATGTTCCGCTCGATCTCCTCCGCCGGGAGCGCCACCGCGAGCGCCCAGTAGTAGACGACCAGCGAGAACACCACCACAACCCCGATGTCCCACCACAGCGGCAGGTTCCCCTGGGCGCCCACCCCGAAGGTGCCCTGCCAGGAGACGATCCCCATGCCGACCAGGTAGACCGGCAGCCACTGCCCCGCCTTGAAGTCCATCCGCGGCGCGTTCGGCACCCCCTTCGAGGCCGCGTACATCGAGTACCCGCCGAGCAGCAGGTAACCGATCAGGATCGCCAGACCCAGTCGCCACAGGGTGTCCCAGCCGGACCAGTAGATGACCAGGCTCGCCACCGCGAACGCGACCGGCGAGATGATCGCACCGCCGGGCAGGTGGTACGACCGCTCCATCCCCGGCAGCCGCTTGCGCAGCACCCCGAAGGCCAGCGGCGCGCCCGCGTACATCAGCACCACCGCCGAGGTGATGAAGCCGACCAGCTTCTGCCAGCTCGGGAACGGCAGGAAGCAGATCACCCCGGCGACCCAGGCGATCAGCAGGCCGAGCCAGGGCACCGAATTGCGGTCGGTGTACTGGAGGGCCTGCGGCGCGTAGCCGTTGCGGCTGAGGCCGTAGGTGACCCGGGAGCTGGAGGTGATGTAGACCAGCCCGGTGCCGGCGGGCGAGATCACCGCGTCGATGAACAGGATGGTGGCCAGCCAGCCCAGGCCGATCAGGGTGGCGAGGCCCGCGAACGGACCGCTGATGCCCGGGTAGTCGAGCTTGCCCCAGCCCCCGGCGAAGGTCTCCGGCGGCAGGGCACCGATGAACACCACCTGGAGCACCACATAGATGATCGTGCCGATCACCACCGACCCGAGGACGGCCCGCGGGATGTCCCGCCGGGGGTTGCGGCTCTCCCCCGCCCACTGGATGGCCTGCTCGAAGCCGAGCAGCGCGAAGATCACCCCGCTGGTGCTGATCGCCGCGAGCACGCCCTTGGCGCCGTCCGGCGCGAAGCCGTGCACGGAGAAGTTGGACCCGTGGAACTCGGTGATCCCGAGGGCGAAGATGGCCAGGATCGGAACGGCGACCTTCCACACCGTGGCCACGCTGTTGGTGTGCGCCAGCAGTCGGACGCCGAGGAAGTTGATCGCGACGAACACGCCCATCAACACGGCCGCAACCAGGAAGCCCGTCCCGGTCAGCGTCAGGTCCTTGTTGAGGAAGCCGTCGGCCCAGGTCCAGTGCCGGGCGTAGTTGATCATCGCCTGGACCTCGATCGGCGCGATGGTCGCGGCCTGGAGCCAGGTGAACCAGCCGAAGGACATCCCGGCGAACCCGCCGAAGGCGTAGTGCGGGTACCGCGCCGTCCCGCCCGCGACCGGGAACAGCCCGCCCAGCTCGGCGTGGATCAGCGCCAGCAGGATGATCGCCACCGCCCCGATCCCCCAGGACAGCAGCGCCGCCGGCCCGGCCGCCACCGCCGCCTTCTGCGCCCCGAACAGCCAGCCGGAGCCGATGATCGCCCCGACCGAGGCCCACAGCAGCCCGGCCAGGCCGACCTCCCGCTTGAGCCCGCCGTGCCCCGTCGGGGGCGATGTCGTCGTATTGGAATGGGCCATGGCGCCACGCCTCTCACCTCGGGGAATCCCCCCGACAGTGCCGCAGCCCCGAGCGCTCCCACACCCTCGAAACACCCTCCGACCTGCACCCTCACCCGAACGGCCGGAGCGCAGGGTCCGTCAGTCGGACGGCAGCACCGGCCGACGGTGCCGGCCGGTGCCCTTCCGAAGCAGCGCAACGGGCGTGTCGTCCTGTGCCTCGATGAGCTCCCCGTCCCGCCGCATGATCAGCGGATAAGCCTCCGAGAAGTCCTCGGCAACGGCGACCGGCCGCCAGGCGCGCCCGTCCCACTCGACCACCAGACGGGGAACGTCCTGGAACAGATGCGGCTCCGGACGGTCCTCGGGAACGAGGGCCAGAGCATCCCGGGTCCCCGGCGGGCGGTAGCGATCACCCCGGGCGGCGTACCAGTCCGCAACGGATTCGTCGTCGGGAAAGACCACGTCCTGATCCTCCTGCTCGGCATCGCCCCGAGGTTAGCCCGTCGCCCTACTTCGGTTCCCGGTTGAGCACCGACAGCCGCCGAGCGGATCGGAGCCGCAACGCGGCCGTCTCCGCCGGCTGCCCGGTCACCCACTCCACCAGCACCGAACACAGCTGTGCCGAGAGGTCGAGGAAGTTCCGACCGCCGACGTCCGGGGGCAGAGCGGCGCGCAGTCCCTCGGAATCCTCGCCGAGCTCCAGCAGCTTCTTCAAGGCCCAGTGCACGGTGAGGAGTTGTACGCCGAGTGTGATGTGCAGGCTGTGTTCATGCTCGGTGCTCTGCCCCGCGTGGACCCACCCTCGGGGGATGAACAGGACCTGCCCGGCCCGCAGAGTGACGTCGAAGTCCGGTGCGTCCTGCTCGAACCTCATCTTGTCGACCGGGTCGAACCCGATCTTCGACCAGTTGTGGTGTTCGAGCGGATTGACGAACACCGGCTTGAACATGTGCCACCGCTTCGCGCCCTCGGCCTGTGCGATGAAGACGTGATGGCAGTCCCAGAGCCAGCCGAAGCCCCTGGCCCTGCCGGCCGGTGTCAGATAGACGTTCCCGGTGACCGGGTGGCCGAGCTGGGTCGACAGGGCCTTGCAGAACGTCACCAGGGGCGGCCACGACCGGTGCAGCCCGTTGAGGACCAAGGTGTCGGTGGGGTGATCGGCATCCGGGCGTTCAGCGGTCAGAACCCCGTCGCGGACCATCCCGAAACCCCCCGGCCGCAAGTCCGGATCGGCCAGGATCTCGCGGGCCGCCTGGCGACTGGCCAGCAGTCGCAGGTCGGCGGCATCCCTGTCGTACACGGTCGGGGTATCCGGCCACGCATTGCGGAAGGTCTCCGGGTCGGCGACGAGGCGGTGCAGCGAAGTCGTCATGGTGCAGCTCTCCTTGGCTCGATGCGGAGTGCGGCGGCCACCCCGCACAGCCGGGTGGCCGCCGCATCGGGTCGGGTGGTCAGCCCAACAGGTGGTCGTACTGACCGGCGACGAACGCGGCCTTGAGCTTCCGCAGCTCACCGGAGGTCAGCTCGACCACGGCGTTCTCGTTGTTGGTGTTGGCCAGGGCGATCACACCGTTCGGCATCGCGGCCAGCGCCGCGCACTCCACCTTGTCGTCCAGGTGGGAGTCACGGGCCACCGACCAGTCGAGGTCGGGGTGCGACACGGGGTTGAAGGCGATCGGCTCGTTCATGGTGTTCTCCCAGGTGATTCGGTTGGTACTACCTCCCCGTCGCGGGGAGGAATCCGGGGCGCCCGCACGGCTTGAACGGGGGCGCTGCGGGATCGGCCTCAGCCGGGCGGGACGCGAAGGTCGGCGTGCACCGTCTTGCCGAACGCGTCCGGGGTGACACCCCACTGCCCGCGCGTGAGTTTGTGGACCAACGCGAGGCCGCGGTGGCATTCCTCGTCGTCACCTGCCGCGATAAGTACGGGCATGGTGCGAGAGCCGTCCCGCACTGAGATCCGGACGATCTGGGCCGTGATCCGGCGGATCCTGACGGTCATGAAGGCGAGGCAGCCCGTCTTGACGGCGTTCCCGACCAGCTCGGAAACGATCAGCTCGGCGTCGTCGGCCAGGTCATGCAACTCCCAGTCCGCGAGCTTGCGCCGCACGAGTCGGCGGGCTGCACCCGCCGACTCCGGCCGGTAGTGCAGGACGACCGTGGCCGGGGCCAGCACTGGGGACGGTGCTTCGACGGTGACGGACACGATTCGCTCCCTCGGATGGTCCGGCGGCTCAGTGGTGGGCCGCATTCAGTTCACCGCCTGCGAATGGGCCATGGACTCTGAGTGACCGGACGTTTCGCCGGACGTTTCGGCATCAACGACACCCGCCCGGCCGGCACCGGTGGCAGAGTGTCAGTAGCGATTGACTCTGTGCGAGGGGGCGCTTTGACTGCGCGATCGCTGGCCGACCTCCGAAAGGCCGCCGGTTACACGCAAGAATCCTTTGTCGGTGCGTTTTCGAAGATGGCAAAGCACATGGCCATCGACGCGGCGGTGAGCGTCCGCCAACTCCGCCGTTGGGAGTCGGCGAAGCCGCCTCTGCCTCATCCGGGTCAACAGGCAGTGATCGAGGCCATGTTGGGCATCCCACTCGGCGAGCTCGGATTCGATGTCCCACCGGAGAGGGCGCACAGTGGGCCGACGAGCGGGCACCATGAGGACGTGGACCGTCGACAGTTCGTCGTAGATGTGGGCGCGATCCTGGGCGCCACCGTCATGCCAGTTGCCCGAGGCCGGCGGATCGGAGCTTCGGACGTGCAACGCCTGCAGGCAAGGGTGTCCGATCTGTACACAATCGACCATTCTCAAGGCGGCAAGGTCGCCCAGAAAGCGGCCTTGCAGGTACTACGGCTGGTCGAGAAGGCCGTGGCAAACGGGTCGTACCTTGAGCGCGTCGGACGGGAGCTGCACGCCTTGTCCGGCGCCCTGCACTCTCACCTCGGATGGATCGAATTCGATGCAGGCCGCCCGGCGCAAGCACGGGCGGCCTGCACCGAAGCGCTGGCCTCGGCCCGACTGGTGGGCAATCCGCTACTGGAGGTCAGGGCGCTGGACAAGTTGTCCATGCTTGCCGCCGAGCAGCGACGCCCTTGGGAGGCGATGGCTGCGGCGACGGCCGCTGGAGAACTGGCGCAGAGACACGGCGGCCCCAAGGTGAGATTGGTCGTGGCCTTGCGGCTCGCACGCGCGTTGTCGGCCGCCGGAGATCATGCGGCCGCCCGACGCGCCCTCTCGGTCGCGCTGACCTGGCACGACCGGGCCGACAAGGACACGGCCGCGCCCCGGTGGACGGCATTCGCCGGTCGGGTCGAGGTCGACTACGCCACTGCCGCGTGGCACGTGGAAACCGGTCGCCCCGTCCACGCGATCCCGTTCTTGCGGTCCGCAGTGAGTCAGCTCGGCCCGACGTACACCCGTAATGCGGCGCTGTACCGGGCACGCTTGGCCGAGGTACTCATGAAAGCCGGCGAGGTGGAGGAGGCCTGCGCAGAGGCCTGCGCGAGCGCGGACGCGGCTCAGGGGATGACGTCCGCCCGGCTGGTGGAGAGGCTGCGGTCCGTAGCCGCGACCGCCGAGCGGCTCAACACGGCGCCGGCGCGGGATTTCGTGGAACAACTGCGGGACCTCGGAGTTGCCGCGAAGAAGGGACGGACGGCGTGACGGTGACGATCAAGGCCCTGGACGGCGAGCGGACGGCCGACCTGGAGGAGCAGCTGAAGACCGTTTTCGCCGAGGCCTTCGCCGAACCGCCGTACGGGGAAGGCCCGCCCGATGTCGAACGCGCGTTCCGCCGCTTCCGATCACAGGTGCGGCGGCGGGGGTTCCGGGCGACGGTGGCCTTCGAAGACGGGACGGTCGTGGGCATGGCGTACGGCTACCCGCTGGCCGCCGGCACGGGCTGGTGGGACACCCTCATCGAGCCGGTAGCCGAGGATCTCCGTTTCGAGGACGGGAAGCGGACGTTCGGAGTGTTCGAACTCGCGGTACGCCCCGCCTGGCGCAGGCGGGGCGTCGCCACCGAACTGCACCGCGCCCTGGTGGGCGGGCTGGAGAACCGGCGCGTGATGCTGAACAGCCGTCCGGACGCGACAGCGGCGCAGGCCGCCTACCGGGCATGGGGCTATCGGCGGGTGGGGGCGGCGGTTCCGTGGGAGGGCGCGGCGGAGCACGACATCATGCTGCTGGAGTTGTGATGCGCCCTCCTGGTCAGGCGGGCACCTCGGCGAGGTAGCGGAACTTGCGGGCGTCGTCGGCCAGGTCCTCGGTGTCGAGCGTCACGCCGTCGCCGTGCTCGATGCAGAAGGCCGCCGTGCTGCCTCTTGATCGAGCACCGGCGTATCCGAGCAGGCCAGGGCCATGCGCGCAAGGGATCTGACGGCGGTCTCGACGGACAGTTCCCCAGGCGTTCATCCGCCCGGCACGCGGAACTCATCGGGGAGCGGCAGGCTCCGACCAGGCCGGTGAAGTTGGCTATACAACTTCACCCACAGAGCCGCCGCCGAGGAGGAGACCCATGACCGAGCTGCCGCCGTACTGGCTGCGCGACAACTGCCCCTGCGCCGAGTGCCGGGACCCGCGCAACGGGCAGAAGCTGTTCCAGATCGACGACCTGGTGGACGACCTCACGATCGCCGCGAGCACGGAGATCGACGGCAACCTGGAGGTGCTCTGGTCGGACGGGCACCGGTCGCGCTACCCGCTGGAGTGGATCACCGGCGAACAGGGCGGCGACGGCCGGACGGAGGCCGACAAGCGCCTGTGGGTGGCGGCGGACTTCCGGCGCGGCATCCCCGAGGCCGGCTGGGGGACGTACCTCACCGACCCCGCCGAGCAGGCCGCCGTCCTGGCCGCCGTACGGCGCAGCGGCTTCGCGGTGCTGCGCGGGGTGCCCGCCGTGGAGGGGCAGGTGCTGCGGGTGGCCGAGAGCTTCGGGTACGTCCGGGTCACCAACTACGGGGAGCTGTTCGACGTCCGGGTCGAGCCGGATCCGAACAACCTCGCGTTCACCGACAAGGCGATCGCCCCGCACACCGACAACCCGTACCGCGACCCGGTGCCCACCCTCCAACTGCTGCACTGCCTGGAGAACTCGGCGACCGGCGGCGACTCCGGCCTGGTGGACGGCTTCAAGGCGGCGGAGCTCCTGCGGGCCGAGGCCCCGGGGGACTTCGCGACGCTCACCCGCACCCCCGTCCCCTTCGTCTTCCGCGACCGCCGCACCGAACTGCGCGCCGACCGCCCGCTGATCGACGTGGACCCGCTGGGCAGGATCCGCGAGGTCCGGTTCAACAACCGCTCGATCGGCACCCTGCGCGCCGGCCCGGACGACCTGACGGCCTTCTACGCCGCCTACCGCCGCTTCGCCGCGATCACCCTGCGCCCCGAGCTCCAGCTGACCTTCCGGCTCGGCCCCGGCGACTGCCTGGTCTTCGACAACACCCGTCTGCTGCACGCCCGTACGGCCTTCCGGCAGGACGGCCACCGGCACCTCCAGGGGTGCTACGCGGATCTCGACTCGCTCGCCTCCACCCTCGCCGTGCTGCACCGCCGCACCGCCGCCCTGGACGAACTGGCCGGGCTGTTCGCGGGTGAGGGTGCCGGGGAGTACCTGGGCGAGGCGGTCACCATGGCCGAGCACATGCTCCAGGCCGCGGCCGCCGCCGAGGCCGCCAGGGCCCCCGACCACCTGGTCGCCGCGGCCCTGCTGCACGACGTCGGGCACTTCCACGGCGCCTTGCACGGAAGAGATCTGATGCAAGGTCAGGACAATCGGCACAGCCACACGGGTGCCGACCGGCTGGCCGCCTGGTTCGGCCCGGAGGTCACCGAGCCGGTCCGGCTGCACGTGGCGGCCAAGCGCTACCTGTGCGCGGTCGAGCCCGGCTACCGGGCCCGGCTCTCCGAGGCCTCCGCGTACACCCTCACCGTCCAGGGCGGCCCGATGGGCGCCGAGGAGGCCGCCGCCTTCGCCCAACTCCCGGGCGCTGTCGATGCGGTGGCCGTGCGCCGGTGGGACGAGCAGGCGAAGGAGCCCGGCCTGGAGACGCCGGACTTCGAGCACTACCGCCCGCTGCTCGCCTCGCTCATGCGCTGAGGCCCCGAAGCGGCTCGGCCAGGCCCCGAAGCGGCGCGGCCGTCCGGGAGCTCAGTCCAGCTCCCGGGCGTGCCGCGAAAGCGCCGACGTGGCCAGCGAGTTGTGCACGCTGAACGCCACCGTGCCGGGCAGGTAGCGGTCCTGGGACCACTCCACCGGCGTGCCGGTCGGGTCGGTGGTGCGCCGCCGCTCGCGCAGCAGCGGGCCGCCCCGGCGGCAGCCGAGCAGCCGGGCGTCCTCGGCGTTGGCCGCGACGATGTCGATGGTGTGGTCGGCGTCGGTGAACAGGATGCCGTGCTCGCGCAGCACCTCGGTGTGCGAGACGACGTCCGGCGGCAGCTCGGCGACGATCTCGCCGACCCGCGGCGGGTAGATGGTCCGCTCGACCATCACCGGGGTGCCGGACAGCGTCCGCAGCCGGACCGTCACGTACACCTCGGCGCCTGGCTCCAGCCGCAGTTGCTCGCGCTCGGCCGCGTCGGCCGGGCGGCGCACCAGGGAGTCCAGGATGCCGCCGGGCTCCTCGCCCATCGAGTACGCCCAGTGCGTGAAGCTGAGCAGTTCGGAGAAGCTCTGCACCCGGGCGCCGCCGAGGACCACCCGTCGGGTGCCGCGGCGGGAGGTGACCAGCCCGTCGGAGCGCAGCACGGCGAGCGCCTGGCGGACGGTGCCGCGGGAGACCCCGTACTGCTCGGCCAGCGCGCCCTCCGCGGGCAGTCGGCCGGCCTCGCCGTACGCGCCGGTGGTGATGGCCTCGCGCAGATCGGCGGCCACCTTGCGGTACAGGGCTCCGGCCGTGCGCTCGACGGGGCGCCCGGGCCCCACTGCCACGTCACTCAATTGACCCTCCAGGGGCGGTGTCCAGCGCAGCCGTACCGGCACGGACAGCCCGACCTTATCCCGCTGCGCCGTTCGAGCATCGCACCGAACGGATCACGCTCCGATGGCCGGATTCCACCGTTCCCGCACCCGACCCCGGTTCTGGGCCGTCCGTTCACCTTCCCGTCACCGAACTTCGGGTTACTTACCTCCGTCAGCGAAGTTGGCTAGTCAACTCGGACGCCTTCGAACTCCCCGGACGGCTCCGGATCGCCACTCGCCGATCCCCCGATCTAGACACCCGCTTGCAGTTCCCCCTTCTCAGGAGACTGACCCGTGTCCGTGCACCGTGCCCGCTCCGCCGCCTTCGCGGCCGTCCTGACCGCCGCCGCGCTGTCCCTCACCGCCTGCGGTTCCGCCGGCTCCTCCTCCGCGAAGTCCGGCAGCGACGCCGCGGGCGGCAAGAGCGCCAAGACCGCCACCTCGGCCGCCGACCTCGGCGGCATGGACGCCCTGGTCGCCGCCGCCAAGAAGGAGGGCAAGCTGCACGTCATCACGCTGCCGCGCGACTGGGCGAACTACGGCAAGCTGATGGACGGCTTCAAGGCGAAGTACGGCATCGACATCGAGGACGAGAACCCGGACGGCTCCAGCCAGGACGAGATCAACGCGATCACCTCCCGCAAGGGCCAGGACCGCGCCCCCGACGTGGTCGACCTGGGTGCCGCGTTCGCCACCTCCGGCGGCAAGCAGGGCCTGTTCGCCCCCTACAAGGTCGCCGACTTCGACAAGATCCCGGCCACCATGAAGGACGCCAACGGTCTGAGCTACAACGACTACGGCGGCTACATCTCGATCGCCTGCGACGCCAAGAAGGTGTCGGCCTGCCCGAAGACCTTCGCCGACCTGCTCAAGCCCGAGTACAAGGGCATGGTCGCGCTCAACGGCAACCCGACCAAGGCGAACGCCGCGTACAGCGCCGTCATGGCCGCCGCCCTGGCCAACAACGGCTCGCTGGACAACATCCAGCCCGGCATCGACTTCTTCGGCAAGTTGAAGCAGGCCGGCAACTTCAACCCGGTCGAGGTCACCCCCGCGACCATCGAGAAGGGCGAGACCCCGATCACCATCGACTGGTCCTACCTGAACGCCGGCTACGCCGACAAGTTCAAGGACAAGGGCATCGACTGGCAGGTCAGCATCCCGTCCGACGGCATCTACGCCAACTTCTACAACCAGGCCATCAACAAGGACGCGCCGCACCCGGCCGCCGCCCGCCTGTGGGAGGAGTACCTCTACAGCGCGGAGGGCCAGAACGGCTTCCTGGGCGGCTACGCCACCCCGGCCCTGTTCGACGCCATGAAGGCCGCGGGCACCCTGGACACGGCCACCGCCGCCAAGCTCCCGGCCGTCGAGAAGCCCTTCACCACCTTCCCGACCGACGACCAGACCACCGCGGCCAAGAAGGTCGTGACGGAGAACTGGGCCAAGGCGATCTCGGGCTGATCTGACTGATGACTACGGCTCCCACCCCGGTGCCGGCCAGCGCCTCCGCCGCCCAGAGCGGCGGGGGCGCCCCCGGCCCCGCCTCCCCCGCCCCGGCCCCGGTCACCGCCACCACGGTGCACACCGAGGCCCCCCGCCCGGCCGCGCGCCGGGCCCGCGGCAGCCGCGCCTGGCTCGCCGCCCTCCCCCTGATCCTCTTCTTCGCGATCGGCTTCGGCCTGCCGGCCGTCGCGATCGTCATCGGCGCCTTCACCACCTCCTCGGACGCCCCCGACGGCGGCGGCACCTTCACCCTCGACAACCTCACCGGCTCGCTCCAGGGCGCCTACTGGACGGCCCTGTGGGGCAGCGTGAAGCTCTCCCTGCTGACCGCACTGATCGCCACCGTGGTCGGCCTGCCGCTGGCCCAGGCCGTGGCGACCTCCCGGTTCCGCGCCTTCCGCGAGGCCGTGATGTCCGCCTCCGGCGTGCTCGCCAACTTCGGTGGCGTCCCGCTGGCCTTCATGTTCGTCGCCACCCTCGGCAACTCCGGCGAGGTCACCAAGAAGCTCGGCCTGACCAAGCACGGCTGGAACCTCTACACCTTCTCCGGCCTGTCCGTGGTCTACCTGTACTTCCTGGTGCCGCTGATGGTCATCACCATCACCCCGGCCCTGGAGGGCCTCAAGGTCCAGTGGCGCGAGGCCGCGTACAACAACGGCGCCACCGGCGTGCAGTACTGGCGGCACGTGGCGCTGCCCGTCCTGCTGCCCTCGCTGCTCGGCGGCTTCGTGCTGCTGTTCGGCGCCTCCTTCGCCGCGTACGCCACCGCCGAGGCCATGGTGGGCAGTTCGGTGCCGCTGATCTCGATGCAGATCGGCGACGCGCTGTCCGGCAACGTCCTGGTCGGCCAGGGCAACCTCGCCCTCGCCCTCGGCCTCGACATGATCGTGGTCGCCTGCCTGGTGATGGCCGTGTACCTGCCCCTTCAGCGCCGGAGTGCCAAGTGGCTCGCCTGATCAATCGCATCCGTTTCGGCCGCGGCCTGGTCCTGCTGCTCTGCGGGATCTACTTCGCGGTGCCGATGGCCGCCTCGCTGTGGTTCAGCATCGACGACAACAAGGGCGGCACCAGCTTCCGCGCCTACACCGAGCTGCTGAACGCCCCCGGCTTCACCGACAGCCTGGTGCTCAGCCTCGAACTGGCCGCCGTCACCGTGGCGGTGCTGCTGCTCCTGCTCGTCCCCGCGGTGCTCGCCGCCCGGCTCGGCGCGCCGAGGCTGCGCCCGGTCATCGAGGTCATGTGCTCGATGCCGCTGGTCGTCCCGGTGGTGGCCCTCACCACCGGCATCATCGGCGTGCTGCGCTGGGGCCCGGACTACCTCCAGGACACCCCGTTCTTCCAGACCATCGTGGCCATCCAGGACCCGGACTTCCCGATCGTCCTGGTCATCGCCTACGTGCTGATGGCCCTGCCGTTCGCCTACCGGGCGATCGACGCCGGACTGCGCGGCGTGGACGTGGTCACCCTGGTCGAGGCCGCCCGCAACTGCGGCGCCGGCTGGCTGCGCGCGGTGTTCACCGTCGTCCTGCCGAACCTGCGCAGCGCGCTGCTGAACGGCGCCGTGCTCACCGTCGCCCTGGTGCTCGGCGAGTTCACCACCGCCTCCATCCTCGGCTTCGGCCCCTTCTCGGTGTGGATCAACTCCAACGGCAAGAGCGACGGCCAGATGTCCGTCGCGGTGTCGATGCTCAGCCTGCTGATCGTCTGGCTCGTCCTGCTGCTGATGTCCGCCGTCGGCCGCGGCCGCAAGGCCGCCCGGTCCTGAACCACCCCCCGTTCTCCAGGAGTTACCAGCCATGACCACGGCCACCGCCACCGCCTCCCGGGCCGCGACCGCCGCCGGCGGCGCCACCGTCGAGTTCCGCTCGCTGCGCCGCGCGTTCGGCGCCACCACCGCCCTCGACGGCCTGGACCTGACCGTCCGGCCCGGTGAACTGCTCGCCCTGCTCGGCCCGTCCGGCTGCGGCAAGACCACCGCGCTGCGCATCCTGGCCGGCTTCGAGCAGCACGACTCCGGCGAGGTGCTGGTCGACGGGCAGGACATCACCGCGATCCCCGCCCACAAGCGCGACGCGGGCATGGTGTTCCAGTCGTACAGCCTCTTCCCACACCTCACCGCGCTGAACAACGTCGCCTTCGGGCTGCGGATGCGCGGCACCGGCAAGGCCGAGCGCCGCAAGCGCGCCCAGGAGCTGCTGGAGCTGGTCGGCCTGCCGCACCGCGCCGAGCACTACCCGCACCAGATGTCCGGCGGCCAGCAGCAGCGCATCGCGCTCGCCCGCGCGCTCGCCCTCCAGCCGCGCGTGCTGCTGCTGGACGAGCCGCTGTCCGCGCTGGACGCCAAGGTCCGCCTCCAGCTGCGCGAGGAGATCCGCCGCCTCCAGCAGGAGCTGGGCATCACCACCCTGTTCGTCACCCACGACCAGGAGGAGGCGCTGTCCATGGCCGACCGGGTCGCCGTGCTGCGGGCCGGGAAGCTGGAGCAGTGCGCCACCCCGTCCGAGCTGTACGGCCGGCCGGCCACCGCCTTCGTCGCCGAGTTCGTCGGCACCATGAGCCGCATCCCGTGCACCCGCAGCTCGGACGGCGTCGAGGTGCTCGGCCGCCGGCACGCGGTCGACGGCACCGCGCCTGCCGACGGCGAACTCCAGGTGCTGGTCCGCCCGGAGAACGTCGTCCTCACCCCGTCCGCGACCGGCCCGGCCCAGGTGGTCACCGCGTCCTTCCTGGGCGCCGTCACCCGGCTCACCGTCCGCCTGGACGACGGCACCGAGGTCAAGGCCGACCTGCCCACCGAGGCCGCCGCCGCCCTGCCGGCCGGCTCGCGCGCCGAGCTCACCCTGCCGGACCGCCCGGTACTGGTGGACCGCCGAACCGTCTGAGCGGCCCGTCTGGGATCCTCGTTACCGCCTCTGCACCCACAGAAGAACCACCGAAGGTACCGCCATGCCTGAAACCGTCGTTCCTGATTCCGCCCCCGTCCCCCTGCCCGCCGCCGTCCTCTTCGACATGGACGGCACCCTGGTCGACACCGAGCAGCTGTGGTGGAAGGCCGCCGCCGAACTCGCCGAGGAGCTGGACCACCCGCTCACCGACCAGGACGCCCCCGAAGTGCTCGGCCAGGCCGTCGAGCACACCGCCGCCCACCTGCACCGGGTCAGCGGCACCAGCCGCCCCGAGGCCGAACTCGCCACGGTGCTCGGCGAGTCCTTCGCCGCCAAGGTCGCCGCCGAGACGGTGCCCCGCCCCGGCGCGCTCGACCTGCTGGCCGCCCTGCGCGAGGCCCGGGTGCCCACCGCGCTGGTCTCCGCCTCCCCCCGCCTGGTGGTGGACCTCGTCCTGTCGTCCATCGGCCGCGACTGGTTCGCCGTCACCATGGCCGCCGAGGACACCCCCCGCACCAAGCCCGCGCCGGACCCGTACCTCGCCGCCGCCGAGCGGCTCGGCCTCGACCCGGCCACCTGCGTCGCCGTCGAGGACACCCCCACCGGGGTCGCCTCCGCCGCCGCGGCCGGCTGCGCGGTGCTCGCCGTGCCCTCCACCGCCGTCCCGATGCCCGACGGCCGGCGGATCACCCTGCTGGACAGCCTGGAGCGCGCCGACGTGGCGCTGCTGGGGAAGCTCTCCGCCGCCCCGGCCGTTTGACAGCGACATGCCCTACGTCCTGCTCACCCTCGCCATCCTGAGCGAGGTCTGCGCCACCAGCTGCCTCAAACTCACCGAGGGGTTCACCCGCCTCTGGCCCAGCCTCGGCGTCGGGGTCGGCTACGCCCTCTCCTTCTACCTGCTCGGCCGCGCGCTCAAGCACATCCCGGTCTCGGTCGCCTACGCCGTCTGGTCCGGCGCCGGAACGGCCGCGGTCGCCGGGATCGGCGTGGTCGCCTTCGGCGAATCACTCGGCAAGCTGCAGATCCTCGGCATCGCCCTGATCATCGTCGGAGTCGTCGTCCTCAACCTCAAGGGCGGCCACTGACCGACCGCCACCCCGCCCGCCCGGGCCGTCCCAGGCAGGCGGGGTGACCCACCTCACGCCACCCCGCCGGAACCCCGTAGACCGTCCCACCGTCCTGTCCTTCGCACTTTTCTGACGAACGGACAGTACGGGGGACGATGCCGTGAGTGATGACGCCGCGAAAGCCGGCGGACCGGAGTTCAAGATCCGGCCGGGGCAACTCACGGACGCCGCACCGACGTTCGAGAACCAGGGCAAGGCGCTCAAGGAGGCCCTCGACAAGCTCCGGCACAGCCTCGCCGACGCGGGCGGCCCGTGGGGCGACGACAAGCAGGGCAAGGAGTTCGCGGCGGCCTACAACACCCCGCACGACCACGTGCTCTCCGCGCTCGACGTCCTGGTCAAGGGCCTGACCAGCATCGGCGAGGGACTGCGGGCCCACGCCGACAACCACACCGGCGCCGACGACCACGTCAAGAAGGGCCTGACGCCATGACCGGCCGCCGCCCCCGAACGGGGCCGGCGCATGGGTGAGTCCACGGCGGCGAAGGCCGTCCGCAAACTCACCGGGATGTGGTGGCCCGACGCCGACCCCGACAAGCTCCGCACGGTCGCCGACGCCTGGGAGGCGATGGCCACCGCCCTCGACAACGTCACCGCCCCCACCAACCAGGCCGCCGCCGCCATCGTCGCCAACAACCACGGCCCCGCCATCGACGCCTTCGGCACGTTCTGGGGCCGGTACTACGGGGGCAAGGACAGCGCGGGCAAGGGCAAGGGCTGGCTGCCCGAGACCGCCGAGGCCTGCCGCAGCCTGGCCAAGGCCCTGCGCGACTTCGCCCACGAGGTCGACAAGGCGATCAAGAAACTGGAGGAGGAGGCCGCGATCGTCGGCGGCACCCTGGTCGCCGGCACCGCACTGGCCTTCTTCACCCTGGGCATCTCCGAGGGCGCCGCCCTCACCGCCACCGCGGGCATCGTCGCCACGGCCGCCGCCCTGGGCGTGACCGTCTCCGAGACCATTGCCATGATCGCCGCCACCGTCCTGGTCGGCGCCGCGTTCGGCGCCGTCGAGGCCATCACCGTCGATCTGGCCGTCGCCCAACCGATCCGGGTCGAGTTCTTCGACGACGGCGGCTACAGCCTCCAGGAGGCCGTCGACTCCGGCAAGGCCGGCGAACTCATGGGCGCCGCCGGCGGCGGCCTCGGCGCCGGCGGCCGCGCCGTCGCCAACGCCGCCGAACGCGCCGAGGGCGCCTCCGTCGCCCTCACCGGCCTGGCCAAGGTCGCCAACGCCGCCGACACCCTCCCCGGCCGCATGGTCACCGGCGCCGGCCTCGCCTACGGCTACGACGCCGCCTTCACAACCGGCCCCGTCATGCCCCTCGACCTCGTCCTCGGCGCCGCCGGCAGCGCGGCCGCACCGGGGGGAGGGTCCGGCCGCCGGCCGGCTCGGACGGCGGAAGGCCCCGAATACCTGCCCAGAACCGGAGGGTCGGAGTACGTCGACCCAGCCGAATCCGAAAAGGCCCGGCAGATTTACGAGCAAGTCCGCCGGGCCACCGGCGACACCGAACGGATCGCCGCGAATACTGGCTACGATCTGGATGTCCTCAAGAGAATCAAGAACCACATCTTCGAGAACACCCACAAAGACGTACCGGTACCGCCGGACGGAAGTCCGGCAACCGGCCGGTTCGCACCCATGGACCACATATCCGAAATGTGGCTAAAGGCGGAAGCGGGAACGCTCACCCCGGAAGAATCCACAAGATTCTTCCGCTGGGCCTGCCATGAAGGCGTCGAGAGTATACTCATGGAACCCCCTCACAATCTTCCGTACCGACGAGGTCGCTGGGAGGACGGCACCCACTGGCCAACCCCAGGCGATTGGGGCGCACACGAGGTGGCGCCCCACGAACACCGCGAGGACCCGTTCTTCGCCTGGCGCGGGCTCGGCCTCGATAAGCCAGATTTCCCCATAGCCGGCGATTTGAGCAATCTTGACGAGGTTGCCGCCTGGATTCTCGCGCAGAGGAAAGAATCGTGAACAGTGTGCACGCCCTGGCCGATCGACTGACGAACGTCGAATGGGACCCAGAGGAGACGGATCCCCGGCTTCGGGTCTCGCTCATGAAGGAGTTTCTCCGGCGTTCGGCACTGTGGGCCCAGCAATTGGGTTCGGACACGTGGCCGTTCTTCGATGTGGCGGCCCTGATCGACCCGTCCGTTCGCGCCGACGCCGAGTTGGTCGAACGGGTCTCGAAGAGCTGTGCGTTGCAGAGCAATGCCGTCCGGCAAAGCTGCGTGGGAGCGCTGCATTTCGCCGCCCTCCAGGAATCCGGCCGAGCCGTGCCCCGACTGCCGGACCCTTATGAGCCCATCGTCTCCCTCTTCGAGAACGGCGGCGGCTTCGCTCTCGACGGAACCGGGATGATCGACATCGATGCCGCCGTGAGCATGAGCCGGGGCAGCCTGGCGGACTGGCTGGAGCGCACGGGGCCGACCTCCTGACGCATACCCACGACCACCATCTGCCCAGGGAAGTGCGTCCGTCGGCGGCTCGGGCCGGGCCGGAGCCGCCGACGATGACCGGGAAGTCGGACCGGCCGACTTCCTGACCCCCGCCCGGAGGCGGCAGGGGCCGGGCGTAGCGTTCCACCCCGGCGTCGTGAGGAGCGGGGGAAGCAGTGGCGGGGACGAGGACGAGACGCGGGACCGTCGCGCTGGCGGCCGCGCTGGTGGCGGCGGTGCCGGCCGGGACGTTCGGGCTGGTGGCGGTGAGCACGTACGTGGGGTTCGGGACGGCGTCGCTGCTCGGGCTGGTGCTCGGGGTCGGGTGGATCGTGGGGCTGGTCCGGTTGCTGGGGCCGGTGGGCTGTTGGGCGGCGATCCTGTCGGTGGCGCTGTGGGGCGGTGCGCTCGGCGAGGTGGTCTCGGCCCGGGACGCGGTGATCCTGAACGCCCGCGGGGTCACGGTGACGGCGCGGGTGTCGGCGGTGCACGACCACCCCGGCGACAAGCACCCGAGCTCGACGTACGACCTGGTCGGCGAGTTCGGCCTGCCGATCCCCAACGGCACGGTGTCCGGGAGCCTCCACGCGCACGCCGTCGGCGACCGGTTGGTGGTCCGCTACGACCCGGAGGGCGTGGCGGCCGCGACCGCCCCGGGCGATGTCGACTTCGCGAAGGACCTGGCGATCGCCGGCGCCCTGGATGCCGTCCTGATGGCGGCCGTCGCCGGTCTCGGGGTGGCGGTGGTCCGCAACGGCCGCCCGCGCCGGGTCCCGTGGCGCCGGGGCAGCGCCCTCTGAGCCACGCCCTGCGGCGGGGCCGCGCAGCCGAGGTGGGCCGGACGGGCCGGTGGGCTATTCCCGCGCCACCCGTGCCCGCAGGTAGTTGCGCCGTCCGAAGTTGGGCTCGTCGACCGCCGTGAGCTCCTCGACCTGGAACCGGTACAGCGCCGCCGCCCCGCCCCCGGTGAGGTACTGCCGCCGGACCTCCTCGTCCTGGGCGAAGGCCGGGTACCGCCCCTGGTAGGCCGCCAGCGCGGCTTCCGCCTGGTGCCCCCAGGCCTCGCCCGCGCTGCCGGTCAGCTGGAGTCCGCGCAGTTGCTCGCCGAAGACGGGCGGCGGCAGGAAGACGGTGGCGGCGGCCCGGGCCTCCTCGGCGAGGTGGTGGCTGTGCCGGGTGGAGCGCTCGCTGACGAAGTAGAGGACGAGGTCCTCGTCGTAGGCGAAGAAGGCGAGGTTGGCGTGCGGTCCGTGCTCGTGGCCGGCGGTGGCGAGGGTGAGCACCATGGCCTCGGCGAGCAGTCCTTCGACGCCCTTGTGCAGCAGGTCGCCCGGCCAGTCCCCCTGTGTGATGTCGAGTCGGTACGGCATACGGCACTCCCCTCCGCTGGCGCCCGGTGCCTTCGCGCCCCGAGCACGACTGAGCCGGGCGGGCGCCCCCGTCGGGGGCCGCACGCCCGGCTCACATGCTCCACCCGCCGTCCGAAACCGGACAAGGGGCGGGCCGCTCACGAATTGGGTTCTACTGCGCGCGGTGCGAGGCGTACCCGCGGGTCACCACCGGCACCGTGCCGGGGCCGAGCAGCGGCCGCAGCGCGCCCGACCGCATCCTGTCGACGAGCGGTCCGCAGCGTCCGGCCAGCGGGGCCAGCACCAGTGCGACCAGGGTGCCGACGAGGGCGCCGACCGCCACGTCGTGGGGGTAGTGCACGCCGACCCAGACGCGGGAGGCGGCCATCAGGGCCGCGAAGACGGTGGCGACGACGCCGAGCCGGCGGCTGACGAACCAGAGCGAGATCGCGGCGGCGAAGGCGATCACCGAGTGGTTGCTGGGGAAGGACCAGTCACCGGCGGCGGGGCAGGTCTCCAGCGAGACGCTGCCCTTGATCTGCGCGCACGGCCGGAGTTCCTCGACCATGCCCTTGAGCACGGAGTTGATGCCGTACGCGACGACCACGATCACCGGGGAGGCGAGCACCTTGGCCATCACCGCGGAGTCGGCGCCGCGCGCCCGCCACCAGGCGTACAGCATGAACAGGGCGAACAGCCCGAGGCCGATCGCGGACCAGACCTTGATCACGTCGTCCAGCCAGGCCGGGGCGGACTGCGCCCACTTGTTGACCTGGGTGTAGAGGCCGCCGTCGATGCCACTGCCGTCGTACACGGCGAGAGCCCGAGAGGACATCACACGTCACCTCCGTGACGGCGCGCCTTACGGGCGCGGAACAGTTCGAGAACAATGGGGAGCACGGAGACAACTACTACCAGACCGATGATCGGCAGCAGATACTGGTCGATCCCGGGAATCGAGGACCCGAGCCCGTACCCGGCCAGCACCACGCCGACGGTCCAGACCGCACCGCCCGCCACCTGCCAGAAGGTGAACGAGCGCACCGGCACTTCGAGTACGCCGCAGAGCGGATTCAGCACCGTACGGACCACCGGGATGAACCGGGCCAGCACGATCGCCTTGCCGTGGCCGTACTTGGCCAGCAGCTCCTCGGCCCGCGCCACGCCCTCCAGCAGGCTCTTGCGCTTGGTTCGGCCCAACAGCGCCCGGCCGCCGCGCCGGCCGATCAGGTAGCCGACCTGGGCCCCGGCCAGCGCCCCGATCAGGGCGGCGGGGAGCACCTGCCACAGGTGCAGCTGCGGGCCCTTGGTGGCGCCGGGCACGCAGAGCAGGCCCGCGGTGAACAGCAGTGAGTCGCCGGGCAGGAAGAAGCCCACCAGCAGGCCGGTCTCGGCGAACAGCACCACGGCGATGCCGAACGCCCCGAAGGCGGCGAGCAGCGAGGAGGCGTCCAGCGGGTTCACGGCGAGGTGGGTGCCCATCGCGAGGTGAACGGCCGGATCGGCGGGGAACTGGAGCAAGGCTGGCGGACCTCCCGTACGTTGGGGGGCGGTCGCCGCGACGCGCGGCGGACCCACCCGGGACCGTCTACAGTGACGTAGACGGTCTACATGACTGTAGACGAAAGCTGGAGGAAGCGCCGCCATGTCCGACGTACCGTCCGCCCGCCGGCCCGCCGGGGAGCTGGAGTCCGAGGTGCTGGCCGCCCTGTGGTCGGCCCGGCAGCCGATGACCCCGCAGGACGTCCAGACGGCGCTCGGCGGGGACCTCGCCCGCACCACCATCGCGACGATCCTGGCCCGGCTGCACGACAAGGGCACGGTCGAACGCACCCGGACCGGCCGCGCCTACGCCTACACCCCGACCGTCCAGGACACGGCGGGCCTCGCCGCCCGCCGGATGCACACCGAGCTCGGCCGCGAGGCCGACCGCTCCACCGTGCTCGCCCGCTTCGTCTCCGACCTCTCCGCCGAGGACGAGCAGCTGCTGCGCGCCCTGCTCGGCGACGGCACCCACGCCCTCGACGGCACCCACGGCGCCGACGGCGGCCCCCGACCGACGGGCGGCCCCGGATCGGCGGGCGCCCCGTGATGATCGCCGTCTGGGCGCCGCTGCTGCTGCCCTTCCTGACCGTCCCGCTGGCCCGCCGGCTCGCCGAGGCGCTGCCGCCGCGCGCCGCCGCCTGGCTGCTGGCCGGCACCGCCACCGTCCTGGCCGGCGGCACCCTCTGCTCGCTCGGACTGCTCGCCACCGCCGGACTGCTCCAGCTGCCCCCGGTCGCCGCCCTCGGCCACCTCTCGCTGCCCTGGCTCACCGCCGCCGCGCCCAGCGCCCCGCTCGCCGCAGCGGTGGCCGGCCTCGCCCTGGCCGCGCTGACCGCGCTGGCCGTACGGACGACCCGCCGCCGGTGCCTGGAACTGCGCACCGCCCGGGCCGCACTGCCCACCTCGGATGCCTTCTGCGGCACCGAGCCGGGCGCCGAGACGGCGACCGCAACGAGCGCCGTGACGCGCACCGCAACGCGCGCCGTAAAGCGCACCGGGACGGACGCCGACCAGCATCCGGACACGCGCCCCCGCCACGCCTCGATGCGCCGGGCGCGCGCCGAGCGCGGGCCGCTGGACCCCGCCCGGCGCTCAGCCGCGCGCCCCGCCCCGCGCCTCGTGCCCGGCCCCGCCCGGACGGCCTGGCGGCAGGCACTGGCCCGGCTGCGGCACCCCGCCGACCACCCGCTCACCGTGCTGGACGACGAGCGCGCCGACGCCTTCGCCCTCCCCGGTCGCCTGCGCCGCCCCGGCCGGACCGGCGAGCCCGGCCGGATCGTGGTCACCTCCGGGATGCTGCGCGCCCTCAGCGGGCCCGAGCGCTCCGCCCTGCTCGCCCACGAGCGCGCCCACCTGACCGGCCGGCACCACGTCTTCCTCGCCCTCGCCGAGCACGCCTCCGACGTCCACCCGGCGCTCCGCCCCCTGCGCGCGCCCCTCGGGTACCACCTGGAGCGCTGGGCCGACGAGGTGGCCGCCGCCCGGATCGGCGATCGCGCCGTGACGGCCCGCGCGGTCGGCCGGGCCGCCCTCGCCGCGAGCCGTTCGCCCTGGCCGGCCCGGCCCCGGCTGGTCGCCGCCGCCCACTCCGGCCCGGTCCCGCGGCGGGTCGCGGCCCTCCTCCAGCCCCGCCCGTCCACCGCCCCGGCCACCCGGCTGCGGGCCGTCGCGCTGGCCCTGGCCGCCTGCCTGGCCCTGACCACGGGCGCCACCCTGGAGGCCACCGCCGACCTCCACCACACCGTCGAGACCGCCCAGCACGAATCCGGCACGGAGCGCTAACCGCCCCCGAACGGGCACGGCCGGCCGACCCCGAGCGGGCACCGAAGCGCCTCCGAACGAGCGCCGAAGGGCCGCCGAACGGGCACCGAAGCGCCTCCGAACGGGCACCGAACGGCCCCCGTACGGGCACCGAACGGCCGCCGGACGAACGTCCGCCGGGCGCCCCGCGCGGTTTCTGTACCGACCGGTATGCGGACTTGGCGGACCCCGTCCCCATGCGCCCATCGCACCCGTACGCTTTCGTCAGCGCGTCGACCCCGGCGCGTCCTCGAACGGCGGCGAGGAGCAACCCGAGTGCGGCAGACCGGACGGCAGTCCCGACGACCAGAGCGCCGCACCCCGCCGACCGCGGCGGAGCTGGCCAGGGTCCACGAACGCACCCTCGCCGACGCCGCCGCCCGCGAACTCGTCCTCCCCGAGAACACCGGGCCCGGTACGCCCGGCCGACCCGAACCCCGCCCGGAGATCGGCGACTCCTGGGCGAGGCTGCGCCGTCTCGGCCTCGACCCCGACACCGGCGCCTCCACCGTCCTGCTCGGCCCCGCCGAGCTGGAGCAGCGCCGCCGGGCCAGCGGCCTCGACAACGTCATGCCGGTGCTGCGCGAGACCCTGCTGGAACCGGTGAGCCAGGCACCGCTGATCCTCGCCATCGCCGACGCCGAGGGCCACGTGCTCTGGCAGGAGGGCGAACGCGGCCTGCGCCGCAGCGCCGACCGGATCGGCTTCGTCACCGGCGCCCGCTGGATCGAGGAGACCGTCGGCACCAACGGCATCGGCGTCGCGCTGCGCGCCCAGCGCCCGATGCACGTCCACTCCGCCGAGCACTACCTGCGCAGCCACCACACCTGGACCTGCGTGGCCGCCCCCGTGCACGACCCGGCCACCGGGCGGCTGGTCGGCGCCATCAACCTCAGCGGCCCGGCCCACAACGTCCGCCCGTACCTGCTCCAGCTCACCGCCACCGCCGCCCGGCTCGCCGAGACCGAGCTGCGCGCCCACCGCCTGGAGGCGCTGAACCAGCTCCGCACCCTGGCCGCCCCGCTGCTCGCCCGGGTCGGCGGACCGGCCCTGGTGGTGGACGCGGCCGGCTGGACCGCCGCCTCGGCCGGGCTGCCGCCGCGGAGCCGGCTGCGCATCCCCAGCGAGGGCTGGGTCCCGGCCGCCGTGCACTGGGTGCCGGGGCTGGGCGAGTGCGTGCTGGAACCGCTCGCGGACGGCTGGCTGGTGCGGCCCGTCCGCCCGACCGAGGCGGACGGCTCCGGCACGGTGACCGCCGAACGCGCCGAGGGCGCCCGGCTCCGGCTCGACCTGCGCCGACCGGACCGCCCCGAACTGTCCGTCCGGGGCGCGGCCGACAGCTGGTCGCACCCGGTCAGCCCGCGCCACGCCGAGCTCCTGCTGCTGCTCGCCACCACCCGCGAGGGCAGCACCGCGTCCCAGTTGGCCGAGGCACTGTTCGGCGACCCGGGGCGGACGGTCACGGTCCGCGCCGAACTGTCCCGGCTGCGCCGCTACCTGGGCGGCCTGCTGGCCCACCGGCCGTACCGCTTCGCCGACTCGGTGCTGGTCACGGTGGAGGGGCCGGCCGATCCGCTCGACCTGCTGCCCTCCTCCACGGCCCCCGCGGTACGGCGGCTGCGGGCGGAGCTGGTGGCGGGCCTGGTCCGGCTGCCCGGGGCCGCGGCACCCGTGCCGTCACCGCGCCACGGCGGGGGCCCGCCGGTCCCGGACGGCGACCCGGCCGCGCGGTGCGCACCGACGAACAGCTCCCCCACGAACGGCCCGGCCACGAACAGCACGGCCACGAACGGCGCCCCCACGAGCGGCCCGGCCACCGACAGAACTGTCACCAACGGCCCGCCCGCGAGCGGCAGTTGCGCTCCTCAGCCGCCGGCGAGCAGCGCGGCCAACTGGGCGTCGGTGGGCCCGCAGTCGCGCTCGGCCTCGGCCGAGACCAGCGCGTAGGTGCGGTCCAGCCAGGCCTGCACCCGGGGCCTGGAGGCCTCCAGCAGGGCGCTGCCGTGCGGGGATTCGAGCGCCAGGTGCAGGGTCGAGCCGTGGCAGGGGCAGTACGCCGGCCACAGCTTGACGTCGCCCTGGCCGCTGATCCCCTGCAGTCCGTCGCGCAGCAGGTCGCGGGAGAACACCCAGTCCGCCTCGTCCGGACGCCCCAGGTGGAAGGTCAGCAGCACCTCGTAGGGCCGTGCGGCGTCGAAGCGGAACCGGGTGCACACCTCGCCGACCACTTCGTCGCCCAGTGAGATCCGCAGCATCAGCACCTCCTCCACCGACGCCGGAGCGGCGGCGGAGCCACCCCCATCGCCGCCCGTGGGGGTGGCGGCGAGGGGGGCACTGGAGGCTGCGGACAGCGGGTCGGGCGGCATGACGGTCTCTCCGGGAACGGCGCGGGATGCCATCAGCCTGCGTCACCCGCGACCGGGCAGGCAAGGGTTGCAAGGGGGTTGCAATAACCCCCGCCCGGGCCCGCCGACCCTTACCAGGAATATCAGACGGACCGTCAACTTCCGCCCATCGAACGGATGTCCGGAGAATGGAGGGATACTGTCCGTCGTCCGGCCACCCGCTGGTACGCTCTCCCCCTCCCGGCGCGGGCCCGCCCGCGAGGCCGGCCCGGAACGGCCGGACCGCTGCCCGGCGGTGGTGCGTGGGAGAATACGGCGACGCGACGGCGGCTTCGGGGAGGGAGGGGTCCGGTGGCTGTGCGTGGGGAGACCACGCGGGACGTGCAGCACGAACCCGCACGGCAGGGTCGGCACGGTCGGCCCCGCCCGTTCGGCGGCCGCTTCCGGCTGCCCACCCTGCGCTTCTCCGGTGCCGCGATGGCGATGTCCACCGTCGTCGGCATCAGCATCGCCACCACCCTCCTGCTGAACGAACAGCAGGGCATCGGCCGTCGGGCCGGCGTCGCCCGGGTCGGCACCACCCCGCCGCCCAGCCCGAGCGGTACGGACCAGGCCGAGGCCGCCTCCGAGCGGACCACGGACACCCCTCCCCCGCCCTCCGGCCACCCGCACGCCCCGAAGCCCTCCGGCCACCCCTCGACGCACCCGTCCGGCCCGGCCAACGCCGCCGCCACGCCGCCGTCGGGACTGCGGGCCGGAACGGCCGCCCCGGTCACGCCGTCGACCGGCGGGCAGGCCTCCGCCGGGCACGACCCGCAGCCCTCCGCCGACACCCCGGCGGACGGCTCCTCCCCCTCCGCCCAGCCGCCCACGGCCACCGACCCGTCCGCCCCGCCCCCGGGTCAGCCGGGCGCCGGGCCGGCGGGCACCGGACGACCGGAGGTCGGAGCAGCCGGCACGGGCGAGTCCCCGCATCCGCCCGCGCTCCAACCGGCCAAGCCCGGCCGCCCGGACGCCGCCCTCCCCGGCCCGGGCCGCCCGCTCCCGCCGCCGCCGGGCGCCGCCGCCCCCGGAAACGCCGTCGTCCCCGGAGACGCCGCTGGCACCGACACCGCCGGCAGCCCCGGTGCCACCAACGGCGCCGACGCCACCGCCACCACCCAGGACGCGGAGGGCGCCGGGAGCACCGAGGGCACCACCCCGGACGCCGATCAGGCCCTGACCGGCAGCGGACTGACCACCCCCCTCGGCCGCGACGGCCTCCGGCACGCGCTGGACCTCACCGTGGCCGAACCGGTCACCGCACTCCAGGCCGAATTCCGGCTCACCGCAGGCGAGTTGGCCCCAGGCACCGGCACCGTCTGGACCGACCTGCCGGGCGCCGTGGTGACCACCCAGCAGGAACGCGGCACCGTGGTCTACCGCTTCACCACCCCGCCCGGCACCGACGTCGAGCCCGGCCGCTACGGCTTCGTCGTGCGCGGCACCCGCCCGGCCGAGCCGGTCGGCCCGGTGCGCAGGTCGGGTGCACAGGAGAGCTGGAACGCCGCGGCCTTCGGCATCGACCACCCCCGGGCGGTCGCCGCGCTCGGCGGCTTCGGCCCGTCGGCGCCGCAGCGGACACCCCAGCCCGCACCGCAGGCCACACCCCAGCCCGCACCGCAGGCCACACCGCAGGCCGCCGAGCAGCCGGTGGGCCAGGTCCGCTGACCACCCCTCGGCCGATCCGATCGTCCGACGATCGGCCAGCTCACCGGGCTCATCCCCGCACCCCCGTTCGTTACTGTGTGCAGCACCCGGCCCGACGCCCCCAGCGGCCCCGGCCCGGGCCGTCGTTCCGCACCCGAGGAGGAGTCCTTGTCCACCGTCCTGACCCAAGGCGGCAACGCACCGCTGACCGCCGCGCGGGTGACCGTCGAGGTCACCGCGCCCAAGGCGCTGGACGTCTCCGGCCTCCTGCTGACCGACGCCGGCAAGGTCCGCTCGGACGCCGACTTCGTCTTCTTCAACGCCCCGCACGGCCCGGGCGTGAGCCTGCGCCCGGCCGCCGCCGGAGCACCGGACGCGATCACCGTCGACACCCCGGCCGTCCCGGCCGACATCAGCAAGATCGTGGTCACCGCCAGTCCGGCCGACCAGTCCGCCACCTTCGCCGGGATCGAGCCGACCGCCACCGTCCGGGACGCCGACACCGGAGCCGTCCTGGTCACCTTCACCCCGCCCCGGCTGGGCCTGGAGACCGCGCTCATCGTGGTCGAGGTCTACCGGCGCAACGGGGTCTGGAAGGTGCGCGCGGTCGGCCAGGGGTACGCGGACGGCCTGGCGGGCATCGCCACCGACTTCGGCGTCACCGTCGACGACGCCCCGACCTCGACCCCGGCCCCGCAGCCGACCGCCGCCCCCGCCCCGGCCGCGCAGCCGACCCCCACCCTCGCCCCGGCCCCAGCCCCGGCCCCGCCGAGCGCACCGGCACCCGCCACGGCCCCGACCAGCGCGCCGACCGTCCAGATGCACTCCCCGGCCGACCTCCCGCTGCCGCCCGTCCCCCCGGTGCCCCCGGCCCCGCCCGTCCCCCCGGTGCCGCCGGTGCCGCCGGCTCCCGCGGTCGACCCCCGGATCGCCCTGGCCACCGTCCCGTCCATGCCCGCCGCACCCCCGGAGCCCCCGGCCCCCGGAGCCACTCCGGCCCCCGCCCCCGCCGAGCGCCCCAAGGTCACCCTGGACAAGGGCCGGGTCAACCTGGTCAAGGGCAGCTCCGTCTCCCTGGTGAAGAACGGCCGCCCCTTCCTCTCCTCGGTCCGGATGGCCCTCGGCTGGGAGTCCGCCGCCCGCGGCCGCGACATCGACCTGGACGCCTCCTGCCTCGCCTTCGACGCCCAGCACAAGCGACTGGAGACGGCCTGGTTCATGAAGCTGAGCATCTTCAACGGCGCGATCGCCCACTCCGGCGACAACCTGGTCGGTGGGGACGGCGGCGACGACGAGGCGATCACCGTCCACCTGGAGGGCCTGCCGGCCGAGGTCCACGCGCTGGTGTTCGTGGTCAACTCCTTCTCCGGCCAGAAGTTCACCGAGCTGCGGAACGCCTACTGCCGCTTGGTGGACGTCCGCACCGAGGAGGAGCTGGCCCGCTTCGACCTGACCCACTCCGAGCCGCGCACCGGCGTGGTGATGTGCAAGCTGGTCCGTCGCCCCGCCGGCGAGTGGGAGATGACGGCGCTCGGCGAGTTCGTCGACGGCAAGACCGCCCGGGCGATGATCGAACCCTCCGCCGCCCTCCTCTGACCCGACCACACCCACCCAACGTCAAAGCCACGCCACCGATTTCACCCCCCTGGGGCATCAAGTCGTCCACGGATCGACTCGATTGACTCTCCGGGGGGTGATGCGCGCTCTCCCCCGCATCCGCGCACCCGCACCACCCGCGCACCCGTGGAGGAGAGACCGTGCCCCGCTTCCCGTCCCGCCTCGCCGTCGCCGGCGCCGCCGTCGCCCTCACCGTCGGCCTGATCACGCCCGGCGCCGCCCAGGCCGACACCACGCCCGCCACCCGGGCCGGCGCGCTCAAGTGGGCCGCCCTCGGCGACTCCTACACCGCGGGCGTCATCGAGGCCACCGGCGACCTCACCGCACCCCAGGACGGCTGCGCCCGCACCACCGGCTCCTACCCCGAGCTCATCCGCCGCGAGCTCGGCGCGCTGGTCGACCTCCACAACGCCAGCTGCAGCGGCGCCACCAGTCCGAACGTCTCCGCGAACAAGCAGAGTCCGCTCGGCCGCCCGCTGCCGCCCTTCGGCAGCGACCCCAACGCGCCGTACCCGCCCGTCCCGCCGCAGATCGACGTCGTCGACCCGGACACCGCCGTGATCACCGTGGGCATCGGCGGCAACGACCTCGGCTTCGGCCAGATCCTCAAGGACTGCATCGAACTCGGCGCCACCCACCTCGGCCTGGGCACGCCCTGCAAGGACAAGTACGACGCCCAGCTCCCCGGCCGGCTCAACCAGCTGCGCACCGACTACGGCACCATGCTCGCCGCCCTCCGGGCGAAGGCCCCGTCCGCCAAGGTCGTCACCGTCGGCTACCCGCACCTGGTCCCCGAGGACGCCGCCCGCTGCCGGTACGGCGACCTGCTGCAGTTCGGGACCTTCACCACCGGCGACCTCGCCTGGGCCCGCGACAGCATCCTCAGGCCGCTCAACCTGGCCATCGAGCAGGTGAGTTCGGCCCAGCAGGACACCTACGTCGACCTCTACCCCGGCTCCGCCGGACACAGCGTCTGCGACCCCGACCACTGGCTGGACGGCGTGCTGACCAGCATCCTGCCCGTCACGTACGCGCTGGTGCACCCCAACGCCAAGGGCCAGTCCTTCGCCGCCGGGCAGGTCAAGCGCACCGTCCTGGGCGGCTGAGGGAAATCCGGTGGCACGGCCCACCGTCGGGGATCATCCTGATCGGATGATCATCCGCGAAGCCACCCCCGAGGACTGGTCGGCCATCTGGCCGTTCTTCCACGACATCGTCGCCGCCGGCGAGACCTTCCCCTACCCCCTGGACATGCCCTCCGAGCTGGGCCGGGAGTGGTGGATGAAGACCGCCCCCGACCGCACGGTGGTCGCCGTCGACGAGGACGGCACGGTCCTCGGCACCGCCACCATGAACCGCAACCGCCCCGGCAACGGCGGGCACGTGGCCAGCGCCAGCTACATGGTGGACCCGGCCCACCACGGCAAGGGCATCGGGCGGGCCCTGGTCGAGTACACCCTCGACTGGGCCCGCCGGGCCGGCTTCCGCGCCATGCAGTTCAACGCGGTGGTCGCCAACAACGACCACGCCGTCAAGCTCTACCGCTCGCTGGGCTTCGAGGTGGTCGGCACCGTCCCCGAGGCCTTCCACCACCCGGTCGACGGCTACGTCGGCCTGCACGTCATGTACCGCCCGCTGTAACCACGGGGCCTACTCCTCGATCGCCCCGCCGACCCGCCGCAGGTGCTGCCGGAAGCTGTACGACGGGTCGGCGGCGCGGCGCTCCAGGAACTCCTCGAAGCGGGTCTGCCTCCGCAGGGTGTCCCCGGCCGTGATCCGCCCGGCCTGCGCCCGTTCGGTGGCGGCGATCCCGGCGGCCGTCTCCAGCACCTCCCCGGCCCGGTCGGCCGGCACGAACAGCACGCCGTCCGCGTCCGCGAACACAACGTCCCCGGCGGTCACCAGGTGCGGCCCGAACCGCGCCGACTCCAGCGCCGCCGGCTCCCGCCCGTCCAGCCGCAGCGGCCCCACCGGCAGCGCGCCGTAGCTGAACACCGGCAGCCCGATCTCCACCAGCTCGGGGGTGTCCCGGTGCAGCCCCCACACCACGATCCCGGCCACCCCGGCGGCCCGTGCCTCCAGCACCGCGAGGTCCCCGATGCAGGCCTCGTCGGTCCGCCCGCCGTTGTCGATCACCAGCACGTCCCCGGCCAGCGCGCCCCCGTACGCCTCCAGGAACACGTCCACGCTCCCGTAGTGCCGCACCGGCAGCGCCCGCCCCGCCACCCGGGTCCCGGCCACCACCGCCCCCACCCCCACCGGCGCCGCCCGCACCCCCACCCCGAGCCGCACGCACGCATCCGCCACCAACGGCGTCGACAGCCCCTCGAACTCCTTGAACATCCCCAACTCCTCCCGCTGAAAGCCCGGTTCACAGCAGCGAAGATCCTGAGCCCGGCCGCCGGAACAACGGAACGGCCCGCACCCCCCGTCAGGGGTGCGGGCCGTTCATCCTGCCGCCAGGGTCAGCTACGGGTGGCCATGGCGCGCAGGAAGAAGGTGAGGTTGGCCGGGCGCTCGGCGAGGCGGCGCATGAAGTAGCCGTACCACTCCTGGCCGTACGGGAGGTAGACCCGCATGGTGTTGCCCTCCTCCGCGAGGCGCAGCTGCTCCTCGGGGCGGATGCCGAACAGCATCTGGTACTCGAAGGAGTCCCGGGTGCGGTTGTTCCACTGGGCCAGCTGGCCGGCGATCTTGATCATGTTGGGGTCGTGCGAGGCGATCATCGGGTAGCCCTCGCCGGCCATCAGGATCTTGAGCGCGCGGACGTACGCGAGGTCGACCTCGTGCTTGCCCTGGAAGGCGACCGACTCGGGCTCCTTGTAGGCGCCCTTGCACAGGCGCACGCGGGAGCCGGGGCCGGAGAACTCGCGGCAGTCGGCCTCGGTGCGGCGCAGGTAGGCCTGGAGGACGACGCCCAGCCAGGGGTAGTCGGCCCGCAGCTCGCGCGCGATGGCGAGGGTGGAGTCGGTGGTGGTGTGGTCCTCCATGTCGAGGGTCACCGTGGTGCCCGCGTCGGCGGCGGCCTCGCAGATGCGGCGGGCGTTCTCCAGCGCGATCTTCTCGCCGTCCACCGGCAGGAACTGGCCGACGGCCGACAGCTTGACGGACACCTCGGCGCCGGCGGCGAGGCCGGTCTCCTTGAGGGCCTTGAGCAGGTGCTCGTAGGCCTCGGCGGTGCCGGCGGCCTGCGCGGCGTCCTGGGTGTCCTCGCCGAGGTGGTCGAGGGTGACCTTGCGGCCGGTCGCGACCAGGTCGTCGGTCGCGGTGACGGCGTCGTCGAGGACGTCACCGGCGACGAAGCGCTCGACTATCGCGTGGGTCGGGGGGAACTTCTCGACCACGGTGCGGACCTGGGGGGACCGCGAGGCCGCGAGAAGGGCGGAACGGAGCATCGTGACTCCTGGAGCTGGTGTTTCCAAGGGTGGCAGAAAGGGGGCCGGGGCGGCGGTACGGGGGTGAGCCGCCGCCCCGGCGGGGCGGCGCCCGGCTGCGGGGCCGGGCGTCGCGGGTGACCGTTGGCTACTGGCGCAGAGCTGTCGAGAAGCGGAGCCGTCGAGAAGCGGAGCTGTCGCGAAGCAGAGCGGTCGGGGCCGGGCCGGGCCGGTCAGCCCATGTGCGGGTAGCGGTAGTCGGTCGGCGGGACGAAGGTCTCCTTGACCGAGCGGGTCGACGTCCAGCGGGCCAGGTTCTGCTTGGCGCCGGCCTTGTCGTTGGTGCCGGAGGCGCGGCCGCCGCCGAAGGGCTGCTGGCCGACGACGGCGCCGGTGGGCTTGTCGTTGATGTAGAAGTTGCCGGCGGCAAAGCGCAGCTTGTGCATGGCGTCCTGGGCGGCGGCACGGTCCTGGGCGATGATCGCGCCGGTCAGGCCGTAGGCGGACACCGACTCCATCTGCGCCAGCATCTCGTCGTACTTCTCGTCCTCGTAGACGTACACGGCGAGGATCGGGCCGAAGTACTCGTCGCGGAAGTACTCGGAGGCCGGGTCCTGGCAGACCAGGACGGTCGGGCGGACGAAGTAGCCGACCGAGTCGTCGTAGGTGCCGCCGGCGATGACCTCGACGGACTCGTCGGCGTGGGCGCGGTCGATGGCGGCCTTGTTCTTGGCGAAGGCGCGCTCGTCGATGACGGCCGACATGAAGTTGGCGAGGTCGCTGACGTCGCCCATGGTGAGGCCGTCGACCTCGGCGGCGAACTCGTCCTTGAGGCCGGCCCAGATCGAGGCGGGGACGTAGGCGCGGGAGAGCGCCGAGCACTTCTGGCCCTGGAACTCGAAGGCGCCGCGGGTCATCGCGGTCTTGAGCACGGCCGGGTCGGCGGACGGGTGGGCGACCAGGAAGTCCTTGCCGCCGGTCTCGCCGACGATCCGCGGGTAGGTGCGGTAGCCGGCGATGTTGTTGCCGACCTCGCGCCACAGGTGCTGGAAGGTGGCGGTGGAGCCGGTGAAGTGGATGCCGGCCAGCGCGGGGTGCTTGAGGGCGACGGCGGAGACGTCCAGGCCGTCGCCGGTCACCATGTTGATGACGCCCTTGGGCAGGCCGGCCTCCTCCAGCAGCTGCATCAGCAGGTGCGCGGAGTACTGCTGGGTGGGGGACGGCTTCCACAGCACCACGTTGCCCATCAGCGCGGGCGCGGTCGGCAGGTTGCCGGCGATCGCGGTGAAGTTGAACGGGGTGATCGCGTAGACGAAGCCCTCCAGCGGGCGGTGGTCGCTGCGGTTCCACACGCCGTCCGAGGAGATCGGCTGCTCGGCCATGATCTGGCGGGCGAAGTGCACGTTGAAGCGCAGGAAGTCGACCAGCTCGCAGGGGGTGTCGATCTCGGCCTGCTGGGCGGTCTTCGACTGGCCGAGCATGGTGGCGGCGGCCAGGGTCTCGCGCCAGGGGCCGGCCAGCAGGTCGGCGGCCTTGAGGAAGATCGCGGCGCGGGAGTCGAAGGAGAGCGCCTGCCAGGCCGGGGCAGCGGCCAGGGCAGTGTCGATGGCTTCCTGCGCGTCGGCCTGGGTGGCGTTGCGCAGGGTGCCGAGCCGAGCCGCGTGGTTGTGCGGCTGGACGACGTGGATCTCGGTGCCGCCGCCCATCCGGCGCTCACCGTTGATCGTCATGGTCAGCTGGACCGGCTCCTGGCCGCCCAGCTCCTTCAGCTTGGCCTCCAGACGAGCCCGTTCGGGGCTGCCGGGGGCGTAGCTGTGGACCGGCTCGTTCACCGGCGCGGGGACCTGGGTCACAGCATCCATGAAGCGCACGCTCTCCTTCGTTCCATGCGGGGGAAGACCTGTGCGGGTCACGCACAGGCCACAGCACGAACGCTATTCCTGGCCGCCGGGCCACTTGATTGGCCGGGCGGCTAAATTCCCCCGTACGGCGTTGTCCGGACCGACGAAAGCGATCACACAACGGTCACGACAGCCCCATCTGCCCTACCTGCCCCACCGGCACCACCCTCGGCGGGACGCCCGGCCGGAACCGTTGGACGGTCCCGGTCCTGTCCGCCCGGCTAAAATCGACCGCACACCGTTGTCCGAGCGGATGAAGGAGGTCCGGAGTGACCACCCCCGGCCTTCCGCTCCGCCAGCTGCTGATGTCACTGGGCGAACCCCTGGTCGAACTCCAGGCCGCCCCCCAGGGCCTGGACGTCCCCGTCCGCGACGTCGCGATCCTCGATCCGGAGGACCCTCCCACCGCCTCCCCCGGCGAACTCGTCCTCGCCATCGGCGCCCGCGGCCGCGCCGCCCTCCCCGCCCTGCGTGCCGCCGGCCGGGCCGGCGCCGCCGCCGTCGCGGTCAAGCTGGACGCCCCCGGCCAGGCCGACGCCCTGCGCGAGGCCGCCACCGACGCGGGCGTCGCCCTGCTGTCGGTGCGCCGGGAGACCCGCTGGGAGCACCTGGACTCGCTCGCCCGGGCGATCATCGCCGGCCCCGACGCCCCGGCCTCCCCCGGCGCCCCCGAACCCAACGCGGGCGACCTCTTCTCCCTCGCCCAGACCGTCGCCGTGCTCACCAACGGCATCGTCTCGATCGAGGACACCTCCAGCCGGGTCCTCGCCTACTCCCGCTCCTCCGACTCCGACGAGGTCGACGACCTGCGCCGGCTCTCCATCCTCGGCTGGCAGGGCCCCGAGCCGTACCTCTCCAAGCTCCGTGAGTGGGGCATCTTCCAGCACCTGCGCAGCTCGGACACCCCGATCGCGGTCGAGCCGCACCCCGAACTCGGCCTGCGCCGCCGCCTGGCGGTCGGCATCCGGGCCGGCGCGCAGCCGCTCGGCACCATCTGGGTGCAGGAGGGCGCCCAGCCGCTGGCCGCCCACGCCGAGCAGGCCCTGGTCGGCGCCGCCCGGGTCGCCGCCGCCCAACTGGTGCGCCGCCGCCGCGAGTTGTCCGCCGACGTCCGACTCACCCAGACCCTGCTGACCGGACTGCTGGAAGGCTCCACCGGCCCCCAGTCACTGGCCACCCACCTCGGCCTGGACCTGCGCCGCCCGGCCACCGTGCTCGCCTACGGCGCCCACACCACCGAGGCGCTGCACCGCTCCGACGTCACCGGCCTGATCTCGGTGCACACCGCCGCCCGGCACCGCGCCGCACTGCTCGCCCCGATCGAGTCCCGGGTCTACGTGCTGCTGCCCGAGCTCCCGCCCGGCCTGCCGATGACCACCCTGCGCGGCTGGGCGGCCGAGGTGGTCACCGCCGCCCGGGAGCACCTCGGCGTCCCGCTGCGCGCCGCGATCGGCTCGACCGTCGACGGCCTGTCCCAGGTGCCGGACTCCCGCGCCCAGGCCGACCGGATCCTGGACGCGATGGGCCGCGGCGGGGTCGACCTCGACGTCGCGGCGCTGATCGACGTCCAGGCCGAGGTGCTGGTCAGCGAGGTGCTCGCGCTGCTCCAGGACCGCGTCGGCCTGCGCGACCCGCGGCTCACCGCGCTCACCGAGTACGACCGCCGCCACCACACCCGGCTCGCCGAGTCGGTGCTCGCCTGGCTGGACGCGCTCGGCGAGGTCCGGGTCGCCGCCGACGCCCTGCACATCCACCCCAACACCCTGCGCTACCGGGTGCGCCGCGCCGAGCAGTTGACCGGCATCGACCTCGCCCAGCCGCAGCAGCGGCTGCTGGCGATGCTGCAACTGCGGCTGCCCGCGGACGAGTAGTCCGCGGGCAGCCGCTCACGCACCGGAGGCCGGGCGCCGGAGGTCAGGCGCCGTACCCCTGGCCGCGCTTGTGCTCGTTCAGCCGCCGCCACGGCCCGCTGATCGCCAGCTGGATGCCCGGCTCCTGGATGTTGGCGAAGAGGGTCCGGCCGTCGTCCGAGAAGGTCACCCCGGTGAACTCGCTGAACTCGGGCTTGCCGACGCTGCCGATGTTCAGCTCGTTGCGCGCGATCGGGTAGACCAGCCCGTCCTCGGTGGCGCCGAACAGGTGCGAGATCCCGTTGCCGTCCTCGGCGATCACGATGCCGCCGTACGGCGAGACGGTGATGTTGTCCGGGCCGTCGTAGTTGTCGTGGTCGCCCAGGACGTCGTCGTTGACGCCCAGCAGCACCTTGAGGGTGATGGTGCGACGCGCCGGGTTGTAGAACCACACCTGGCCGTCGTGCTGGACCGGGCTCTCCGAACGGGCGTAGCTGGAGACGAAGTAGAAGCCGCCGTCTCCCCACCACATGCCCTCCAGCTTGCGGGCCCGGGTGACCTCGCCCTCCTTGAACTGCTTGCGCACCGAGACGGTCCGGGCGTCGCGGTCCTGCACCTTGACCCAGTCGGCGCCGTAGACGGTACCGACCTTGGTGGCCCGGGAGAGGTCGTCGACGAACCTGCCCTGGGCGTCGAAGACCTTGAAGGCCTCCAGCACGCCGGCGTCGGCGGCGAGCTTGCGCAGCTGGTGGCGGCCGTGCCGGAAACCGGCCGGCGGGGTCCAGCGGAACAGCAGCCCGTTCGGGTTGGAGGCGTCCTCGGTGAGGTAGACGTGGCCGCGCTTGGGATCCACCACCACGGCCTCGTGGGCGTACCGGCCGAAGGCCTTCACCGGCTGCGGGTCGCGGTTGTAGTCGTCGTCGAAGGGGTCGACCTCGAAGACGTAGCCGTGGTCCTTGGTGAAGCCGTTCTTGCCGGCCCTGTCCTCGGTCTCCTCGCCGGACAGCCAGGTGCCCCACGGGGTCACCCCGCCCGCGCAGTTGGTGGCGGTGCCGGCGATGCCGACCCACTGCTCGACCGAGCCGTCCCGCTTGGCGTGCACGATGGTGCAGCCGCCGGCCGCGCCCGGGTCGTAGACGTGCCCCTCGGTCAGCGGCACCGGGTGCGGCCAGTTGGCCCGGGCGCCGGACAGCTCGTGGTTGACCACCATCAGGTTGCCGCCGCGCTCGTCCTCGAAGGCGGACGTGCCGTCGTGGTTGCTCGGCGTGAACTCGCCGGTGCGCAGCCGGGTCTGCCCGGCCCGGTTGAGCACCTGGTACGAGAAGCCCTTGGGCAGCGAGAGCAGCCCGGCCGGGTCCGGCACCAGCGGGCCGTAGCCGATCGCGGCGCCGCCCGCCGCGTTGGTCCCGGCGGCACCGGCCGCGGCGGCGACCGGGGCCTCGCCGCCGACCGGCGCGGCGATCGCACCGGGGGCGCTGGCCAGCGCCTCGGCGCCGCCGGCGATCAGCACGCCGGCCCCGACGAGGGTGGAACGGTTGACGAAGTCCCGACGGGACAGCGACATGGCAGCAACTCCTGGGGGTGTACGGGCGTCGAGGCAGGTCGTCGACGCCCAGCAGACTCCGCCGCAGGGATGAACCCGGCATGACGCCCACCGCACGACGAGGCGTCCATTTGCCAACCGATGACCGACACATGACCCGGGCTTTACCGAGTGCGGGTCAGCCGCGCCCCGTCCGCCACTGCTCCCAGGCCGACAGCCACAGCTGCTCCACCAGCCGGTGCTCCTCCGGGGTGCCCGAGCCGGCCGCCCCCGGGCGCTCCCGCCACAGCTGCTCCCAGGCCCGCTGCGCCGGCAGGCTCGCCACCTCGCTGGCGAACACGGTGTACCGGACCACCTCCTCGACCGCCGCCTCCCCCTCCGGCGTGCCGATCAGCCAGTGCGTCTGCTGGGACAGCCGGTTGAGGTGGTTGACCATCGAGGTCACCGCCGCCGCGGCCTCCTCCCGGGTCTCCGTGGCGAGCCGCATCTGCTGGCGCACCGCCGCCTCCCAGCGCACCGCGCAGGCGTCCCCGCGCAGCCCGCGCGGCAGCCGCGGCGTCCGCCCGACCCGCACCTGGGCCTCGATCGCGGCGGCCTCCGCGATGCTCTGGGCGATCAGTTCCCGGTGCGCCTCCAGCCCCGCGGCGGGCGGCAGTTCACGCTCCTCGACCGGTACGTAGCGGGCCCGCCGGGAGGCCAGGTCGCGCAGCAGCTCGGTGCGCCCGCGCAGGTAGCAGTCGAAGTCCCCGATCCCGGCCAGCTCCACCCCGCCGGGGGGCAGCCCGCGCCCGCACACCGTGACGGCCTGCCCGTCGACCCGCAACCGGCCGGCCCACACCGGCCCGGCGGCCTCCGGGCCACCACCCGCCGCACCGGCCGGCGCCCCACTCAGTGCCCCACTCGGCGCCCCACCGACCGCACCACGGCCGACCGCACCGCCGGCAACCGGCCGGTCCTCGTGCACCTCCACCGGGCAGGGCTCGCCGTCCACGGTGATCCACTCCCGCAGCGTCCGCACCCGGCCCGGACCGTCGCCCTCGTCGACGCCCAACTGCTCGTAGACGCGGTCCCGTTCGTCCTCGACCACGTCCTCCAGCTCGGGCAGCACCTCACAGCCGTCGGCCCCCGGCCGGTACGTCCGCACGGTCACGTACGGCCCGGCCGCGGTGGTCCAGTCGCCGCACTGCACCTCGACCCAGCGCAGCTCGCCGCCGCAGGTCTCGAAGGCCGCGAGCGCCTCGCCCCGACCGGGCGGCCCGGCCACGCCGTACACCGGGAAGTCCACCGCGGAGAGGGTCCGGCGGGAGAACTCCTCCTGGCCGGCGAACCGCTCCTGCCCGCCCGACCGCTCCGGCCCCGACCGCTCGACGTTCCACTCCTGGGGCCTTCCGCCGCTCTCCCGCACCATCCTCTGCCGCACCCCCGAGTCCTCGCGCCCGCACCGCTGACGCCACCTTACGTGCCGGGAGCTGCCGGGTCATCAGCTCCGCTGCCGTACGGGGGCGGTGGCCGTGTCCGTCGGCCACGATGTCAGCCGCCCTCCCTACGCTGGCGGCATGACAGCACAGAACGACGCAGCCCAGCCCGCCTTCCCCGCCCGGATCAGCATCGTCACCCTCGGCGTCTCCGACCTCGACCGCAGCGCCCGCTTCTACCAGGACCTCGGCTGGCGGCGCTCCTCCGCCTCCAGCCCGGAGATCGTCTGGTTCCGCACCGCCGACTCGGTGCTGGGCCTCTTCCCCGCCGAGGAGCTGGCCGCCGACGCGGGCGTGCCCGCGACCGGCGAACCCTCCTTCCGCGGCGTCACCCTGGCGGTGAACCTGGAGTCCCCCGCCCTGGTGGACGCCGCGCTGCACACCGCCGTCGAGGCCGGCGCCGTGGTGGTCAAGCCGCCGGTCCCGACCAGCTGGGGCGGCTACTCCGGCTACTTCGAGGACCCGGACGGGCACCTGTGGGAGCTGGCCCACAACCCGTTCTTCCCGTTCACCGAGGACGGCTCGCTGGACCTCCCGTAGCCGCCGCCGACTCTTCGGCAGCCTCCCGTCAGCCCCTCCTCAGCCCCCGTCACAGCCCCTCGCCGGCCCCTCCTCAGCCCTTCGACCGGGCCTTGAAGGCCGCCTTGCGGGCCTCCTTGGCCAGCGCCCGGTCCGTGTGCAGCTCGCCGATCGCCTCCAGGACGTCCGCCGTGTACGGGTGGTCGACCCGCCACAGCTCACCGAACCACGACGCCGGGTCGCCCTTCACCGGCAGGTCGGTGATCAGCTCGCGCAGCAGCGCCGCGTCGCCGCCGCTGTCCAGCAGCTGGGCGGCGAAGGTGTCGACCACCGTCCACAGCGCCATCGTCCGGTCCGGCACCGGCACGTCCGTCGCGCCCAGCGCAGACAACCAGGCGCGGGCCGCACCACCGAGTTCCGGGTCGTCCAACACCTCCCGGACGGCGGGCTCGGCGCCCGCCCCCAGCAGGTTCAGCGCCGAGACGCACAGCATCCGGCGCAGCGGACCGTACGCGTCGTCGCCGCGCGCCGCCGCCAGCAGCTCGCGCGCCGCCGGCTCCGGCTCCCGGCCGGCCACCCAGACCCGCAGCTCCTCCTCCGGCAGCACGTTGGCCGCCTCGCACACCCCGCGCAGCAGCTCGGCGGCGTCCCCCTGGGCCAGCTCGCCGACCAGCGGGGCGTCGTAGCCGTCCTCCAGCAGCCACTGCCGGATGCCGTACTGGCCGAGCGGGGTGAGCCGGACCAGCCCGAAGCGGGCCGACTCCTCCTCGTCCAGCGGCGCCTCTCCGACGACGGGCTCCTCGCCCTCCTCCTCGTCGAACAGCTCCGGGTCGATCGGCCGGTACTCCAGCAGGCCCAGCTCGGCGAGGTCGCCCAGCATCGGGTCCAGGGCGACCATCACGTCGGTGATGTCGCCGAGCAGTTCCTCGCTCGGCTCCTCGCCCTCCGGCACCACCAGCAGCGCGGCCAGCACGCCCAGCGGCACCGTCTCGTTGCCCGGCTCGGCGAAGGCGGTGGTCTCGTACAGCACCTGCAGCGCCTCGTCGAGCAGCTCGGCGGCGGCGTCCCGGGCCTCCTCGACCTCGCTCAGGCCGTCCTCGTCCTCCTCGTCCGCCGCGTCGGCCCGCTCACCGTCCTCGTCCTCCTCCGGCAGCGAGTCCGCCTCCACCGCCAGTTCCCGGACGATCCCGGCGGCGGTCAGCCACAGCTCCAGGACGGTCTCCGCGTCCCCCTGCTCGGCGGGCTCCAGGTCCGGGCCCGGGACGGCGACGTGCTCGCCCTCCTTGGTCGTGCCCAGCTCCACCAGGTCCAGGTCGCAGGCCAGCGACCAGGCCCGCAGCGCCTCGACCTCGGCCTCCTCCGGCACCTCGCCCTCGGCCGGGGCCAGCCCGAGCAGCCGGGCGACCGGCGCCCGGTCCTCCTGGACCAGGTCCCCGAACTCGTCCACCACCCGGTGCGGGGACGCCCAGCGGGCCAGCGCCAGCGCGTAGCCGAACATCGGCACGGCCTTCGCCTGCTCGGCCAGCTCCTGCTCCGCGGGCAGCTTCACCGGCGGCACCAGGACCGCCGCGTCGTCCAGGTCCTCGTCGTCCAGGCCGTGCGCGGCGAACGCCCCGTAGAGGTCCTGGAGCTCCAGGTCCGCGGGCAGGACCGCCTCGGCCGCGCCCTCTCCGGCCGAAGCCCCCGCGTTCTTCCGACGTCGTCCGGCCATCGTCGTGTGCTCTCCCTCAGCCAGCGGTCAGCTCGAACAGCTCCGCGTGTCGATCTACCACCTCAGCGTATAGGCCGGGCACCCCCGATGCCCGGCCTCACAGGGCGCGCAAAGGGGCGCGCGCCGCTTCCGTGCGCCCACCCCTTATCCTTCGCATTGGCACCGCGCACAACCCCGCGCGGGCCACCGGGCAACGAAGCCCCCTTCTCTCAGCTCACCCGCTCCACCAGGGAGCCCCGCACCGCGGCCACCACCACAGCGCCTCAGGACGGGCGCACCGGCACACCCAGCCGACCCCGGTGGCGCCCGGCCACAGGAGACCCCTGCCATGGCGGACCTCTCCCCCGCCGGCTCCGCGCTGCGCACCGCGCAGCTCGACGGACGCCGACTGTCGGAGGCCCTGCTCCCCCTGGAGCTCGCGCCCCGCGCCCAGCTCCAGCTCGCCGCGATCAGCCGCTGGAACGCGCTGCGCGGCATACGCGTCGGCCTGGTCGCCGCCGCCCTGCTGTTCATGCTGATCGGTGCCAACCTGGCGACGCCGATCTACCCGATGATCCAGCAGCGCCTCGGCCTCGGCCCGCTCGACACCACGATCCTCTTCACGATCTACGTCTTCGCGCTGGTCCCGGTCCTGGCCGTGGTCGGCCACTGGTCCGACCACCTCGGCCGCCGCGCCCTGATCCTGCCCGCCGTGGTCCTGGCCGCCGCCGGGGACCTCGTCTTCGCCACCTCCGGCAGCTTCTGGCAGCTCGCCCTCGGCCGGGCCGTCCAGGGCATCGCCGTCGGCCTGTCCACCGGCGCCGCCGGGGCCGCCCTCGGCGACCTGCTGCCCGACCAGCCGACCCTGGCCGCCAAGCTCACCCTGGCCTGCTCGGCGGGCGGCGTCGCGCTCGGCCCGGTCGTCGGCGCCCTGCTGGCGAACGGCTCCGACCCGCTGCTGACGCCCTTCCTCCTGCACGCCGTCGCCCTGCTCGCGCTCTGCGTGCCGCTGGCGGTCGTCCACCCCCGGATGCCCGGCCGCAACCGCCCGCCCGCGTCGCCGCCCCGCATCACCACCCCGGCCCACCTGCGCCCGCAGCGCCTGCGACTGCCGGTCACCGGCCGCCGCGAGTTCCTGCTCGCCGCCTCGGCCGGCTTCATCTCCTACGCGGTCTTCGGCGTCTACCTCAGCCTGGCACCGGCCTTCTCCGCCAAGCTGCTGCACACCGACTCGCACCTGACCGGCGCGATCGTGGCCGCCCTGCTGCTCGGCTCCTCGGCCGCCGCCCAGCTGATCGTCCCGCCCACCGCCGACCGCACGGTCATCGCCCTCGGCATGACCGGCCTGGCCACCGGCCTCGCCCTGGTCGTCGCCGCCGGGTACACCGGCACCCCCGCGCTGCTGTTCATCGGCAGCGTCCTCGGCGGCGCCTGCCAGGGCGTCGCCTTCCGCTCCCTGTTCACCACCGCCGTCGCCGCGATGAACCCGGAACGCCGGGGCTCCGAGATGAGCTCCCTGTGGATCATCGTCTACCTCGGCAGCTCCCTCCCCATCGTCATCGTCGGCGCCCTGGTCAAGAGCTACGGCCTCCTCCCCGCCATCAGCGGCTTCGCCAGCGTCGCCGCCCTCCTCTGCGCGGCCCTGGCCCTCGCCGTCGCCCGCAAGCCCAAGGCCGCCTGACCCCCGCACGCCCCAAACGCCGCTGCCCGGGACTTCCCCTTCGGAAGTCCCGGGCAGCGGCGCTTCCCCCACCGGCTGAACACCCGCGCATCATCTGCTCCGTCGAACAGCTCTCCCACCGTTCCCCACCATCCACCCCCCACCCGCCTCCCGGCGGGTGCCCGCCCCGACCCCGCCGCAGGAGCAGGAGCGGGGCGAAGCTCCTGCCGGAAGCGAGAGGCCCCGTCCTGCCGGACCCTCCACACCCGTACTACCAGGCGCCATCGCCCCAGGCTCAGCGGATCGAGCGGATCATCGCAGTCAGCCGGGGCGAGTCCGGAGAGGGCTGTTGCGCATTGAACGCCCTATAGCCCCAGGACTCGTAGAGCCGCTGGACCTTGCCGTCTCCGGCGAGCGGGTTGACCAGGAGGGTGACACGGTCCTCAACGCGGCGGCGCAGCAGGTCATCGTGGATTCGGCGGGCGGCACCCGTGCCCCGCCATGGGACCCGGACGCCGATTTCCTTGACGGCCAGAGCAGGGGTCTCCGTGTAGCCGGCCGGAAGGGGCTCGGTCATGCGCTTCCAGTACCGGTCGCCCGCCTCGATCGTGTTGCCGTAGGCGTAGCCGACCGGTACCTCGCCGTCGTAGCCGAGGACGAGCCCGAAGCCGGGCTCGGTGGCATGCCGATCGAGGCGTTCGGCGAACACGTCGACGCGGTAGTTCGGCAGGCGCAGCAGTGGGGCCCGCACGTCGGCGTACACGTCCAGCAGATCCTGCCGGGCCTCAGGGGGCAAGGTGGTGTGGTGGCGGAGTTCGACGGTCACGCGGTGGTCCTCCAGGTGTTGTGGGCGTACGCCGTCCAGGTCCGATCCGGGCCGCTGCCGTCGGCCAACTTGTGCAGCGAGGTGCCGAAGGCGACCAGCATCCGGATGACGCGGGGGTGCGCGGAGTCCTCGGCCGGGACGGACATGGCGGTGGCGACTGCGGGCTCCAGATCGCCCTGTCCGAGCTGGGCCCGGGCGAGCCGGACGGTGGTGATCGCGCGGGACCGCTGCATGGTGTCACGTCGCTGGGCGATGCTGCGGTGTGCGTGTGCTTCCGCGTCCTCCCAGTTCCCGGCCGCCAGGTGGGCGGCGAGGGCGAGGGAGTCGAGTTCGGACTGGTCGTAGAAGGCGGTGATCCACACCGGTCGGGAGACGCCGAGGTCCGCGCGGTTGAGGGCGTCCTGTGCGTGTCCGACGGATCGGCGGACGGCGTTGGAGTCCCCGGTCAGGCCGTGGATGGCCGCGTGCCGCGCGTGTCCGAGGGAGGCGAACAGCGGGTCACGCCGGGAGATCGGCAGGCTGCGGGCGACCTCATTGGCGGCGAGCGCGTCGCCGGCCTGCCCGAGGTGCCGGTACAGGCTCCCCGCGTGGGACCAGATGCGGAACTGGATGCCGGAGTCGCCGGACATCGCCGCCAGGGTGGCGGCCTTCTGGTGGTGTTCGAGGGCGGCGCCGAAGCGACGGCCGTCGATCGCGGCCCACATCGCCGAGGACGTGAACGATGCCGCGCACGCGTACAGCTGGGCCCGGACCCGCTGGGTCGCGGTGCCGTTCTTCTGCAGGTCGAGGGCTTCCTCGGCGAGCGCGGTCGCCCTGGTCTCGATGCTGAGCCGACCGCCGTGGCGGTGGTCGCTGGCGATGACCTCGACGAAGCGGCTCTGCAGTCTCCGCACGTCACCGACGCCGATCCGGCCGCTCGATGCCACGGCAGGGGAGCCTGTGAGCACGGTCACGGCCGCGCCTCCGGCCGCCGCTATGAAGTCGCGTCGCCTCACGTCGTCCTCCGGTGTGGTGCGGGCCCGCCCGGTCGGGACGAAGCCCAGGTCTTCGGGCGTACATGCGAATACTGCCCTGAGTGCGAGGCGGATCTTCACCGGTGGCCACCGGGTCGCGCCGGTCAGCCAGTTGTGCACCGTGCGCTCTGAGACGGAGCCGAGCCTCCCCGTGAGAGTCCTGATTTCGGTGTTCACTTCGCGCGCCAACTCGGCCTTCGTCATGCGGCGTTCGGTCATCCGGAGGCGGAGCGGGACATTGGCCAGCATGGGGTCACCGTAGTCGTGTTGTCACGTGCCGCACATGAGGCCAGGCAATGGGACGGTCAAGTTTTCCGGTCGAGACGGGACCAGAGTTTCTGCAACTTTGCCTCACCATAAGGCTTATGACGGTCGTTCACTGATTGCGCGCCGCTCGACCCCGGGCGGCCCCGGCGCAGGATCCCGTCTCGTGAATGGACCTGCGGCGGCCCAGTCTCCACCCTTGGAGGGTCAGCATGATGCACTCTCCGGCCCAATATCGGCGCCGCATCGCCCGTCGTCCGAGGACGGTCGTTCTCCAGACGGACCCTTTCTGCAACCTGGACTGCTCCTACTGCTACCTGCCCGACCGCAAGCGGCGGGCCCCGATGTCGGTCGCGGTCGCCGAGGCGGTGGCCCGTTCCGTCGCCGAGTTCGCCGATACCGCGTCGCCGGAGCCGGTCGAGGTGGTCTGGCACGCCGGCGAGCCGCTGACCGTCGGCCGCACTCGGCTCGCGGAGCTGCTGGCCCCGTTCGAGCCGTTGCGGCAGGCCGGGCTGGTCGAGCACTCGGTGCAAACCAACGCCGTCCTGATCACCCCGGCCTGGTGCGAGTTCCTCACCGCGTACGGGTTCCGCGTCGGGGTGAGCGTCGACGGCCCTTCCGAGCTCAACCAGCGGCGCGTGGACTGGTCCGGACGCCCGACCTTCGGCCGGATCATGAAGGGCGTCGAGTGCCTGCGCGACTACGGCGTACGGTTCTCGGCGATCGCGGTCGTCAGCGCGGAGAGCATCGGTGATCCCGAGGGCCTGCTCGACTTCATGGCCGACCTCGGCTGCCACACGGTGGGTCTGAACATGGAGGAGAGGGAAGGCGTCAACACCGACCGGGCAGTTCCCACCCCCGAGCAGGCCCGCGCGTTCTGGCGCCGCGCCATCACCTGGTCACGCCGCCACCGCAACCTGGCCATCCGCGAGATCGACCGGCTCGGCGGCTACCTGCGGGATGTCCGCGCCGGACACCAGGCCGCCTGGGACCGCGTGTCGATCGACCCGATCCCGACCATCGCCTCCAACGGCGACGTCGTCCTGCTTTCGCCCGAACTCGCTGGGATCACCGACCCGGCCTACGGGGACTTCCGGGCCGGGAACGTCCTGGAGCGGAGCGTCGGCTCGATGCTGGACCAGGCTCACCGCCTGCGCTACGTACGTGAGTTCCTGACCGGACTGGACGCCTGCGAAGCCACCTGCGATCTCTTCGACTTCTGCCGAGGGGCCCAGGCCGGCAATCGCTACTTCGAGAACGGCCGCCTGGACACCACGGAGACGAACTACTGCCGCGTGTCCCGGCAAGCCCTGGTCACCGCTCTGTCCGACAGCGTCCAAGAAGAGAAAGTCGCATGACCCTGCTCGAACTGCTGGCCGCCAGCAACACCGCCGTCGTCGCCGACCTCACCCGCCTCGCCGTGACCGACCCCACCGCCGGGCCGTTCGACAATCGACCCACCTGGGACAACAACGGGCCGAAGTTCGACAACCGGCCCACTTGGGACAACTGGTCGAACAAGAACAAGGGCAAGTAACGCCACCCGGACGCACCCGGGCCCGCACCAGCTGGTGCGGGCCCGTCCCTCGAGAGAGCGGAGCCCCTCATGGACAGCATCACCTTCGGCCGTGTCACCGTGACCCTGCCCCACCTGAACGAGCCCGGCCTGTACCTGTCCAACGTCACCACCCTGGATTCCGCCCGGGGCATCGTCCAGGACTTCCAGTACGGCGACGCCGACCTGCGGGCCCTGGACCTCGCCGAGACCCGCCTCGTCACCGGCCGCGTCTCCAACGTGCGGGCCGACCGCGTGCAGTTCGACCAAGTCCGCCTTGATTCCGTTGAGTTCGACACCTGCGACCTCGCCGCCACTCGCATCACCGACAGCAAGCTCTCCCGCGTCGTCTTCCGCAACTGCAAGATCATGGGCGCCAGGCTCGTCGGTGTGACCCTGGACAACGTCCTCTTCGACAACTGCAAGCTCGACTACACAACCTTTGAGCAGATCCGCGCCACCGGCGCGGTCGTCTTCTCCAAGTGCGGGCTCACCGAGGCGTCGTTCACCGGCTGCGACCTCGGCGGCGCGGTCCTCGACACCTGCATCCTGCGGCTGACCGAGTTCGGCCGGGGCAAGTACCAGGGCCTTGACCTGCGGGGCAACAACCTGACCACGCTGAGAGGCGTCGCCAACCTCGGCAAGGTCCTCATCGACCGCACCCAGCAGGCCGAACTCGCCGAAGCCTTGGTCGCCGAGCTGGACGTGACCTTCACCGACACCCTCGACGACCGGTGAACCACGCCTGGGAGGAATCCGCGTGACTCTCGCGATCGCCCACAGCGATCCCGCCGCCCTCATCGCCAGGTGTGACAGCACCGGCGTCCGCACCGCACGCGGCGAGCCCGAGTACGAGAACGGGGCCGTCCTCCCGACCGGCCCCTGGCAACCCCTCACTGCCGTGCTGGCGGCAGAACTCCGCTCGACCGAGCAGAGCGACAGCACGCTGGTGGAACTGGTGAAGCTGCCCGACGGCCCGCCGCCGGCCACCCTTCCCACGCTCGCTGACCAACTCGGCGACCCCGACGCCGTCCACCTCGGCCAAGCCACGAGCCCGGCCAAGGCTCTCACCACCACCCCGAATTACCAGGACGGCCGCCGTATCGGCCTGCACATCGACAACTGGGACAGGCTCCGCTACCAGGCCAAGCACACCGGTCGCCGACGCCTGTGCTTCAACCTCGGTCCGGGAACCCGCTACCTCCTGCTCGGTGGCCTCGACATCCGCGCTGTCTGCCGCGGACTCCACACTGACCCCGAGGACCACTATCCGCACACCGACGACCTGCGGTCCTACACCGCCCTCGGGCTACCCCTGCGTGTCTTCCGGCTGCGGCTCGACCCCGGCGAGGGCTACATCGCCCCCACCGAACTACTGCCCCACGACGGCTCCACCGAGGGCCAGCCCCAACCATCCACCGCCGCGTTCTGGCTCGGCCACTGGCCACGTGGCGTCCTGGCCTCACTGATCTGACACCGGCCCGTGCGAGTTGTTCCGCTGCCCGTGATGGTGGCAGCGCCGCGTCCGCCCCATTCACGTAGGAGACTTCCATGGCTGCTGCGCCTCCACAGAACCCCCGGCCGGTCACGCCTCGGCTGCCGACCGGCCCGACCTTCGACCAGGAGCTGTGCGCGCTCGTACTCGACACCGCACCCCGGCTGTTCGCCGTCGTCCAGGTCTGGGGCGAGGGACTCTCGGACGTCGACGGGTGGGTCGTGGCCTGGGGGGTCGCCGACCACAGCGGGCAAGCGCACGTGATCGGCATCGACGGGCAGGCGCGAATGACCCTCGCGTCTCCCAACCGGGCCTTGCGCCATTTCGCCGGGCGACCGGGGATCACTGCACGGCTGGTCTGGCTCGCGCAGCCGAGTGCAGCCGCAATGGAGCAGGCCGAAGCCGCCTGACTGCGGCCTGCTGGCGCGCGCGGGCCGGTAGCTATGTCAGCACACTGGTCTCACGTTGAATACCACGAACAACTCACGCTACGTCAAACATCGTGGTACGTTCCGTAATCCAATCAAAAACGGGTGACCCCGGCAGCGCGCCAACGCTCCGGGGTCCGGCAACAGGAGCTAGACCTCCCGATGCGCATCCATCGTAGCGCCCACGTGCGCAACTTCACCGTGCTACCCAACGCCGTTCTCCAGTACCGGCGGTTGAGCTACACCGCCCGCGGCCTGCTCGCGGACCTCCTCTCCCGGCCCGATGGCTGGCGCGAGGACGGGCGGCACATGGCCGACAGCAGCCCCCAGGGGCGCGGAGCCGTCCGAAAGGCGTTGAAGGAGCTGACCGAGGCCGGGTACTACCGGGTCGAGAAGATCCGCATGCCGGACGGCACGATCATCACCGAAACCCACGTCTACGACACCCCGCAGCTCGCGCGCCCGGGTGCCACCCGTCCGGCGCCCGGTGCAGCGGCAACCGGCCGTGCTGGCAGCCCTGTTGTAAAGGACCGGCACCAAGAACCCTCCCTCCCCCCGAGCCCGGCAGACGAAAGCGACCGGGGAGGCGAGGAGGAACCACCCGAGATCCGCGAAGCGGTGGCCACCCTGTTCCGGGTGATCCGCCCCGAGCCCCGGCTGCGCCTGGGCAAGGCCGAGGCCCGGGAGCTGGCCCCCTTGGTGGCGCAATGGCTGCAGCGCGGCGCGACCAACGCCGACCTCACGAACGCCCTGCTGCCGGGCCTGCCCACCCCGGTGCACTCGGCTGCGGCCGTGCTCCGCTACCGCCTGGTGCACAAAATGCCGCCCGCCCGGCCCGCTGCACGGCCACCGGCCCGCTACGCCGAGTGCGCCAAGTGCCACGACCCCGTGCCACGACCGGGCATCTGCCGCCCGTGCGCCGGGCTGACCGCCCGAACCCCCACGGCCCACCAGGGCGCGGACGTGGCCACCGCAGGTGCCGCCCGAGTCCGAACTGCCCTGCGCTCCGCGATGACCGGCAGTCGGCCTGCGCAGATCGCAGCCTGAGACGTATTCCACCAGGGCCGGACGGCGCCCGGCGAGGGCCGGGGCGGGCACCCGCCGACAGGCGGGTGGGGGGTGGATGGTGGGGAACGGCGGTGGACTTGCCCCGGCTCCACCTGCCCCATGAACCAGCTCCCGCAGTACCAGCAGCCCGGACCGCTGTTCCCCGGGCACCCGCACTCCCACAGCCGGTACAAGGCAGGGGACTTCCCGGTCGCGGAGCACGCCCACGCCCACACGATCAAGCTCCCGGTCTGGCATCGTGAGCAGGATCTCGAAGTGGCCGAGCAGTACGTCCGCGCGGCCGTCAAGATCAGCGACCATCACAAGGAGCTGCAGTGACTGTCACCTCCCCCGAGTTCGTGGCCGGCCTGGCGGCCGACGCCGACGCCGCCGGAATCAGCGGCTTCGTCGCCGCCGCCGTGATCAATCACGACGGCCGGGTCCTGCTCGTGCGGCGCAACCCCGACGACTACATGGGCGGGATGTGGGAGATCCCCTCCGGCACCGTCGAGGCCGGGGAGAGCATCCTGGAGGCCCTGTACCGCGAGACCGCAGAGGAGACCGGGCTGACCATCAAGGAGGTCACCGGCTACATCGGGCACTTCGACTACCAGAACAGCCGCGGCGGCACGACCCGCCAGTTCAACTTCGCCGTCACCGTGGAGAAGACCGAACCGGTCGTCCTCACCGAGCACGACGCCCACCAGTGGGCACTCCCCGGTGAGCTGCCCGAAGTGAGCGACGCGGTTTGCGAGCTGATCGCCCGCTGAGATGGTGCGAGTGCGGCGGGGCCCTCGGATTCCCCGAGGGCCCCGCCGCACCAAGGTCGAGCTGCCCTGCTGCGGCTCAAGAGGGTTAATGCCGATGCGCCGAGGATAACGAGTGGAGCTTCGAGGACCGCACCGGCTCCGAGTTCAGCCAGGAAGGCCGAGGCGAGCACCTCCTGGGGAGATCCCCCTCACCCTTGTGCTCCGGACGTGCTGCGGCCCGGGGCGGGCCGTCCCGGGCCGCGAGCATTTCACACCGCGCCTTAGTCGCTCCCGGCCTCCAACTCTCCGTATCGATCCGGAAGTCGGCGGGCTTCGACGGTCTGGCCACCAAGTACGGTATGAGCCACCAGTCACAGAGCATTGACGGCATCCGGTGAGACTACGGCCGCCAGACCGCTCTGAAACCTCGGTGATCAAGGAGTATGCGGGTGGCGGACATTCACCCTCTGGTCACTGCTGAGCAGTGGCGGGATGCCCAGACAATCTGGGACTACCACCAGATGCACCACGAGCTGGGTCCGTGCGATGCGGCGATCGGCCTCGGCAGCCACGATCTCGGAGTGCCGGTCTACGCGGCCGAGCTCTACCACGAGGGTTTCTTCCCGACCCTGGTCTTCACCGGTGGTCCCAATCCCACCCACCCGGAGCGGTTCCCTCGGGGCGAGGCGGTGCACTTCCGCGAGCACGCTCTTGAGCTCGGCGTCCCGCAGTCCGCGATCCTTCTGGAGCCGAACGCCACGAACACGGGCCAGAACATCAGCCTCTCGCGGGAGGCACTGGCCTCGGCCGGACGTGAGGTTCGGTCGGTGATGCTGATCGCGATGCCGTACATGGAGAGGCGCGCGTTCGCCACCTGCCGGAAGCTGTGGCCGGACGTTGAGGTGGTTTGCGCCTCGGCACCAGTGAGGCTAACCGACTACACAAAGGACTTCGCGAGCGAGAAACACGTCATCGACATGCTCGTCGGGGACATGCAGCGGGTGATCGAGTACCCGAAGCTCGGGTTCGCCGTCGAGCAGGAGGTCCCGGAGGAAGTCAATGCCGCTTACGACCGGCTCTGCTGCGCCGGCTTCGACACACGACTCATCAAGTCCTGACATTCTGCCGCCGCTCGGCCGGACAGGCGCCGGCCTGACAACCCGCACCCTCACAACCGGCTAGGGCGCAGAGGTGGCAGCCGCCGGTGCCGGACGGCCGGACGGCGCCCGGCGAGGGCCGGGGCGGGCACCCGCCGACAGGCGGGTGGGGGGTGGACGGTGGGGAACGGCGGTGGACTTACCCCACCCCACCAGATCACGCGCGGGTTCTCACCCGACGCCGGGCGAAGCACCCACGCGGATACACCACTGCCGCGCGAACCCACAGGATTCGCGCGGCAGCAGGTTGACGAATGGGCCCGTCGGTCAGACGTTGAAGCCCAGCGCCCGCAGCTGGTCGCGGCCGTCGTCGGTGATCTTGTCCGGGCCCCACGGCGGCATCCAGACCCAGTTGATCCGCAGGTCCTGGACCAGGCCGTCGGTGGCGGTCTTGGCCTGGTCCTCGATGACGTCGGTCAGCGGGCAGGCCGCCGAGGTGAGCGTCATGTCGATGGTGGCCACGTCGGACTCGTCGATGTGGATGCCGTAGATGAGGCCCAGGTTGACGACGTCGATGCCCAGTTCGGGGTCGACGACGTCCATCAGGGCCTCGGTCAGGTCCTCGACCGAGACGGTGCCGGCGGTGGTGCCGACGATGACGGTGCCGGTCTGCTCCTCCGCAGTGGAGGGGGTTTCGTCACTCATGGTCTTGTCCTCCTCTGCGGGTCAGTCGTTCACGGCGGGGTGGTTGGCGAGCGCCTGGGCGGTGGCGTCCTTCCAGGCCATCCAGCTGAGCAGGGCGCACTTGACGCGGGCCGGGTACTTGGAGACGCCGGCGAACGCGACCGCGTCCTCCAGCACCTCCTCGTCGCCCTCGCCCTGGCCCTTGCTCTGCATCAGCTCCAGGAAGGCCTCCTGGACGGCCTGCGCCTCGCCGACGGTCTTGCCGACGACCAGCTCGTTCAGCACCGAGGCGCTGGCCTGGCTGATCGAGCAGCCCTGGGACTCGTACGAGACGTCGGCGACGGTCGCGCCGTCGAGCTTCACCCGCAGGGTGATCTCGTCGCCACACGTCGGGTTGACGTGGTGCACCTCGGCGTCGCCGTCCCGCAGCCCCTTGCCCTTCGGGTTGCGGTAGTGGTCCAGGATGATGTCCTGGTACATCGAGTCGAGCTTCATGATCGTCCTGCCCTGTCCCGTCAGCCGAAGAAGTTCCGGACGTGGTGCAGGCCGTCGATCAGCGCGTCGACCTCGCCCGGCGTCGAGTACAGGTAGAACGACGCCCGCGTGGTCGCCGGAATTCCGTACCGGAGGCAGACCGGACGCGCGCAGTGGTGTCCGACGCGCACGGCGATGCCCTGCTCGTCCAGCACCTGGCCCACGTCGTGCGGGTGGATGTCGCCGAGGGTGAAGGAGATCGCGGCGCCGCGGTCCACGGCCGTGCGCGGGCCGATGATCCGCAGGTCGGGGACCTCCAGCAGGCGCTCCACCGCGTACTCGGTGATCGCGTGCTCGTGTGCGGCGATCTTGTCCATGCCGATGGCCGACAGGTAGTCGATGGCCGCGCCGAGCCCGACCGCCTGGGCGATCGGCGGGGTGCCGGCCTCGAACTTGTGCGGCGCCGGGGCGTAGGTGGACGAGCCCATGGTGACGGTCTCGATCATCTCGCCGCCGCCGAGGAACGGCGGGAGGTCCTCCAGCAGCTCCTGGCGGCCCCAGAGCACGCCGATGCCGGTCGGGCCGAGCATCTTGTGGCCGGTGAAGGCGACGAAGTCGGCCTCCAGCGCCTGGACGTCGAGCACCATGTGCGGCGCGGCCTGCGAGGCGTCGATGACGACCAGCGCGCCGACCGACTGGGCCTTGCGGACGATCGTCTCGACCGGGTTGACCGTGCCCAGCAGGTTGGAGACCAGGGTGAAGGAGACCACCTTGGTCTTCTCGGTGATCAGCTCGTCGATGTCGGACAGGTCGAGCCGGCCCTCGTCGGTGAGCCCGAACCACTTGAGCTTCGCACCGGTGCGCTGCGAGAGCAGCTGCCACGGGACGATGTTGGAGTGGTGCTCCATCTCCGTGATCACGATCTCGGAGTCGGCGTCGACCTTGTACGGCTCGTCGGCCCAACCGAGCATGTTGGCAACGAGGTTGAGCGACTCGGAGGCGTTCTTGGTGAAGATCACCTCGTTGCGGCTCGGCGCGTTGACGAAGGCCGCGACCTTGTCGCGGGCGCCCTCGTACAGTGCCGTGGCCTCCTCGGCGAGCACGTGCACGCCGCGGTGGACGTTGGCGTTGTGCCGCTCGTAGTAGGCGGTCAGCGCCTCCAGCACCTGGCGCGGCTTCTGCGAGGTCGCCGCGTTGTCCAGGTAGACCAGGGGCTTGTCGTCGTGGAGCAGCCGCTGCAGGACCGGGAAGTCCTTGCGGATCGCGTCGGTGTCCAGCAGGCCGGACAGCGGGGTATGGGTCACTCGGAAGCGCCCCCCTTCACATACGCCTCGTAGCCCTCGTTCTCCAGCTTGTCGGCCAGCTCGGCGCCGCCGGACTCGACGATGCGGCCGCCCGCGAAGACGTGGACGTAGTCGGGCTTGATGTACCGCAGGATGCGGGTGTAGTGGGTCACCAGCAGGGTGCCGACCTCGCCGGTGGAGCGGACCCGGTTGATGCCCTCGGAGACGATGCGCAGCGCGTCGACGTCCAGGCCGGAGTCGGTCTCGTCGAGGATCGCGATCTTCGGCTTGAGGAGCTCCAGCTGGAGGATCTCGTGGCGCTTCTTCTCACCGCCGGAGAAGCCCTCGTTGACGTTGCGCTCGGCGAAGGCCGGGTCCATCTGCAGGGCGGCCATCGCCTCCTTGACCTCCTTGACCCACAGCCGCAGCTTGGGGGCCTCGCCGCGGACGGCGGTGGCGGCGGTGCGCAGGAAGTTGGAGACCGAGACGCCGGGGACCTCGACCGGGTACTGCATGGCCAGGAAGACGCCGGCCTTGGCGCGCTCGTCGACGGACATCTCCAGGACGTCCTCGCCGTCCAGCAGCACGGTGCCGCCGGTGACGGTGTACTTCGGGTGGCCGGCCAGCGAGTAGGCCAGGGTGGACTTGCCGGAGCCGTTCGGACCCATGATGGCGTGGGTCTCGCCCTGCTTCACGGTCAGGTCGACGCCCTTCAGGATCTCGCGCGGGCCGTTCTCGGCCTCGACGGAGACGTGCAGGTCGCGGATTTCAAGGGTTGCCATGTGTACTCAGGACTCCTGGTTGACGGAGACGAGCACATCGTCCCCTTCGATCTTTACGGGGTAGACAGCGACCGGCTTGGTGGCGGGCAGGCCGGAGGGCTTGCCGGTGCGCAGGTCGAAGCTGGAGCCGTGCAGCCAGCACTCGATCATGCAGTCCTCGACCTCGCCCTCCGAGAGCGAGACGTTCGCGTGCGAGCAGGTGTCGTTGATCGCGAACACCCCCTCGTCGGTGCGGACGACCGAGACCGGCACGCCGTTGAGGTCCACGCGCTTGGGCACGTCCTCCTGGAGGTCGCTCAGCGCGCAGGCACGCAGGAAACTCATCGGGATCAGACCGCCGCTTCCAGCTCTGCGTCGATCTTCACCAGGAGCTGCTCCTGGACCTCGGCCACCCCGATCTGCTGGAGCAGCTCGGCGAAGAAGCCGCGGACCACCAGGCGGCGGGCCTCCTCGGCGGGGATGCCGCGGGCCATCAGGTAGAACAGCTGCTCGTCGTCGAAGCGACCGGTCGCCGAGGCGTGGCCGGCGCCGACGATCTCGCCGGTCTCGATCTCCAGGTTCGGGATCGAGTCGACCCGGGCACCGTCGGTGAGCACCAGGTTCCGGTTGAGCTCGTAGGTGTCGGTGCCGACGGCGGCGGCGCGGATCAGCACGTCGCCGACCCAGACCGCGTGGGCGTCCTGGCCCTGCAGCGCGCCCTTGTACGCCACGTTCGACCGGCAGTGCGGCGTGTCGTGGTCGATGACCAGGCGGTGCTCCAGGTGCTGGCCGGCGTCGGCGAAGTAGAGGCCGAACAGCTCGGCCTCGCCGCCGGGGCCGGCGTAGTTGACCCGCGGGTGCAGGCGGACCAGGTCGCCGCCGAAGGTGACGACCACGGACTTGAACGAGGCGTCCCGGCCGACCAGCGCGCTGTGCTGGGCGACGTGGACGGCGTCCCGGTCCCAGTCCTGCACGGAGACGAAGGTGAGCTTGGCGCCGTCGCCGACCAGCAGCTCGACGTTGGCGGCCCGGGTGCCGGTGCCCTCGTGGTTGAGCACCACGACGGCCTCGGCGAACGGCTTGACGTCGATCACCACGTGGGCGAAGCGGACCCCGCCCTCGGCGCGCACGTCGATCTTGACCGGCTCGGTCAGCACCGCGTCCTTGGGGACGGTGACCACGAGCGCCTGCTCGAAGGCGCTGAACGCCTGCGCGGCGACCCGGTCGACCGGCGTGCCGGCCTTGCCCAGCCGGGCGTCGTCGCGGCCGACGGTCTCGGCGGTGACGCCGTCCGGCAGCGCGAACTCGACCTTGTCCGCGCCCCGCTCGCCGGCAGCGGCGGCGGTGCCGTCGTGCAGCCCGGCGAGACGGTGCAGCGGGGTGAACCGCCAGTCCTCCTCGCGGCCGGTGGGCACCGGGAAGTCGTTCACGTCGAAGGACGGCTTGACCGCGACGCGCGCGTCGATCGGCTGATGGACGGTGGTCCGGCCGGTGCCGGGGCCGGCGAGCTGCGCGCCCGCGCCGGCGGTGCCGACCTCGATCGAACCGGCGGTGGTGGAGCCGGTGGTGTTCTGAACGTCAGCCATGGCTGTTCGTAGTGCTCTCTTCCTCAGAAATTCCGGATGGATGGCGGCGGTACGGCCGGTCGTCAGCCGACCGCGCCCTCCATCTGCAGCTCGATCAGCCGGTTGAGCTCCAGCGCGTACTCCATCGGCAGCTCGCGCGCGATCGGCTCGACGAAGCCGCGGACGATCATCGCCATCGCCTCGAACTCGGTCATGCCCCGGCTCATCAGGTAGAACAGCTGGTCCTCGCTGACCTTGGAGACGGTCGCCTCGTGGCCCATGGACACGTCGTCCTCGCGGACGTCCACGTACGGGTAGGTGTCCGAGCGGGAGATGGTGTCGACCAGCAGCGCGTCGCACAGCACGTTGGACTTGGCGCCCTTGGAGCCCTCACCGATCTCGATCAGACCGCGGTAGGAGGTCCGGCCGCCGCCGCGCGCCACCGACTTGGAGACGATGTTGGAGGAGGTGTTCGGCGCCATGTGCACCATCTTGGCGCCGGCGTCCTGGTGCTGGCCCTCGCCCGCGAAGGCGATCGACAGGGTCTCGCCCTTGGCGTGCTCGCCCATCAGGTAGACAGCCGGGTACTTCATGGTGACCTTGGAGCCGATGTTGCCGTCGACCCACTCCATGGTCGCGCCCTCGTACGCCACGGCGCGCTTGGTGACCAGGTTGTAGACGTTGTTCGACCAGTTCTGGATGGTCGTGTAGCGGCAGCGGCCGCCCTTCTTGACGATGATCTCGACGACCGCCGAGTGCAGCGAGTCGGAGGAGTAGATCGGCGCGGTGCAGCCCTCGACGTAGTGGACGTAGGCGTCCTCGTCGACGATGATCAGCGTCCGCTCGAACTGGCCCATGTTCTCGGTGTTGATCCGGAAGTAGGCCTGGAGCGGGATGTCGACGTGCACGCCCTTCGGCACGTAGATGAACGAGCCGCCGGACCACACCGCCGTGTTCAGCGCGGCGAACTTGTTGTCGCCGGCCGGGATGACGGTGCCGAAGTACTCCTTGAAGATCTCCGGGTGCTCGCGCAGCGCGGTGTCGGTGTCCAGGAAGATGACACCCTGCTCCTCCAGGTCCTCGCGGATCTGGTGGTAGACGACCTCGGACTCGTACTGGGCGGCGACACCGGCGACCAGGCGCTGCTTCTCCGCCTCCGGGATGCCCAGCTTGTCGTAGGTGGCCTTGATGTCCGCGGGCAGGTCCTCCCAGGACTCGGCCTGCTTCTCGGTGGAGCGGACGAAGTACTTGATGTTGTCGAAGTCGATGCCGGTGAGGTCGGAGCCCCAGGTCGGCATGGGCTTCTTGCCGAACAGCTTGAGGCCCTTGAGCCGCAGGTTCAGCATCCACTCGGACTCGTTCTTCTTCGCCGAGATGTCGCGGACGACGTCCTCGCTGAGCCCGCGCTTGGCCGCGGCACCGGCGGTGTCCGGGTCGGCCCAGCCGTACTCGTAATTGCCGAGGCCTTCGAGCTCGGGGTGCGAAACGGTGTCAGTCATGCGAGCTTCCTAACGCGCGGACGCTGAATCTTCGGTGGACGCGGAGTTTTCATGTACTGGCAGTCGGCGCCGCATCGGAACCGTGGCCCGCGGTGCGCTGGGCGGGCGACGATGCGACACCGGGTGCCGGCACATAGGTGGTGCAGACCCCGTCGCCGTGGGCGATGGTGGCCAGCCGTTGCACATGGGTGCCCAGGAGCTGGGAGAAGACCTCGGTCTCCGCCTCGCAGAGCTGCGGGAACTGCTCGGCGATGTGCGCGACCGGGCAGTGGTGCTGGCAGAGCTGGGCGCCCGCCGGGGCCTTGGCCACGGCCGACGGGACACGCCGCACCGTGGCAGCGTACCCGTCCGCGCTCAGCGCCTGGGCGAGGGCCTCCGGGCGCTCCTGGACCTCGGCCTGCCGCAGGGTCTCCAGGTACTTCTCGGCCTGCTTGCCGAAGCGGGCGCGGGCGAAGGCGGCGACCGCCTCCTCGCCCGCCTCGCCGCCGCCCACCGAGTCCGCGATCCAGCGCAGGGCGTCGGCGGCGAGCTGGTCGTACGCCTGGTAGAAGGCGTCCCGACCGGCGTCGGTGAGGGCGAAGACCTTGGCCGGGCGGCCCCGGCCCCGGCTGCCGTAGACCCGCTGTTCGCGGGACTCGACCAAACGGGCGGCGGCCAGGCCGTCGAGGTGGCGGCGGACGGCCGCGGCGGTGAGGCCGAGCCGGGTCGCCAGGTCGGCGGCGGAGGAGGGGCCGTGGTCCAGGATCGACCGGGCGACCCGGTCCCGGGTGGCCCGGTGGCCCTCCAGCAGCACCTCGGCCGCCGTCACGGGCACGTCACAGCCGGGGGCCGACTCGGCCTCCTGCTGCGGGGTGTGCTCGCGCATGTTTTTCACAACACCAGTGTTGCGTAATTACTTCCGACAGGACAAGCCGTGATGCAGGCCTCACTCGTGTCATCTGTCACGCAGGCAAGCCTTACCTGACCTGCGTAAACGATCACCAAGGCCGGTGTCCGGCCCGCGCGTTCGGCCCTCTTAGACTCGCCGGTATGAACCCCGTACCCGCGGTCCAGGTCGCCGGGCTGGTCAAACGCTACGGTGACAAGGTCGCGGTGGACGGCCTCGACCTGACCATCGCGACCGGCGCGATCACCGCCGTCCTCGGCCCCAACGGCGCCGGCAAGACCACCACCATCGAGACCTGCGAGGGCTACCGCCGCCCCGACGCCGGCACCGTCCGCGTCCTCGGTCTCGACCCGGTCGCCCAGAGCGCCGCCCTGCGGCCCCGGATCGGCGTGATGCTCCAGTCCGGGGGCGTGTACGCGGGCGCGCGCGCCGTCGAGATGCTCCGGCACACCGCCAAGCTGCACGCCCACCCGCTGGACGTGGACGCCCTGGTCGAACGCCTCGGCCTCGGCTCCTGCGGCCGCACCACCTACCGCCGGCTCTCCGGCGGCCAGCAGCAGCGGCTCGCCCTCGCGATGGCCGTGGTCGGCCGCCCCGAACTGGTCTTCCTGGACGAGCCCACCGCCGGCCTCGACCCCCAGGCCCGCCGCGCCACCTGGGACCTGGTCCGCGACCTGCGCCGGGACGGCGTCACCGTGGTCGTCACCACCCACCACATGGACGAGGCCGAACAGCTCGCCGACCGCGTCGCCGTCGTCGACCGCGGCAAGGTCATCGCCGACGGCACCGTGACCGAGCTGTGCCGCGGCGGCGCCGAGGACGCCCTGCGCTTCGACTGCCCGCCCGGCCTCGACCTCGCCCCGCTGCTCGAGGAACTGCCCGCGGGCGCCACCGCCACCGAGACCGCCCCCGGCAGCTACCGCGTCGAGGCGCCCCTCGACCCCAGCCGGCTGCTGGCCACCGTCACCGGCTGGTGCGCGGCCTCCGGCGTCCTGCCCGAGCGGCTGGCCGTGCAGCGCCGCAGCCTCGAAGACGTCTTCCTCGACCTGACCGGACGGGAGCTCCGCTCGTGAGTACGTACGCGCCGAAGCCCGGCGCCGCACCCGTCAGCCGGATGCTGCTCGCCCAGACCGCCTTCGAGACGAGGATGCTGCTGCGCAACGGTGAGCAGCTGCTGCTCACCGTGGTCATCCCGACCGTGCTGCTGGTGCTGTTCTCCGCCGTGGACGTCGTCGCCGTGGAGGGCCCCGGCAAGCGGGTCGACTTCCTGGCCCCCGGCCTGCTCGCACTGGCCGTGATGTCCACCGCCTTCACCGGACAGGCCATCGCCACCGGCTTCGAGCGCCGCTACGGCGTGCTCAAGCGGCTCGGCGCCAGCCCGCTGCCGCGCTGGACGCTGCTGACCGCCAAGACCGGCTGCGTCCTGGTGACGGAGATCCTCCAGGTCGCCCTGCTGTCGGTGATCGCCCTGGCCCTCGGCTGGTCCCCGCACGGCAACCCACTGGCCGTCGCCGCCCTGCTGGTCCTCGGCACCGCCGCCTTCTCCGGCCTCGGCCTGCTGATGGCCGGCACCCTCAAGGCCGAGGCCACCCTGGCCGCCGCCAACCTGGTGTTCATCCTGCTGCTGCTGGCCGGCGGGGTGATCGTGCCGCTGGGCAAGTTCCCGGACGCCGTACGGTCGGTGCTGGAGCTGCTGCCGATCTCGGCACTCTCGGACGGGCTGCGCTCGGTGCTCCAGCACGGCGCCGGGGTGCCCTGGTCGGACCTCGGGATCCTGGCCGGCTGGGCCGTCCTGGGGCTGGCCGCGGCCGCCCGGTTCTTCCGCTGGGAGTAGCCGCCTCCCCGTCGACGCCCGACGCCCCCGACCTCAACAGGTCGGGGGCGTCGGGCATTTCAGCCGATCATCGGGGGTCAGCCCTGGCTGCCACCGCGCCGCTTGCGGGCGAGCAGCACGAGCGCGCCACCGACCAGCAGCACGCCGCCACCGGCCGCCGCGATCATCGGGGTCGCGTCGTTGCTACCGGTCTGGGCCAGCGCCGGGGCGCTGGTGCCGGGCACCGGGGCCGGGGCGGCCGGGGTCGTCCGGCTGGGGGTGGGGCTGGCCGACAGGGTCCCGCTCGGGGTGGGCGTCGCCGACGGGGTGCCGGTCGGCGTCTGCGTCGGGGTCGGGGTGGGGGTGGGGGTCTTGGTGGGGGTCGGGGTCGGCGTGGGGGTCTTGGTCGGGGTCGGGGTCGGCGTCGGGGTGTGGCACGGCGCGATCGTCTTGGTCTCGTCGATGTTCCACCCCTTCTCCGCCGGGGTCTCGGTGGTCTTGACCACCAGGTGGGCGACGATCGGGGCGTCGTGGTCCTTCACCGGGTACTTGCCGTGGAACTCCGCCGGGAACCCCTGGGCGTCCAGGACCTTCTCGTCACCGATGGTCAGGCTGACGGTGTTCTTCACATCAGGCTTGGGGCTGTAGTTGATCAGGTCGACCACGACCTTGTCGCAGGTCACCGACCAGGTCGGCACGTGCGCCGAGGCGTTGGTGGCCAGCGCCAGCGGCAGGAGAATTCCGGCCGCCGCCGTGCCGGCGAGTGCCGCCGCGCCCATCCGAATGTGCCGCTGCTGTCGCGCCATTACCCTGTTCCCCTCCGAACGGTCGTACGCAGCAGGCGGGTTGAAGTGGTTCGCGGTGGCCCACTACGACATGTCCGGGGGACTCTACCGGCACTTCCGTACCTCGCCACACCCCGCCGTACGACCGGATTTCGTCTGTCCGTGCGTTCCTGGATGTGCTCGACCAGCCCATCACAGCCGCCACCTCGCAGAACGCGAATTCGGCGAACTTGAATGAACTTGGTCACTTTCAGAACAACGGCGCCCCCGGTGATCAGGTTCAATCACCGGGGGCGCCCTGTCGACACGTCGACGAACAGTCGGACCACTCAGGCCGTTCAGGCGTTTCAGACCTCTCAGGCCTCTCAGGCCTCTCAGGCCCGCTTCGCGACCTTGCGCCGGGCCGCGACCACGATCCCGCCGCCAGCCGCCAGCACCACGGCGCCGCCGATCGCCAGCGGCAGCACCGGACCGGAGCCGGTGTGCGCCAGGTTGCCGCCCTCGTTCGACGGGGCGGACGGGCCGGCCGAAGCACCACCCGGCACGGCCGCCGAGGAAGAGGCGGAGGAGGAGGACGGACCGGCCGAGCCGCTCGGGCTCGGCTTGCCGGTCGCCGGGGCGCTCGGGGAGCCGGACGGACCGGTCGAGGCGCTCGGCGTCACCGGGGTGGTCGGCGTGCCGGACGGCGTCACCGGCGGGGTGACCGGCGGCGTGGCCGGGGTGGTCGGCACGACGGTGCCGGGCAGGCAGCCGGTGAAGGGGTAGTGGTGGGTCTCGGCGCCGCCCTTGCCGGTCAGCGAGGCCGCGATCACCGAGCCGTTGACCGGGCCGCCGCTGCCGAGCTCGAAGGCGGCGTTGGGCGCGAGCACCGTCCCGGCCCAGGCGGCCTTGCTGTTCTTGACCACCGTGGTCGCGGTCGGGAAGTTCCAGAGCAGCTTGGCCCGGATCGCGCCGCCCGCCGCGCTCTGGTTCTTGTCGTCCAGCAGGAAGGCCGACCTGCCCTCGTCCCACAGGTGGAAGCCGGTGGTCCCGGCCGCCGCCATGTCGTACGAGCCGCCGGTCACGTTGATGACGGTCACCGAGCCGGCCGGCACCTTGACGAAGACGTCCTTGGCGCCCTGGAGCTTCCCGGCGTCGACGGTGAAGCTGTTGTACGTGGCGTCGCCACCGGCGAAGGTCAGCTCGGTGCCCTTGGCCTGGACGGTGGCCCCGGCGGTCTGCGGCACGGCGGCCAGCGCGGTGGAAGCGGCGCGCAGCTTGGCGAACTCGGCCTTGAAGTCGATCGGCGAGGCGCCCTGGGCGATCTTGCCCTGGTGGGCCTCGACCACGGCACCGTCGGCCTTCGAGCCGTAGACGCCGTTGCCCTTCATCACCTGGGTGTTGTGGCCGGTGATCTTGCCGGCCACGACCAAGGCGTTCCTGCCGGGCAGGGCGTCGACCTCGGCGGCGGTCAGCTCCTGGCCGATGGAGAACCCGCCGGTGAAGTCGGCGTTGCCGCCGACGGCGACGGCGCCCTCGGCGTCGGGGGTGTGGGTGTCGTCGCCCTCGATGAACTCGCCGTACAGGTTGGCGACCCCGAGGGTGCGGCAGTCCTGATCGGTACCGACGGCCTGGGCGGCCGGAGCGATCAGGCCGGCGAGTGCGAGCGAGCCGCCGACCGCGAGCGCGGCGGCGGAGGTGGATATGCGCATTTGCGGGTCTCCGCTGGTGCGGGAGGAGTGGGAGAGGCCCGAAAAAGGTATGGACCAATCCGCACTCTTTCGGCCAGACGGGTGAATGGTCAAGACCACTGACCGCCTTGTCCGAACAGTCCGCTTTGATCACCGGCGGCCGCACCCCGCGCCCCGCCCCAAGATCGCCCGTAAGGCCGCCTACGATGGAGCCCGTGCTGAACCCCTTCTCCCTGCTCGCCGAGCGCTGGCAGCCCTCCGCCGCGATGGTCCGGCGCGCCACGTTCGCCGCGCTGGTGATGAGCGTGGTGATCGTCGTCACCGGCGGCGCCGTCCGCCTCACCGCCTCCGGCCTCGGCTGTACCACGTGGCCCCGCTGCACCGCCGAGAGCCTGACGCCCACGGCGGAGATGGGCTTCCACGGCATCGTCGAGTTCACCAACCGGATGCTCACGTACGTGCTGAGCGCGGCGGTCGGCTGGGCGATCCTCGCCGCGCGCTGCCACCGCCCGTGGCGGCGCAGCATGACCAAGCTCGGCTGGGCCCAGTTCTGGCTCGTGATGAGCAACGCCGTCCTCGGCGGCATCACGGTGCTGACGGGCCTCAACCCGTACACCGTGGCGCTGCACATGATCGCCGCGATGGCGCTGGTCTGGGTCGCCCTCCTCATGTGGGAGCGATCGAAGGAAGGAGACGGCGCCCCCAAGCTCAACGTGGCCCGCCCCATCCACCAGCTCTCCTACGTGCTGGTCACGGTGGTCGGCCTGCTCGTCGCGGCGGGCACCCTGGTCACCGGCGCCGGCCACCACCCGGGCACGCCCCAGGACAACAAGATCGTGCCGCGCATCCCGATCGACTACGACCGCCTCGCGCAGTTCCACGCAGACCTGGCGTTCGTCTCGGTCGGCCTGACCATCGCGATGATCTTCGTCTTCGCGGCCATCAAGGCCCCCCCGGCCGCCAAGGCCCGCACCAAGGAACTCCTCGCAGTCCTGCTGTTGCAGGGCCTCCTCGGCTTCATCCAGTACTTCACGGATGCCCCCGAGCTCATGGTCGGCCTCCACATGTTGGGAGCGTCCCTGACCTGGATCGCCGCCCTCCGCATCCCCCTCGCCCTCCGCACCCGCGAGACGCCGGAGGTCGCCGACCAACTCCCCACCCAGACCCCCCAGGCCGCCGCAGTCTGAGCACCACCGAAGGCCCCATCCGAATCGGATGGGGCCTTCGCCGTCACGGCCAAAGGCGGCTAGCGCACCACGGGGATCTCTCCGGAGCGCCAGTCGGCCAGCCGCTTGCGGATGCTCGACACCATCGGCAGCCCGTCCGTCTCGGCCGGGGTGAACCACGCCACCTCGTGGGACTCATCGGACACCCGCAACTCCCCACCGAGCGGGCGTCCGAGGAGGCAGATGGAGAACTCCTGGCGGACCTCGCCGTCGTCATAGGCGAACACATGGCCCGGGTCGGTGTAGGTGCCGACGATCCCGGTGATCGCGATGTCGATGCCGGTCTCCTCACGGGTCTCGCGGACACCGCAACCAGCGAGCGACTCCCCGATGTCCATCCTGCCGCCGGGCAGCGCCCACATCCCGTTGTCCGTGCGCCGCTGGAGCAGGACCCGGCCCGCATCGTCGACCACGACCACGGACGCGGCCGGGACCAGCGAGTTCGCCTCGGGCGCGTTCGGGTCATTCTCGTAGTCACGCCTCGACACGATCCACCACCTCCGCTGCCGGGATCGTCCATACGTCCCGCCCCTTCGCCCACAAGTCCTCGACGTGGCCCACGAAGCGATCGAACACGCCGTCGCCCTGGCGGCGCGGCCGGGCTCACCCCCAGCGACTCGGCAGGCCTGCCGAGTCGCTGTTCGACCTCAACCAGGGCGTCCTCGGTGCATCCAGTTGCTTCACCGACGCTCCCCAGGCCCCGGTCATCCCGGATCTCGAACGTTGTGCCCCCTTGAACTGGGGCGTGGCAACGATCACTACAACTCAAGCGGCAATGGGGCCATCGCCGTGTCACAACGCCAAGTGCCCGGCCCTTGCCGAAGGCTCGCTTCGGATACTCAGGCTCGCCATCACGTTGGCCAGCTTCCGCTTGCTCGTGACCCAGTCCGGATCACCGGCAGCGACCGCCTGCTGCACCGTCCCCAGAACAGCTTCGTTGGCCTCCGCCGGCCGAGCCAGGCGTGCCCGCATGAAGAGCTTGAAGAGCGCGGGCAGCTGGTCCGGCCGGGTTGTTGTCTTCGCTTTCAGGGAGAAGAGCGGGAGGAACCACTGCTCGAAGGTATCCGAAGTCGTCTGGGCGGCCTGGTGCAGCTCGTACATCGGCTGCAGGCTTGCCCTGTGGTGGTACGGAATGCGGCCGTGCAGGGCGTACTGGAGCCGGATGCCACCGTGTTCGCGGAAGTGCTGGCCGTGGGCGGCGATGTGGTTGGCGGCGTTCTCGGTGATGGTCATGACGGCCGTGTCCGCTTCGTGCCGCCGGGCTGCGGCGAGGACGGTGGCGTGGATACCGACGCGCGGATCGAGAACGAGACCGTTGAGGCCGAGAGGCGCGAGGTCGATGCCGTGGTCGCGGGTTCGGGAGAGGATCAGCCGCTCGGCGACATTGCCAGCGGTGTGCTGGAGGTGCTTGGGCTGTTGACGATGGCTGGCGTGGATGTCCGTACGGTCGAGGACGGGGCGGTCCTTGGCGAGTTCGGCGACGAGGTGGCGGCCCGTACGGTCCTCGGTGTCAGTGCTGCCACAGACGTTGCAGGGGTGGCCGCCGGTGCCGGTCATGTGGCCGCAGGCCCGGCAGGTGGGGAGGGTCTCGCGGCTGATGGTGAGGGCGCCGGCGCGGAGGTTGGTCTCGATCATCTCCAGCGCGAGGTTGGCGACCTCCGCGTCGGTGTCGGTCAGGATGCCGCCCGCCGGAAACCCGCCGGGCGTGTACTTGTCGGCGATCAGCTCGGCCTCGAACCGCTGGCGAGGGATCATCGAGCCCTCCGCCTGGAGGTGGCGGAGGTCTCCGGCGAGGGTGACGGTGTTCCACAGGTGGGGTGCGGGCGGTAGGCCCAGGATGGCGTTGAGGGCGGCGGCGAGGCGGATGCCGACGGCCTTACCGGGCCGGGCGGCGAAGGTGAAGGGCCCGTTCTGGACGGGCCCGTTGAGGAAGAGGTATCGCACGGGCTCCTCCTAGATCGGCGGGGTGGTGGTTCCCGTCCGAGCGAACCGGCCGTCGTGCAGCTCGTAGTGGAGGATCGCGGCGTTGGGCATCGTGCCCTTCCGCTCCTCGGCGAGGATCTCGGGCAGGGTGCGGAGCTCGAGCAGGGATCGGAGCGCCACCGCGGCGGTCTGGTGGGTGAAGGCGACGACGGTGCGCGATTCCTGGAGTTCGGCCCGGGCGAGCGCGGCGAACTCGGCGGCCCGGTTGAGTACGCCCTCGGCGAGTGACTCGCCATCGCCCGGCGCGGTCCAGGCGTGCTTGCGCAGGCGGCGGTCCTCGGCGAGTGCGGGGTAGTTGTCGTAGAGCTCGCGCTTGGTCATGTAGGTGGCGTCGCCGTAGTGCTGCTCGTCCAGGAGCGCGGTCTGCCGGGGCCAGTCGTCGGGGAGGTCGGGCATGGCGATCGCGGCCGTGTCGATCGCTCTGCGGTAGGTCGACGTGTAGACGTGCGGCTCGGAGCCCGCGAGCTGCGGGAGGACCTCGGCGAGCCACTGGGCCTGCCGGAAGCCGCGCGGGGTCAGGCCGACGATGGTGCGGGAGATGGCGTGAGCGGCGGCTCCGCTGTAGGGGCGGGGGTCCTGGTAGAAGCCGTGGTACTTGTCGGCGTTCTCGACGGACTCGGCGTGCCGGATGACGAGCAGGGACATGGCCGCGGCGGGTCCTATCCGGCGAGGTTGGCGACGTACGAGCCGCTGATGGCCCAGGGGGTGAGTTCGATGCCGAAGCCGCTGTGGTCGCCGTCCTGGGTGTGGACGAGCTTGCCGGACAGGTGCACGGTGTCGCCGGACCTGAAGGCGCCGGTGTAGGCGCCGAGGTACGAGCGCATGTGGGTGATCCGGCGGGCGAAGGAGTCGGCCTCGTCGATGGTCGAGTTGAGGATGGTCCGGACCTTGATCCCGTAGACGGCGGGGGTGGTGAGGCCCTCGGCGTGGTCGGTGATCTTCGCCAGGAGGGAGATCTCACCGATCTCCTTGGAGGAGATGCGGGCGAAGGTCCTGTCGAGGTCGGAGCGGATGGGTTCGCAGTTGATGTGCGCGCCGGCACCGGCGGTCAGCCCCTGGAGCTTGCGGCGTTCCTGCTTGATGAGGGCGTCGAAGGAGCTGCCCTCCATGTACTTGGCCCGGCGGAGGTACAGCCGGGTGAGGTCGTCTCCGTCGTACGGCCGGATCAGGTCGGTCTGCTGGAACAGTTCCTGGGCGGCCTGGTAGCCCTCGGGTCCGTAGCAGACGAGGTCGATGTCGGAACGTTCGTTGAAGCAGCCGACGAGGAAGGAGCCGGTGACGCCGATCAGGCCCTGGGCGTGGTTCGCGGCGATCCACTCGGTGATCGCCAGGAGGTCCTTGCCGGCCGGGTTGTCGGCGACCGTGCCGGGATCCTCGTGGATGGCAGCAAGGGCCTGGCGGCAGGAGTAGTGGACGGCGACGTCCTCGCGCGGGATGCCGGTGATGACGCAGCCGAGGGTGTCGGAGTAGACGTAGCACTCCGGCCTGCCGGCCAGGATGCCGAAGGACTTCGACACGACGCTGTTCTGCCGGTAGGTCCGGCCGAAGAGCCGGCGGTCGCCCTTGTCGTCGGGGTGGTACTTGACGTAGCCGAGGTAGTGGCTGCCGGGGTGGCTGTCACCGATGACCTTGAAGACGACGCCGTGGTGGTCCATCAGGTAGTCGCGGTCGCGGACGGCGGGGACCGGCCTACCGGTGCTCAGCGGCGAACCGTTCCAGAGTGGGGAAGGTGCCGGTGTCGATGGTGTTGCCCGACTCATACTGCTCAAGTCCCATCGTGAGAAGGGCGCGGCGGTACTGCCACTTGATGTGCTTGTCGTGCCGGGTGGGGTCGGTGGGCCGCATGAGGGCGAGGAAGAAGAAGCACTTGACCAGCAGGAAGTCGCCCAGGTGCTCGCTCACCCGCTGCCCGATCAGGGACGCGGTGGTCTCGTCGAGGGCCGCGGTGTAGGCGGCGCGCTGTTCCGGGGTGATCGTGTAGCCCCTGCCCCCGCCTTTGAAGGCCACGATGTCGAGCGCGGGGTAGACGTCGTAGCCCAGCGGGACCGGTCCGTGGTGCTGCCAGTCGATGACCCCGGCGCGGAGGATGTTGGGCAGGCCGTAGTCCAAGTGCCCGCGCACCATCGGAAGTCGGGTCAGTCGGCCGAGGGCCCGCTTGACCGCCTCGCGGACGCGCGGGGTGTCGAGGTCCGGGTTCTCCTCGAAGACCTCGGCTGCGAAGGCCGCCTTCTCGAACCACGATGTCGCGGGCAGGGGGTGCCTTGCCTGGGCCTGCATGAGCTTCGACGAGACCGTAGCGGCCGTACTGATGACCCGGTAGCTGACCTGCCCGTCCCGTCCGGCGTCGGCCAGGGCCTCCTCGTGCAGCGAGTTGTCACCGATGGCGCGCTCGACGACGAAGTAGCCTCCGCCCTCGGACCCGCTGTCGACAATCTCCGGCACCGGGTAGCCGAGGCCGGCGGCCAACTGCTGGAACTCGGCCTCTGCCCGTAGGTCGTCGCCACCGGTCCGCTTGTAGAGCAGGCCATCAGCCGACCTCCACACCGTACCTTCGCCGGCGGTTCTGTCCTTCACGAACTCCCAGTCACTCATTCATCCATCCTTGTTCAGAGCCGAGTTGGCCCGGGCCGGACACAACCGTGCCGAGCGGACTGTGCGGCGCCCCACGGTCCACTCGATAGTTGCGCACCGCGCGGGACCCGGTCACCGCGTACGGGGACGACTCAGGGACGTCCTGGGACGTTTTCCAGCAGAGCGAGGAGGCCCGCCGTGTCCGACAGGTCCGGCAGGACCACTGGGGCTCCCGCCGCTTCCAGCACGGCCCGACTGTGGATACCGGAAGCGACCGCGATGATCCCGGAGCCCGTGGTGAGGGCAGCCTCGATGTCTCGTGGTGTGTCGCCGACCAGGACGACGGGGGCGTCACCGGGCAGTCCGCGGTAGCGCTGGACACGCCGCCGAGCAACGGCGACCAGATCGCGACGCTGTTCTGCGTCAGCACCGTATGCCCCGACGGACAGATCCAACAGCGGGTCGAGGCCGAAGGCCCACAGCTTCACACGAGCGTTCGCTGCGATGTTGCCGGTCAGCACCGATGACACCCAATCAGCCTGGGACGACACGGCCTTGAGGGCATCGAGCACGCCCGGAAGTGCCGTCCCGCGCCGGCGCAGTTCGCCCAAGCGCTCCGCACCGGCCTGGGTGAGCGCAGCCTCGACGGTCGGCCAGTCGGGCTCCCGGAGATCGTGCCGACGAAACATGTCGCGCATGATCAGGCGATCAGTGCGCCCCTCCGTCGACGCTCTCACAGCCGGCGGGGCTCCGGTCAGCACGGTGAATGCGGCGGCGTAGATCTCCTTGCTCACCCCGGCGTTCTCGATGAGCGTGTGGTCGATGTCCCACAGGACGATGAGCTGCATCCCGCCAGCGTAAGCACCTTGATCGCGCGTCAGCTCAAGCCGGAACGCTCACCACGTCCTTGCACGGCAGCGCCCGGCTCGGCTTGTATGGCCTCCGTGAACGAGCGACTTCACTCCGTACTCGCTCAGCGAGGCGTAGAGCCCGACGCGCTCGCCGAGGCCTGCGAAGTGGACCCCAAGACCGTTGGCCGCTGGCTCGGCGGGCGCGTGCCCCACCCGAGACACCGATTCCGAGTCTCTCGGTTCCTGCACGTCGAGGAGGCCTTCCTCTGGCCGAACCCGTCGGCCCGTGCGGGCCGACGGACCGTCGGGTCAGGCACTGAACTCGTCGGCACCTATCCGAACCGGGCCAGCGTGCCCCGTGAGACCTGGCTGACTCTGCTGCAGGGGGCTCGGCACCAGATCGACGTGCTCGTCTTCTCCGGGACGTTCTTCGCCCAGTCCAACCCACACGTTGCCAGGATGCTCGCCGAGCGCACAGCCGACGGGGTCCAGGTCCGACTGTGCTTCGGTGACCCGCAAGGGCAGGCCGCCGCCGTACGAGGCCGTGAGGAAGGCATCGGCGACACCCTTGCTGCCAAGATCCGCGCTTCCCTCACCTACTACCGCCCCCTGCTTCTGGAAGACGGCTGCGAGGTGAGGCTCCACGACGCCACGCTGTACAGCTCCCTCTTCCGATTCGACGACAACCTGCTGGTCAACCCGCATGTCTATGGCCAGCCGGCCAGCGCCAACCCCCTGCTCCACCTCAAGCGATTGGAGTCCACCGGCTGGTTCGACAACTACGCTCAGAGCTTCGAAGCCGTCTGGGCCGGCGCACGGTCATGGGCACCCGACCGGGAGGGGACCACCGCACATGGGTAGGACCGAGTACTACAACGACCCCGACGCCCCCAAGGCCAATACCCTCATCCCCGCGAGCAATCTGCTCGTCGTCGACGACTCCGGAGCCATCCTGCTGCAGCGCCGTCGGGACACGGGCCAGTGGGCCCTGCCCGGCGGCGCCCAGGACATCGGTGAGACCGCCGCGGAGTGCGCTGTGCGCGAGTGCCTGGAGGAGACCGGCATCCAAGCCGAGATCAGCGGCTTTCTCGGCGTCTACACCAACCCGAACCACATCGTCGCGTACACCGACGGCGAGATCCGCCAGCAGTACGAGAACACCTACATCGGCCGCCCGATCGGTGGAGAGCCCACGATCAACGACGAGGCCGACGACGTCCGCTTCGTCCAGCCCTCCGACCTCGACCGGTACGACATCCACCCCAGCATGCGCCAACAGATCGGCGACTACCTCGCCGGCACCTACCCCCACCTCGGCTGAGCCACCAGCGCCGCCTCGACCCGCGCCACGGCCGCGAGGATTCCCGGCGACGCGCGGCGGATGAACCGCCCCACCGTGCTCTCCTCCCCGTAGCGACCACGGATCTCTGCCAGGCGTGCCCCGGCCGTGGTCGGTCCACCATCTGGCGTCGTAGTCATGTCACACCACACCAGGGCGTCCACCAGCCCCTGGTCCTCCAGCAGCGGGAACTCGACCTCCAGTACCTCCCGGAGGCCGCGTTCCTCGGCTTCGAGCAGTGCGAACGAGTGGTTCGCCACCAGCCGCGCGAGTTGGTCATCAACCCTGTGGACGTCTCGGAGGAACCGTGCGCCGCCGAGCGGATGAAACCCTGTTGTCGCCAGCCTCGGCGCGTAGCCGACATCGTGCAGCAGAGCTGCTCTGACCAGAAGCCCGGCCTCCCGGCCGAGAATTCCTCCGAGGCGGCGGGCTCGCTCTGCCACACCTTGAGTGTGCGCCCAGCGGCGGGGCAGTGACTCGGCCAGCTCACCCCTCGCCACCGCTCTGGCCCACGAGGTCGGTTCTTCGCTCATGCGTCGATGGTTTCCCGTGCCGATCGGCACCATGCATGGGATCAACCGGTCCACGGTCGATCGAACCGCAATCGCCTGTTCCGAGTTGGACAACGGCCCGGCTCCCCCACCAGGGGAGCCGGGCCGTTCGCTGGCTGCGGGATCAGATCTGGATGCCGGCCATGCGCTTCCACTCGTACGGGCCGGTCTTGACCTTGAGGCCCAGCTCGCCCTCGAAGTTCTCGTGCAGGGTGAGCCCGGCCAGCTCCGCGGCGCGGCGGCCGACGGCGTAGGTGGGGGCGACCTGGTCGCCCCAGGCGCCGTCCGCGCCGACCACGACGATGCGGGTGGCCACGCCGCCGACGTACTCGACGACCGCGTCGGCGCTGCCGCCGTGCTGCTGGGCGAAGCTGGTGAGGTGCTTGGCGATGCGCTTGGCGCGGCGCTCGGTGCGGGCGTCCGGCGCGGCGGCGGTGGCGGTCTCTGCGCTGCTCATGCCCGCATGCTACCCACCGGTACGCGACCTGGCGACGGGAGCACCCTGTGCACCGGGCCACATACTCACACCATGACGTTCAATGGCTGGCCGGCCGAGGCGCTCGACTTCTACGAGCACCTCGAGGCCGACAATTCCAAGACCTTCTGGCAGGCCCACAAGGAGCAGTACGACGACGCCGTACGGGCGCCCATGGAGCTGCTGCTCGCCGAGCTGGAGCCGGAGTTCGGGCCGGGGAAGATCTTCCGCCCCAACCGCGACGTCCGGTTCAGCGCCGACAAGTCCCCGTACAAGACGCACATCGGCGCGCACCTGGAGGCCGGCGGCTACATCCAGCTCTCCGCCGACGGCCTGGCCTGCGGCAACGGCATGTACCAGCTCGCCCCGGACCAGCTGGACCGCTACCGCGCCGCCGTCGCCGAGGACGTCAGCGGCGCCGAACTGGAGCGGGTGATCGCCCGGGTGGAGAAGGACGGCCCGCACGTCCACGGCCGGGACTCCCTCAAGACCGCCCCGCGTGGCTTCCCCAAGGACCACCCGCGGATCGAACTGCTCCGCCACAAGGGCCTGGTGGCCTGGCAGGAGTGGCCGCCCGCGAAGTGGCTCGGCACCCGCACCGCCCACACCCGGATCGCCGCCTTCCTCCACGCCTCCCAGCCGCTCAGGGACTGGCTGGACGACCACGTCGGCCCGTCCGAGCTACCCGGACGGTGACACGCGAAGAGCCCCGGTCCGCCAGGACCGGGGCTCTTCGCACAGACCGGAACAGGAGCCCTACTTCACGAACGGGTCGATCGCGCACACCACGAACAGCAGCGACAGGTAGGTGATCGACCAGTGGAACAGCCGCATCTCCTTGAGCTTCGCGCCCACGATCCCGGCCTTGGCCCGCCCGTACAGGGCGTGCGCCTCGCGCAGCCAGAACCCGCCGAGCAGCACCGCGGCGACGGGGTAGAGCCAGCTCATGTGTCCGAGCGGCCAGACCGCCAGCGAGACCGCGACCATCACCCAGGAGTAGGCGACGACCTGCTTGCCGACCGCCACGTTGCCCTTGACGACCGGCAGCATCGGCACGCCGGCCCGCTCGTAGTCGTCGCGCACCTTCATCGACAGCACCCAGGTGTGCGGCGGGGTCCAGAAGAAGACCACCAGGAACAGCGCGATCGCCGCCCAGGACACCGTGTCGGTCACCGAGGACCAGCCGATCAGCACCGGCATGCAGCCGGCGATGCCGCCCCAGACGATGTTCTGCGAGGTGCGCCGCTTGAGCCCCAGCGTGTAGACGAACACGTAGAACAGCAGCGCGCCGAGCGCGAGTCCGGCGGAGAGCCAGTTGACCCCGAAGCCGAGCAGCAGGGTGGAGAGGACGCCGAGCGTGATGCCGAAGACCAGCGCCTCGCGCGGGGACACCATCCCGGTGACGATCGGCCGCCGCTCGGTGCGGGACATCAGTGCGTCGATGTCGCGGTCGATGTACATGTTGAGGGCGTTGGCGCCGCCCGCCGACAGGTAGCCGCCGACCACGACCTTGAGCACCAGCAGCATGTTCGGCACGCCCTGCTGGGCCAGGAACATCACCGGCACGGTGCTCATCAGCAGCAGCTCGATGATCCGCGGCTTGGTCAGTGCGACGAACGCGCCGACACGGGCCCCGATGGGCCGGTGCGCAGGAGTCGCCCCGGTGACCCCGGCGGGACGGGTTTCGACGGCGGTCACTAACACCCCAACTGAAGATGAAACTTCGCAGGCGTCCACAGGAACGAAGGGTCCCGAATCGTCCGCTCTGCGCGTACCACGACACCATAGACGCTCCATACATCCCAACCGGCTCCGGGGTCCCCCGGCGGGGCGGACGGCCCGCCCCCGGGTCGACCGACTGGGTGAAGCCACGAAGCGGCCCGAGCGCGCCTCCGCAACCCGTCCCGACCACCCGGGCGGCGCGCCCAGCCGAATCGGGAGAGCCTGGGACGAAACGGATCAGAACGCCCTAGTGGGAATCACCATGCGGAAATCCCGGTTGTCCCGGCACGGAGGGTGAGCCCCGGCCCGGACGGTAGGCTCGCACGCAGAAGCGGGATCTACCCTCCGTGACCGGCACCACCCACAGTCGGGACCACAGCGCCGTGGCCGACCCGGTCCCCATTCACGGGGTCACTCTTCACAATGGAAGGAGCCCTGAGACAGGGTGAGCACTGCGCCGAAGAACGCATTCGAGTGGAGCGACCTGGACGAGCGCACGGTTGACACGGCGCGGGTCCTGGCGATGGACGCTGTCCAGAAGGTCGGTAACGGGCACCCCGGGACGGCCATGTCGCTGGCCCCCGCTGCCTACCTGATCTTCCAGCGCTTCCTGCGCCACGACCCGACCGACCCGGCCTGGGTCGGCCGCGACCGCTTCGTCCTCTCCCCCGGGCACACCAGCCTGACGCTCTACACCCAGCTGTACTTCTCGGGCTACGGCCTGGAGCTGGACGACCTCAAGGCCTTCCGCGTGGCCGGCAGCCGCACCCCGGGCCACCCGGAGCACGGCCACACCGCGGGCGTGGAGACCACCACCGGCCCGCTCGGCCAGGGCATCGCCAACGCGGTCGGCATGGCGATGGCCGCCCGCTACGAGCGCGGCCTGTTCGACCCGGAGGCGGCGGCCGGCGAGTCCCCCTTCGACCACACCGTCTGGGCCATCGTCTCGGACGGTGACCTGGAGGAGGGCATCTCGGCCGAGGCGTCCTCGCTGGCCGGCCACCAGAAGCTGGGCAACCTGGTCGCCCTGTACGACGACAACCACATCTCGATCGAGGGCGACACCGAGACCGCCTTCTCCGAGGACGTCCTCAAGCGCTACGAGGCGTACGGCTGGCACGTCCAGCGGGTCACCCCGAAGGCCAACGGCGACATCGACGTCGAGGCCCTCGCCGGTGCGCTGGCCGCCGCCAAGGCCGAGACCTCGCGCCCGTCGCTGATCGCGATGCGCACGATCATCGCCTGGCCGGCCCCGGACGCCCAGAACACCGCCAAGGCGCACGGCTCCGCGCTCGGCGCCGCCGAGATCGCCGCCACCAAGAAGGTCCTGGGCTTCGACCCGGAGAAGACCTTCGAGGTCAGCGACCAGGTCATCGAGCACGCCCGCCAGGTCATCAAGCGCGGCAAGGTCGCCCGCGACCAGTGGCAGCAGGGCTTCGACGCCTGGCGCGCGGCCAACCCGCACCGGGCCGCCGAGTTCGAGCGCATCCAGGCCGGCGAGCTGCCCGAGGGCTGGAAGAAGGCCGTCCCCTCCTTCCCGGCCGGCAAGGACGTCGCCACCCGCAAGGCCTCCGGCGAGACCCTCAAGGCGCTCGGCGCGGTGATCCCGGAGCTGTGGGGCGGCTCGGCCGACCTCGCGGAGTCCAACCTCACCACCATCGACGAGGACAGCTCCTTCCTCCCCGAGGGCAACCCGCTGAAGTCGGCCGGCCCGTACGGCCGGACGATCCACTTCGGCATCCGCGAGCACGCCATGGGCTCGACCATGAACGGCATCGCCCTGCACGGCAAGACCCGTGTGTACGGCGGCACCTTCCTGGTCTTCGCCGACTACATGCGCCCGGCCGTGCGCCTGGCCGCGCTGATGAAGCTGCCGGTCACCTACGTCTGGACGCACGACTCGATCGGCCTCGGCGAGGACGGCCCGACCCACCAGCCGGTGGAGCACATGGCCTCGCTGCGCGCCATCCCGGGCCTGGCCATGGTCCGCCCGGCCGACGCCAACGAGACGGCCGTCGCCTGGCGCACCGTGATCGAGCGCCAGACCAGCCACCCCGGCCCGGTCGGCCTCGCGCTGACCCGCCAGAACGTCCCGACCTTCGACCGCGAGGTCTTCGCCTCCGCCGAGGGCACCGCCAAGGGCGCCTACGTGCTGGCCGAGGCCGGCAACGGCGACCCGCAGCTGATCCTGCTGGGCACCGGCTCCGAGGTCCAGCTGGCCGTCCAGGCCCGCGAGGTCCTGGAGGCCGAGGGCATCGCGACCCGCGTGGTCTCGGTCCCGTCCTTCGAGTGGTTCCAGGAGCAGGACCAGGCCTACCGCGACAGCGTGCTGCCGCCGTCGGTCAAGGCCCGCGTCTCGGTCGAGGCCGGCATCGCCCAGGGCTGGCGCGAGCTGGTCGGCGACCACGGCCGGATCGTCTCGCTGGAGCACTTCGGTGCCTCCGCCGACTACAAGGTGCTGTTCGAGGAGTTCGGCCTGACCGCCGAGCGCGTGGTCGCCGAGGCGCACAACGCCCTGCGCTCCCTCGAAGCCGTCAACCGCTAACGCGTCCGGGCCGCGTGCCCGCCCGCACGCGGGCACGCGGCCCCCTCTGACTACCCCACGAAGCAGAAGAAGACGAAGGACTGAAGCACCATGACTGACGCACTGAAGCGCCTCAGCGACGAAGGCGTTGCGATCTGGCTGGACGACCTCAGCCGCGCGCGGCTGAACTCCGGCAACCTGGCCGAGCTGGTGCAGAACAAGCACGTGGTGGGTGTCACCACCAACCCGACCATCTTCCAGAAGGCCATCGCCGGCAGCGGCGACAGCTCCTACGACGGCCAGCTGCGCGACCTCGCCGTCCGCGGGGTCACCACCGACGAGGCGATCCGCATGATCACCACCTCGGACGTGCGCGACGCCGCGGACGTGCTGCGCCCGGTCTACGACGCCTCCAACGGCCGCGACGGCCGGGTCTCCATCGAGGTCGACCCGCGCCTGGCGCACGAGACCGCCCCGACCGTGGCCGAGGCCAAGCAGCTGTGGTGGCTGGTCGACCGCCCGAACGTCCTGATCAAGATCCCCGCCACCCGGGCCGGCCTGCCGGCCATCGCCTCGGTCATCGGCCTGGGCATCAGCGTCAACGTCACGCTGATCTTCTCGCTGGAGCGCTACAAGGCCGTCATGGACGCCTACCTGACCGGCCTGGAGGCCGCCAAGGCCAAGGGCCTGGACCTCTCCCAGATCGAGTCGGTGGCCTCCTTCTTCGTGTCCCGCGTGGACACCGAGATCGACAAGCGCCTGGACAAGATCGGCGGCGAGGCCAAGGACCTGCGTTCCAAGGCCGCGCTGGCCAACGCCCGCCTCGCCTACCAGGCGTACGAGGAGGTCTTCGGCTCGGTCGACGGCAAGACCGCGGGCAGCGCCCGCTGGAAGGCCCTGGAGGCCGCCGGCGCCAAGCCGCAGCGCCCGCTGTGGGCCTCGACCGGCGTCAAGGACCCGGCCCTGCCGGACACCCTGTACGTCACCGAGCTGGTCGCCCCGGGCACCGTCAACACCATGCCCGAGGCCACCCTGGACGCCACCGGCGACCACGGCGTGGTCACCGGCAACACCATCGTCCCCAACTACGCCGACGCCAAGGCCGTCCTGGACGCCATCGCGGCCGCCGGCGTGGACTACGACGACGTCGTCCAGGTGCTGGAGGACGAGGGCGTGCAGAAGTTCGAGCAGTCCTGGCAGGAACTGCTCGACACCGTCACCGCCTCGCTGGCCTCCTTCGCCAACGAGCAGTGACCCCCGCTCACACAGCCAGCGCACGAAAGCGGAGCACACCAAGTGAGCACTGATTTCCCCGAGTTGACGTCGGAATCGGACGCGGACGACCTCCCGGCCGCCCCCGTCAACCCGCTTCGTGACCCCTCCGACCGGCGGCTCCCGCGCATCGCGGGGCCGTCCGGCCTGGTCATCTTCGGGGTCACCGGCGACCTGTCCCGCAAGAAGCTGATGCCGGCCATCTACGACCTCGCCAACCGGGGTCTGCTGCCGCCGGGCTTCTCCCTGGTGGGCTTCGCCCGCCGCGAGTGGGAGGACGAGGACTTCGCCAAGGAGGTCCACGACGCGGTCAAGGAGCACGCCCGGACCCAGTTCCGGGAGGAGGTCTGGCAGCAGCTCGCCAAGGGCATGCGCTTCGTCCAGGGCACCTTCGACGACGACGAGGCCTTCGACAAGCTCCGCGAGACCATCGAGGAGCTGGACAAGGCCCAGGGCACCGGCGGCAACTTCGCGTTCTACCTGTCCGTCCCGCCGAAGTTCTTCCCCACGGTCGTCCAGCAGCTCAAGAAGCACGGCCTGGCCGACCCGCCGCAGGGCTCCTGGCGCCGCGCCGTCATCGAGAAGCCCTTCGGCCACGACCTGGAGAGCGCCCAGGAGCTCAACAAGGTCGTCCACGAGGTCTTCCCGCGCGACGAGGTCTTCCGGATCGACCACTACCTGGGCAAGGAGACGGTCCAGAACATCCTGGCGCTGCGCTTCGCCAACCAGATGTTCGAGCCGATCTGGAACCGGTCGTACGTCGACCACGTGCAGATCACCATGGCCGAGGACATCGGCATCGGCGGCCGGGCCGGCTACTACGACGGCATCGGCTCCGCCCGTGACGTCATCCAGAACCACCTGCTCCAGCTGATGGCGCTCACCGCCATCGAGGAGCCGGCGTCCTTCCACCCGAAGGCGCTGGTGGCCGAGAAGCTCAAGGTGCTCAGCGCCGTCAAGCTCCCGGCCGACCTCGGCCAGCACACCGTGCGCGGCCAGTACGCGGCCGGCTGGCAGGGCGGCGAGGAGGTGGTCGGCTACCTGGACGAGGACGGCATTGACCCGGACTCCAAGACCGACACCTACGCGGCCATCAAGCTGGAGATCAACAACCGCCGCTGGGCGGGCGTCCCGTTCTACCTGCGCACCGGCAAGCGGCTGGGCCGCCGGGTCACCGAGATCGCGGTGGTCTTCCAGCGCGCCCCGTACCTGCCGTTCGACTCCTACGCGACCGAGGAGCTGGGGCAGAACGCCCTGGTCATCCGGGTCCAGCCGGACGAGGGCGTGACGGTGCGGTTCGGCTCCAAGGTGCCGGGCACCTCCTTCGAGGTCCGGGACGTCACGATGGACTTCGCCTACGGCGAGTCCTTCACCGAGTCCAGCCCGGAGGCGTACGAGCGGCTCATCCTCGACGTGCTGCTCGGCGACGCCAACCTGTTCCCGCGCCACCAGGAGGTCGAGCTCTCCTGGCAGATCCTCGACCCGATCGAGAAGTACTGGGACGCCCACGGCAAGCCCGCCCAGTACGCGGCGGGCACCTGGGGCCCCACCGAGGCGGACGAGATGCTCGCACGAGACGGCAGGAGCTGGCGGCGGCCATGAAGATCGACCTCACCAACACGACGTCCAGCAAGATCAACGCCGCGCTGATGGAGGCGCGCCGGGCCAGTGGCTCCACCGCCGCCGGCATGGTGCTCACCCTGGTCATCGTGACCGACGAGGGCAGCGCCTACGACGCCCTCAAGGCCGCCAACGAGGCCTCCCGCGAGCACCCGATGCGCACCCTCGCGGTGATCAAGCGCGCCGGCCGCTCGCCCCGGGCCCGCGCCGAGACCCGGCTGGACGCCGAGATCCTGGTCGGCTCGGACGCCGGCTCCGGAGAAACGGTCATCCTGCGCATGCACGGCGAACTCGCCTCGCACGCCCAGTCGGTGGTCCTGCCGCTGCTGCTGCCGGACGCCCCGACCGTGGTCTGGTGGCCGGACAACGCGCCGCTGCACCCGGCGCAGGACCCGCTGGGCGCGCTCGCCCAGCGCCGGATCACCGACGCGGTCACCGCCGAGTCCCCGGTCGGCCAGCTCGCCCAGCGGGCCCAGAGCTACACCCCGGGCGACACCGACCTGGCCTGGACCCGGATCACCGGCTGGCGCTCGATGCTGGCCGCCGCGCTGGACCAGCGGCCGGCCGCCATCAGCTCGGTGGTGGTCGAGGGCGAGTCCTACAACCCCAGCGTCGAGCTGCTCGGCCTGTGGCTGCTCAACCGGCTGAACGTGCCGGTCGAGCGGCGCGTCACCGGCGGCCCCGGCATCACCGCGGTGCACCTGCGCACCAAGGACGGGGACATCACCCTGGACCGCCCGGACGGCCTGATGGGCACGCTCTCCATGCCCGGCTCGCCGGACCGCCAGGTGGCGCTCAAGCGGCGCGAGACCTCGGAGCTGATCGCCGAGGAGCTGCGCCGGCTGGACCCGGACGACATCTACTCGACGGCCGTGCGCACGTCCGTCGAGCGACTGCGCGAGCCCTCGGAGCAGACCGCCCCGGCGGCCGCGGCCGAGCCCGTCGCCGACGCGGCGGCCGCGGCCGCCGACGCCGCGGTGGCCGACCCGGCCCGGGTGACCGCCGACGCGGAGAAGCCCGCCGCGAAGAAGGCCGCGGGCAAGCGCGCCGCCAAGGGCAGCGCATGACGGCCGCGACCCCGCAGCTGGTCGTCCACCGGGACAAGGAGCTGATGGCCCAGGCGGCCGCGGCCCGGCTGATCACCCGGATCGTGGACGCCCAGGCCGCCCGCGGCACCGCCTCGGTGGTGCTCACCGGCGGCCGCAACGGCAACGCCCTGCTGGCCGCGATCGCCGCCTCCCCGGCGCGCGACGCGGTCGACTGGGGCCGGCTGGACCTGTGGTGGGGCGACGAGCGCTTCGTCCCCGCCGCCGACCCGGACCGCAACGCCGTCCAGGCCCGCGCCGAGCTGCTGGACGCCGTCCCGCTCGACCCGGCGCGGGTGCACGAGATGCCCGCCTCGGACGGCGTGGACGGCTCGGACGTGGAGGCGGCCGCCGCCCGCTACGCGGAGGAGCTGGCCAAGGCCGCCGGACCGGGCGACCGGCTCGGCGTCCCGGCCTTCGACGTGCTGCTGCTCGGCGTCGGCCCGGACACCCACGTCGCCTCGCTCTTCCCGGAGCACCCGGGCGTGCGGGAGACCGAGCTGACCGTGGTCGGCGTGCGCGGGGCCCCCAAGCCCCCGCCGACCCGGGTCTCGCTCACCCTCCCGGCGATCCGGGCGGCCCGCGAGGTCTGGCTGCTGGCCGCCGGCGAGGACAAGGCGGGCGCGGTCGCGCTGGCCCTGTCCGGCCCCGGTGAGCTCCAGGCGCCCGCCTCCGGCGCGTACGGCCGCAGCCGCACCCTGTGGCTGCTGGACCGCGCCGCCGCCGAGCGGATCCCGCCGCAGCTGTACCCGCCGGCCTCGGCCTGACAGCCCGGCAGCCCGGCGGCCCCGCGGCCTGACAGCCCGGCGGCCGCACCAGCTGGGAACGCCGAAGGGCGCCCCCGTCACTCGACGGGTGGCGCCCTTTGTCGTCAGCTCCTCAGATCTCGCCGCGCAGCTTGGCCAGCGCCTCGGCGAGGATCGCCTCGCCGTCGGCGTCGGTGCGCCGCTCCCGGACGTAGGCGAGGTGGGTCTTGTACGGCTCGTTGCGCGAGGGAGCCGGCGGGTTGTGCTCGTCCTGCCCGGCCGGGAAGCCGCAGCGCGGGCAGTCCCAGGTGTCCGGGATGACGGCCTCGGCGGCGAAGCTGGGGCGCGTCTCGTGCTTGTTGGCGCACCAGAAGGAGATCCTGTTGCGCGGAGCGGACTCGCCGCGCTCCGCCTCCCCCATCGGGCCTGCCCCGACCCTGCTCCCACGGATGGCGTTGCCACTTGCCACGGTCTGACTCCCTGCGTGCTGGTGCGCCGACCCGCCGCGGTGCGCGTCGGTGGCGAAAGTCGTCCTAGTGTAAGCAGGACTTAAGGTTCCGCCACCATCGCCTCCGCCCCCGACCGTCCCAGGATAGGCGCTCGGGCGACGGGGCGTCAGGGCTGTGTCAGCTCTTGTACTTCAGGATCAGGCCCAGCGCGATGATGGAGGCGAACCAGCCGACGCCGACCACGATGGTGATGCGGTCCAGGTTGCGCTCGGCCACCGCCGAACCGCCGCCGGTGGACATCGCACCGCCGCCGAACATGTCCGACAGGCCGCCGCCCTTCCCCTTGTGCAGGAGCACCAGCAGGATCATCAGCAGGCTGAAGATGATCAGGGCAATCGAGAACCCGAGAACCACGACCGGACCAACTCTCTCGTATCTTCGGCGACGGGGCCGGGCCGCTGTCGGCGGTCCGGCCCCAAAGCCTACGTTGCTGCGGCGGCGTTAGCCTACTGCCTGCTCACGGTAGCGCACGATCTTGACGAACTCGTCGGCGTCCAGGGAGGCGCCGCCGATCAGGCCGCCGTCGATGTCGGGCTTGGCCATCAGGCCGGCCGCGCTCGACGACTTGACCGAACCGCCGTACAGCACACGGACCTTGTCGGCCAGCTCGGCGCTGTACAGCTCGGCCAGGCGGGCCCGGATCGCGGCGCAGACCTCCTGCGCGTCCTCCGGGGTGGCCACCTCGCCGGTGCCGATCGCCCAGACCGGCTCGTAGGCGACCACGATCGACTCGGCCTGGTCCGCCGGGACGCCGTCCAGGGCGCCGTCCAGCTGGGCCAGGGTGTGCTCGACGTGGGTGCCGGCCTTGCGGATCTCCAGCGGCTCGCCGATGCACAGGATCGGGGTGATCCCGGCCCGGTAGGCGGCCTTGACCTTGGCGTTGACGATCTCCTCGGTCTCGCCGTGGTACTGGCGGCGCTCCGAGTGGCCGATCACCGCGTAGGTGCACTGGAGCTTGGCCAGCATCGGGCCGGAGACCTCGCCGGTGTAGGCGCCGCCGTCGTGCTGCGAGATGTCCTGCGAGCCGTACTTGATCTTCAACTTGTCGCCGAAGACCAGGGTCTGCACCGACCGCAGGTCGGTGAACGGCACCAGGACGGCGACCTCGACGGCCTCGTAGTCCTTGTCGGCCAGCGCGAAGGCCAGCTTCTGGGTGTGCTGGATGGCCTCGAGGTGGTTGAGGTTCATCTTCCAGTTGCCCGCCATCAGCGGGAGACGCTCAGTCATGCTTTCAGCCTTCCAGGGCGGCGAGACCGGGGAGGGTCTTGCCCTCCAGGTACTCGAGGCTCGCGCCACCGCCGGTCGAGATGTGCCCGAACTTCGTCTCGTCGAAGCCCAGGATGCGGACGGCCGCGGCGGAGTCTCCGCCACCGACCACGGTGAATGCCTCGCTGTTCAGCAGGCCCTGCGCGACGGCCTTGGTGCCGTTCGCGTAGTCCGGGTGCTCGAAGACGCCCATCGGGCCGTTCCAGAACACCGTGCCCGCGTCGGCCAGCTTGGAGGCGTACAGCTCGCGGGTCTCCGGGCCGATGTCCAGGCCCTCCTCGTCGGCCGGGATGGCGTCCGCGGCGACGACCGTGGGGTTCGCCGGGGCCTTGGTCTTGAGGTCGGGGAAGTCCGGCGAGACCAGGACGTCCACCGGCAGCACGAACTCGACGCCGCGCGCCTCGGCCCGGGCCAGGTACTCCAGGCAGACCGGGATCTGGTCCTCCTGCAGCAGCGAGATGCCGACCTCGTGGCCCTGGGCCTTGAGGAAGGTGTACGCCATGCCGCCGCCGATCAGGATCCGGTCGGCCTTCTCCAGCAGGTTGTCGATCACGCCGAGCTTGTCGGACACCTTGGCGCCGCCGAGCACCACCACGTACGGGCGCTTGACGTCCTCGGTGAGCTTCTTGAGCACGCCGACCTCGGTGGCGATCAGGTCGCCGGCGGCGTGCGGCAGCAGGGCCGGCAGGTCGTAGACCGAGGCGTGCTTGCGGTGCACGGCGCCGAAGCCGTCGCCGACGTACAGGTCGGCCAGGGCGGCCAGCTGCTCGGCGAAGGCCTTGCGCTCGGCGTCGTCCTTGCTGGTCTCACCGGCGTTGAAGCGCAGGTTCTCCAGCAGCGCGACCTCGCCGTCGGCCAGCCCGGCCACGACGGCCTCGGCGGACTCGCCCACGGTGTCGGCGGCGAAGGCGACCGGCTTGCCGAGGACCTCGCCGAGCCGCTCGGCGACCGGGGCGAGCGAGAACTTCGGGTCCGGCTCACCCTTGGGGCGGCCGAGGTGGGAGGCGACGACGACCTTGGCACCGCGCTCGACGAGCTTGGCGATGGTCGGCGCCACGGCGCGGATCCGGCCGTCGTCGGTGATCGTGCTGCCGTCCAGCGGGACGTTCAGGTCGGCGCGTACGAAGACGCGCTTGCCGGCGACGTCCAGGTCTTCGATGGTCTTCACGGGTTCTTCTGTCTCCTGGGGAGATGGTTGATGCGCAGAGGCGGCACGGCGCAGGGGCCGCCTGAGAAGTCCTTGTACGCAGAACGAGGGCCCGGTCGGCACGTTGTCGCCGTCCGGGCCCTCGCCCCTACATCACGTCAGCTCCCACTGCGTCAGAGCTGGCCACCGACGAGGGTGACCAGGTCCACGACGCGGTTCGAGTAGCCCCACTCGTTGTCGTACCAGCCGAGCACCTTGACCTGGTTGCCCTGGACCATGGTGAGCTGCGAGTCGAAGATGCAGGAGGCCGGGTCGTTGACGATGTCCGACGACACGATCGGGTCCTCGGTGTAGGCCAGGATGCCCTTGAGGGAACCCTCCGCCGCCTTCTGGAAGGCCGCGTTGACCTCCTCCTTGGTGACCTCGCGCTCCAGGGTGACGACCAGGTCGGTGATGGAGCCGGTCGGGACCGGGACGCGCAGCGAGGTGCCGTCCAGCTTGCCCTTCAGCTCCGGCAGGACCAGGGCGGTCGCCTTGGCGGCACCGGTCGAGGTCGGGATGATGTTCTGCGAGGCCGCACGAGCACGGCGCAGGTCCTTGTGCGGGAAGTCCAGGGTCACCTGGTCGTTGGTGAACGCGTGGACGGTGGTCATCAGACCCTTGACGATGCCGAAGCTCTCGTTCAGCACCTTCGCCATCGGCGCCACGCAGTTCGTGGTGCAGGAGGCGTTGGAGATGATGTGGTGGTTGGCGGCGTCGTACTTCTCGTCGTTGACACCCAGGACGATGGTGACGTCCTCGTCGGTGGCGGGCGCCGAGATGATGACCTTCTTGGCACCGGCGGCGAGGTGCTTCTTCGCGGCCTCGGCCTTGGTGAAGATGCCGGTGGACTCGACGACGATGTCGGCGCCCAGGGCGGCCCACGGCAGGTTGGCCGGGTCACGCTCGGCGGTCACCTTGAAGGTGTGGCCGTCGACGGTGATGCTGTCCTCGGTGTGCGAGACCTCGGCCTGGAGGGTGCCCAGGGTGGTGTCGTACTTGAGCAGGTGAGCCAGGGTCTTCGTGTCGGTGAGGTCGTTGACACCGACGATCTCGATGTCCGCGCCCTGGGCCTTGACGGCGCGGAAGAAGTTGCGGCCGATGCGGCCGAAGCCGTTGATGCCTACCCGGATCGTCACGAACCGATCTCCTCGTTAGGTACGCCGGCGCTGAGCCGACGGGGATGAGATTTGGGAAGTCCCCGACCGCCTACGACCCTACCTCTCCCGACCCTGGGAGGGCACATCGCGCCACCTGGCAAGACGTGGCGTGGCGCGTTCCGGGGCCCTCCGTCCTTGCCCCTCCGGGCCGTTGGTCCTGGTCAAGTGGTCTTGACCAATTTCGGATCCCGGTCCGACCCCCGGCCGGCCCCGGACACGACGACGGCCGGGGTCCGGAATCCGGACACCGGCCGCAGATCGGTCATCGACCGCGAACGATCAGTTGAGCGCCATCTCGTCGGTCAGGTTGGCCTCGGTGCTCGGCAGGCCCAGCTCGGCCGCCCGCTTGTCGGCCATCGCCAGCAGCCGGCGGATCCGGCCGGCCACCGCGTCCTTGGTCAGCGGCGGGTCGGCGAGCGCGCCCAGCTCCTCCAGCGAGGCCTGCTTGTGCTGCATCCGCAGCTGGCCGGCCGCGGCCAGGTGCTCGGGCACCTCCTCGCCGAGGATCTCCAGCGCGCGCTGCACCCGGGCACCGGCCGCCACCGCGGCGCGGGCCGAGCGGCGCAGGTTGGCGTCGTCGAAGTTGGCGAGCCGGTTGGCGGTGGCCCGGACCTCGCGCCGCATCCGGCGCTCCTCCCAGGCGAGCACCGACTCGTGCGCCCCGAGGCGGGTCAGCAGCGCGCCGATCGCGTCACCGTCCCGGATGACCACCCGGTCCACCCCGCGCACCTCGCGGGCCTTGGCCGGGATGCCGAGCCGGCGGGCCGCGCCGACCAGGGCCAGCGCCGCCTCCGAGCCGGGGCAGGTGATCTCCAGCGAGGAGGAGCGGCCCGGCTCGGTGAGCGAGCCGTGCGCCAGGAAGGCCCCGCGCCAGGCGGCCTCGGCGTCGCAGGTGGCCCCGGAGACGACCGCCGGGGGCAGGCCCCGGATCGGCCGGCCGCGGCCGTCCACCAGGCCGGTCTGGCGCGCGAGCAGCTCGCCGTCCTTGACCACCCGGACGACGAAGCGGCTGCCGCGCCGCAGGCCGCCGGGCGCCATCACCACGAGGTCGGAGGAGTGCCCGAAGATCTCCAGCAGGTCCTTGCGCAGCCGCCGCGCCGCCGCGCCGGTGTCCAGCTCCGCCTCGATCACGATGCGGCCGCTCACGATGTGCAGCCCGCCCGCGAACCGCAGGATCGCCGACACCTCAGCCTTGCGACAGCAGGCCCGGGTGACCGGGAGCCGGCTGATCTCGTCCTTCACCGCTGGAGTCATCGCCATGGCCCGATCCTTCCATGTGTCCGGAAAATCCGGTCGTACGCGGCTGCCAACAGCTCCGGGTCGTGTCGCGGGGTGCCGTCGGTGCGGGCCACCGTGCCGAGCACCAGGGCGGCACCCATCCGCTCGGCGGCCTTCTCCAGTCCGGCCAGGTCCGCCTGGCCGAAGGCGCCGCCCGTGACGGCGCGCTCGTCCACCAGGATCGCATCCACCGCGAGGTCGGGAGCGTGGTCGGCGATGACCTCCAGGTGGCGCTGCGGGGTGAAGCCCTCGGTCTCCCCCGGCTGCGGGGCCAGGTTCAGCGTGAGCAGGCGGCGGGCGCGGGTCTCCACCAGCGCCTTGGCCAGCTCGGGCACCAGCAGGTGCGGCAGCACGCTGGTGAACCAGGAGCCGGGGCCGAGCACCACCCAGTCCGCCTCCCGGACCGCCGTGACGGCCTCCGGGACGGCCGGCGGCTCGTCCGGCAGCAGCCGGATCGACTGCACGGTGCCGGGGGTGACGGCCACGTCGGCCTGGCCGCGGACGGCCGTGACCTCGGCCGGGCGGGCCGGGTCGTGGCCGCGCACGGTGGCCTCGATGTCCAGCGGCACCGCCGACATCGGCAGCACCCGGCCCTGGACGTTCAGCAGCCGGCCGACCCAGTCCAGCGCCGCGACCGGGTCGCCGAGCTTCTCCCACAGCGCCACGATCAGCAGGTTGCCGACGGCGTGGCCGCCCAGCTCGCCGTTGCCGGTGAAGCGCTGCTGGATCACCTCGGACCAGGTGCGGCCCCAGTCGTCGTCCCCGCACAGCGCGGCCAGCGCCTTGCGCAGGTCGCCGGGCGGCAGCACCCCCAGCTCCTCGCGCAGCCGCCCGCTGGAGCCGCCGTCGTCGGCGACGGTGACCACCGCGGTGAGGTCGCTGGTGAGCCGGCGCAGCGCGGACAGCGAGGCGGACAGGCCCTGGCCGCCGCCGAGCGCGGTGATCCGGGGGGCCGGATTGGCCCGGGCGGGACTGCTCCGCGGCCGACCCGGCGACGGGCCGGCCGCCCGCTCCGCGGTCCTGCTCTGCAGCTGTCGCCCGGGCACGTATCCCGCCACAATCACCTCGCGTTCCTCGGCCCCGCCACCGGCTCCGCCGGCGGCCCGGCAGGGAAGGCGGCGGTTACTCCCGACCCATGTCACGGTGGACGAGCACCGTCTCGACTCCGTCGGCGATGAGACGCTTGGTCAGACGCTCGGACATGGCGACGCTGCGGTGCTTGCCACCGGTGCAGCCTACGGCAAGCGTCATGTAGCGCTTCCCCTCCCTGCGGTAACCCTCGGTGACGATGCGCAGCAGCTCGGCGTAGCCGTTCAGGAACTCGTTGGCACCGGGCTGCTGGAACACGTAGTCGGCGACGTCCGAGTCGGTGCCGGTACGGGCCCGCAGCTCGGGCACCCAGTGCGGGTTCGGCAGGAAGCGGCAGTCCACCACCAGGTCGGCGTCGACCGGCAGGCCGTACTTGAAGCCGAAGGACATCACGGTGGCGCGCAGCTCGGGCTCGTCGTGGTCGGCGAACTGGGCGTCCAGCTTGGCGCGCAGCTGGTGCACGTTGAGGTTGGAGGTGTCGATCACCAGGTCGGCCTCGCCGCGCAGGTCGCGCAGCAGGTCGCGCTCCTGGGCGATGCCGTCCACGATCCGGCCGTCGGCCTGCAGCGGGTGCGGGCGGCGCACGCTCTCGAAGCGGCGGACCAGCGCCTCGTCGGAGGAGTCCAGGAAGACCACCCGGAGCCGGACGCCGCGCTTCTCCAGCTCGTCCAGCGAGGTGAGCAGGTCGTCGAAGAACTGGCGGCCGCGGACGTCCACGACCACGCCGATCCGGGCGACGTTGCCCTGGGAACGGGCGCCCAGGTCGACCATGGTCGGGATCAGGGCCGGCGGCAGGTTGTCCACCACGAACCAGCCCAGGTCCTCCAGGCACTTCGCGGCGGTGGAGCGGCCGGCTCCGGACATGCCGGAGATGATCACCAGCTCCGGCGCGTTCTCGGCCACGTCTGACACGGTCACTTCGGTTCCCCGCTCTCGGTCTTTCTGCTGGGGAGAACGCGCACGGCACGGCCGCCCTTCCCCGTCCCGGACAGTCGGGCGGGGTCGGGGCGCGCCGACAGACGGGCGGCGTCGGCCGTCATGGCGTCTCCTGGGATGGTGCGGTCCGGGGTGCTGCGGCCACCGGCTCAGCGGCCTCGTCAGCCCCGTCCTCGATGATCTCGCCGGTCGCGGTGTTGACCGCGGGTGCGGCGGGTGTACGGGACGACAACGCCGCCGCAACAGTTTCCGCGGTGCGGCGCCCGATGCCGGGTACCGCGCAGAGCTCGTCGACGGTGGCGGCCCGGAGCTTCTTCAGCGAGCCGAAGTGCTTGAGCAGCGCCCGGCGGCGAGTCTCGCCGAGGCCCGGGACGGAGTCCAGTTCCCCGGCGGTGAGTCGCTTGGAACGCTTGGCGCGCTGGTAGCCGATCGCGAAGCGGTGGGCCTCGTCGCGGACCCGCTGGAGCAGGTAGAGGCCCTCGCTGGAGCGGGGCAGCACGACCGGGTCGTCCTCTCCGGGCAGCCACACCTCCTCCAGGCGCTTGGCGAGGCCGCACAGCGCGACGTCGTCGATGCCGAGCTCCTCCAGGGCCCGCTGGGCGGCGGCGACCTGCGGCTGGCCGCCGTCGACCACCAGCAGCTGCGGCGGGTAGGCGAAGCGCTTGGGGCGGCCGTCCTCGGTGCGCGCGCCGTCGCCCGGCTGGTCCTCGTCGGGCTCCTCCGGGACGGCCCACTCGCCGGTCTGCTCGCGCTCCTGGAGGTAGCGGCGGAAGCGGCGGCTGATCACCTCGTGCATCGAGCGGACGTCGTCCTGGCCCTCGAAGCCCTTGATCTGGAAACGCCGGTACTCGCTCTTGCGGGCCAGGCCGTCCTCGAAGACGACCATGGAGGCGACCACGTCCTCGCCCTGGAGGTGGGAGATGTCGTAGCACTCGATCCGCAGCGGGACGGAGTCCAGCTCCAGCGCGTCGGCGATCTCCTGGAGGGCGCGGCTGCGGGTGGTGAGGTCGGAGGCGCGCTTGGTCTTGTGCAGGGCCAGCGCCTGTTGGGCGTTGCGCTGCACGGTGGCCATCAGGTCCTTCTTGTCGCCGCGCTGCGGGATCCGCAGGTCGACCTGGCTGCCGCGCAGCCCGCTGAGCCATTCCCGGACGGGGGCGGCCGGTTCGGGCAGCGCCGGGACGAGCACCTCGCGCGGGACGGACTCGTTGCGTTCGTCCGGTCCGGCGCCGCCGTAGAGCTGCTGGAGGGCGTGCTCGACCAGGCCGGCGGTGTCCACGTCCTCGACCTTGTCGGTGACCCAGCCGCGCTGGCCGCGCACCCGGCCGCCGCGGACGTGGAAGATCTGGACGGCGGCCTCCAGTTCGTCCTCGGCCACGGCCAGCAGGTCGGCGTCGGTGGCGTCGGCGAGCACGATGGCGTTCTTCTCCATCGCACGCTTGAGGGCGCCGATGTCGTCCCGCAGCCGGGCCGCCTTCTCGTACTCAAGGTCGGCCGCGGCCTCCTGCATCTGCTCTTCCAGCCGGCGCAGGTAGTTGCCGGTGCGCCCGGCCATGAAGTCGCAGAAGTCCTCGGCCAGCGCCCGGTGTTCGTCCGCGGAGACCTTGCCGACGCAGGGTGCGGCGCACTTGCCGATGTAGCCGAGCAGGCAGGGCCGGCCGACCTGCCGGGCGCGCTTGAACACGCCGTTGGAGCAGGTGCGGACGGGGAAGACGCGCAGCAGCAGGTCGACGGTCTCGCGGATGGCCCAGGCGTGCCCGTAGGGGCCGAAGTAGCGCACGCCCTTCTTGTGCGCCCCGCGCATCACCTGGACCCGCGGGTACTCCTCGTCGAGGGTGACGGCGAGTTCCGGATAGCTCTTGTCGTCGCGGTACTTGACGTTGAACCGGGGGTCGAACTCCTTGATCCAGGAGTACTCCAGCTGGAGCGCCTCGACCTCGGTGGCGACCACGGTCCACTCCACCGAGGCGGCGGTGGTGACCATGGTCGCGGTGCGCGGGTGCAGACCGGCGAGGTCCTGGAAGTAGGACGAGAGCCGCGGCCGCAGGCTCTTGGCCTTGCCGACGTAGATGACCCGATCGTGGGCGTCACGGAACTTGTAGACGCCCGGGGAGGTCGGGATCGCGCCCGGCGCCGGGCGGTAGGTGCTCGGGTCAGCCATGGGTCCACCGTACCGAGTTCGGCTGGAAGTCGATCAACTGCTTCAGCTCGGAGTCACCTTGAGGTTCCCGCCCTCGACCGTGACGGCGTAGAAGGGCAGCGGGCTGGGGGCCGGGCCGTCCTGCACGGCGCCGTCGGCGATGGCGAACCGGCTGCCGTGGCAGGGGCACTGGATCTGCTGGTTCTTGACCTGGTCCACGATGCAGCCGGCGTGGGTGCACTTGGCGCTGAACGCCTTGTACTGGCCGGCGGTCGGCTGGGTGACGACGATCTTCTGCTCGCGGAAGACCTTGCCGCCGCCCTCCGGGACGGCCGAGGCCGGGCCGAGGTCCACCGGGCCCTTGGCGGTGCTGCCGGCGTCCGAGGAGCCGGCGGAGGAGCCGCAGCCGGTGACCGCCACGGTGCCACCGGCCGCCAGCACGGCCGCGGCTCCGCAGAGCAGGGTGCGGCGGGAGGTGGCGGGGCTGGTGTCGGGGGCCTCGGACATCGGTGCGCTCCTACGGTGTGCTGCTGCGAGGGACCACGGAAGTCTATGCCGCACCCGCCCCGCCGCTCCCGGGATGTCCGGGAGCGGCGGGGCGGATCGGGCCTACTTCTTCGCCGCGGTGGCCCGCTTGGCCGGGGCCTTCTTGGCGGCCGCGGTCCTGGCGGGCGCCTTGGCGGCCGTCGTCTTCGCAGCCGTCGCGGCGGCCGTCGCGGTGGCCGTCTTCTTGGCGGCTGCCTTCCTGGCGGGCGCCGCGACCGGGGCGTCGGCGAAGTCGCCCGGCAGGATGTCCCGCAGGAACTTGCCGGTGTGGCTCTCCGGGACGGCCGCGATCTGCTCCGGGGTGCCCTCGGCGACCACCGTGCCGCCGCCGGAGCCGCCCTCGGGGCCCATGTCGACGACCCAGTCGGCGGTCTTGATCACGTCGAGGTTGTGCTCGATCACGATCACCGTGTTGCCCTTGTCCACCAGCCCGCTGAGCACCTTGATCAGCTTGCTGATGTCCTCGAAGTGCAGGCCGGTGGTGGGCTCGTCCAGCACATAGACCGTCCGCCCGGTGGAGCGCTTCTGCAGCTCGGAGGCGAGCTTGACGCGCTGCGCCTCGCCGCCGGAGAGCGTCGGCGCGGACTGGCCGAGCCGGACGTAGCCGAGGCCGACGTCGTTGAGCGTCCGGAGGTGGCGGGCGATCGCCGGGACGGCCTCGAAGAAGGCCAGCCCCTCCTCGATCGGCATGTCCAGCACCTCGGCGATGGACTTGCCCTTGTAGTGGACCTCCAGCGTCTCCCGGTTGTACCGGGCGCCGTGGCACACCTCGCACGGGACGTAGACGTCCGGCAGGAAGTTCATCTCGATCTTGATCGTGCCGTCGCCGGTGCAGTTCTCGCAGCGGCCGCCCTTGACGTTGAAGGAGAACCGGCCGGGCAGGTAGCCCCGGACCTTGGCCTCCTGGGTCTCCGCGAAGAGCCGGCGGACGTGGTCGAACACCCCGGTGTAGGTGGCCGGGTTGGAGCGCGGGGTGCGGCCGATCGGCGACTGGTCGACGTGCACCACCTTGTCCACCAGGTCGGTGCCGGTGATCCGGGTGTGCCGGCCGGGCACGCTGCGGGCGCCGTTCAGCTCCCGGGCGAGGTGGGTGTAGAGGATGTCGTTGACCAGCGTGGACTTGCCGGAGCCGGAGACGCCGGTGATCGCCGTGAAGGTGCCGAGCGGGAAGCCGACCGTGACGTCCTTGAGGTTGTGCTCGCGGGCGCCGTGGACGGTCAGCTGGCGCTTCTTGTCCCGGTCGCGGCGGGCGGCCGGGATCGGGATGGAGCGCTTGCCGGAGAGGTACTGCCCGGTCAGCGACTCCTTGTTGGCCAACAGCCCCTTCAACGCGCCGGAGTGCACGACCTTGCCGCCGTGCTCACCGGCGCCCGGGCCGATGTCCACCACCCAGTCCGCGGTCTTGATGGTGTCCTCGTCGTGCTCGACCACGATCAGGGTGTTGCCGATGTCGCGCAGCCGCACCAGCGTCTCGATCAGCCGGTGGTTGTCCCGCTGGTGCAGGCCGATGGACGGCTCGTCCAGCACGTACAGCACGCCGACCAGGCCGGAGCCGATCTGGGTGGCCAGCCGGATGCGCTGGGCCTCGCCGCCGGACAGGGTGCCGGCCGCGCGGTCCAGCGAGAGGTAGTCCAGGCCGACGTCGACCAGGAAGCGCAGCCGCTCGTTGACCTCCTTGAGGACCCGCTCGGCGATCTGCTTGTCCCGGTCGTTGAGCTTCATCGCGCCCAGGAACTCGGCGCAGTCGCTGATCGACATCGAGGAGACGTCGGCGATCGACCTGTCCTCGACGGTGACCGCGAGCACCACCGGCTTGAGCCGGGTGCCCTGGCAGGTCGGGCACGGCACCTCGCGCATGTAGCCCTCGAAGCGCTCCCGGCTGCTGTCGCTCTCCGCCTCGGTGTGCCGGCGCTGGATGAACGGGACGGCGCCCTCGAAGCCGGTGCTGTACGAGCGCTCACGGCCGAAGCGGTTGCGGTAGCGGACCTGCACCTGGTGCTTGTGCCCGTACATCAGCGCCTTCTTGGCGCGGGCGGGCAGCCCGGCCCAGGGGATGTCGGTGCGGAAGCCGAGCTCCTCGCCGAGCGCGTCGATCAGGCGCTGGAAGTACTCCTTGGCGTGCCCGGCCGACCACGGGTGGATCGCGCCCTCGTCGAGCGAGCGCTCGACGTCCGGCACGACCAGCTCCGGGTCGACCTCCATCCGGTTGCCCAGGCCCGAGCAGTCCGGGCAGGCGCCGAACGGCGAGTTGAAGGAGAACGAGCGCGGCTCCAGCTCCTCGAACGACACGTCGTCGTACGGGCAGTAGAGGTGCTCGGAGTACATCCGCTCGCGCTCCGGGTCGCCCTCGGGGAGGTCGACGAAGTCGAGCACGACCATGCCGCCGGACAGCCGCAGGGCCGTCTCCACCGAGTCGGTGAGCCGCCGCTTGGCGCTCTCCTTGACGGTCAGGCGGTCGACGACCACCTCGACGGTGTGCTTCTCCTGCTTCTTGAGCTTCGGCGGCTCGGCGAGCTGGACCGTCTCGCCGTCGACCCGGGCGCGCGAGTAGCCCTTGGACTGGAGGTCGGCGAAGAGGTCGACGAACTCGCCCTTGCGCTCGCGCACCACCGGGCTGAGCACCTGGAACCGGGTGCCCTCGGCGAGCTCCAGCACCTTGTCGACGATCGCCTGCGGCGACTGCTTGGCGATCGGGCGGCCGCAGTGCGGGCAGTGCGGCTTGCCGATCCGGGCGAACAGCAGGCGCAGGTAGTCGTAGACCTCGGTGATGGTGCCGACGGTCGAACGGGGGTTGCGGTTGGTGGACTTCTGGTCGATCGAGACGGCCGGGGAGAGGCCTTCGATGAAGTCGACGTCGGGCTTGTCCATCTGCCCGAGGAACTGCCGGGCGTACGAGGACAGCGACTCGACGTAGCGGCGCTGGCCCTCGGCGAAGATCGTGTCGAAGGCGAGCGAGGACTTGCCGGAGCCGGAGAGGCCCGTGAAGACGATGAGGGAGTCGCGGGGCAGGTCGAGCGAGACGTTCTTGAGGTTGTGCTCGCGAGCACCGCGGACGATGAGGCGGTCGGCCACTGCTTCTGGCGCCTTTCTCCGGACGAGAGGGCTTGCGGTGTGTGGGGTGTTCTTCTTCCAGGATGCGGCAGCCAGCCTATAGCTCAGACGTTCGAATCTCGACTTCGTCCAGCGGAGTCCACCCGAACGAGTGAGAGCGCCCGCCGGACCGTCCGTACCCGGACCGAAAAACCCCTGCTCAGGACCGGGGACCGGGCGGTAACGTCGGCTGGTCAACGAGCGAGGCCCCCTCCGGGCAACGCACCGCCCCGTACAGAAGGCAGATCCGATGACCGACCCGCAGTCCGCGGCCGCGATCGCCGCCGAGCACCTGGCCCTGGTGGAGGACGCCACCCGGGCACTGCTGGAGACCGTCGCCGGGCTGGCGCCCGAGGCCCTCGCCGAGCCCTCCGCGCTCCCCGGCTGGACCCGGGGCCACGTGCTCGCCCACGTCTCCCGCAACGCCGACTCCCTGGTCAACCTGCTCACCGGCGCCCGCACCGGCACCGACATCCCGCAGTACGCCAGCGAGCAGGCCCGCGAGGACGGCATCCAGGAGGGCGCCGGCCGCCCGCTGGCGGCCCAGCTCGCCGACCTGCGCGAGTCCCACGAGCGCTTCCTCGCGGCCGTCGCGCCGATGACCCCCGAGGACTGGGCCGCCGAGGTGCGCCACCGCTCGGGCACGGTCTTCCCGGCCTGCGACCTCGTCTGGAAGCGCCTCGGCGAGCTGGAGTACCACCTGGTCGACCTCGACGGCGGCTACACCCCCGCCCGCTGGCCGGAGCTCTTCGCCGTCACCGAGTTCCGCAAGCTCGCCGCCAAGCTGGCCGGCGCCGACCTGCCCGCCGTCGAGCTGGTCGCCGAGGACACCGGGGACAAGGGCCTGATCGGCACCGGCGGGGCCGCCCTCACCGTCCGCGGCCCCGTCCGCGCCCTGCTCGCCTGGCTCTCCGGCCGCTCCGCCGGCACCGACCTGACCCGTACCCCCGACACCGCCCTCCCCCAGCTTCCCCCGCTGGGCTGAGGGCGCGAGGATGATCCCGAACCCTGTTTCAGTCGGACCCTGACGAGGAGCGGACGGATGACGTACCACGGAGCGGTCAAGGTCGGCGGACCGCCGGACGTGCGCGAACTGGCCCACCTGATCATCACCAAGGTGGCCGTGGGCCCGTACGACAACAACGCGTACCTGCTGCGCTGCCGGGCCACCGACGAGCAGCTGCTGATCGACGCGGCCGCCGACGCGCCGGGGCTGCTGGAGACGGTCGGGGACGACCTGGCGACCGTGGTCACCACCCACCGGCACCACGACCACTGGGGCGCGCTGGCCGAGGTGGTCGCCACCACCGGGGCCCGGACCGCCGCCGGGGAGCACGACGCCGAGGGCATCGACGTGCCGACCGAGCTGCGGCTCGCGGACGGCGACACCCTGCGGGTCGGCGAGGTCGGGCTCACCGTCCGGCACCTGGTCGGGCACACCCCGGGCGCGATCGTGCTGGTCTACGACGACCCCCAGGGCCACCCGCACGTGTTCACCGGCGACTGCCTCTTCCCGGGCGGCGTCGGCAACACCTGGGGCGACCCGGAGGCCTTCAAGACCCTCTTCCGGGACGTCAACGAGAAGATCTTCGACGTCCTCCCGGACGAGGCCTGGGTCTATCCCGGCCACGGCAACGACACCACCCTCGGCGCGGAGCGCCCGCACCTCGCCGAGTGGCGCGAGCGCGGCTGGTAGCCCGCCCCCCGGACGCGAAGGGGCCCCGCGACGCGATGCGCGTCGCGGGGCCCCTTCGCGTTGCCGCCCGGGCGGGGTCAGGCGTCCAGCTTCTCGGGCTCCCGCTCGGCCTGCTCGGCCTTCTTCGAGGCCATCAGGCTGGTCACGGTCGTCACGGCCAGCACCACCACGATGAAGCCCAGCGAGAACGGGATGCCGATCTCCGGGACGTTCGCACCGGCCTCGTGGGCGGCGTGCAGGACCAACTTCACGCCGATGAAGCCGAGGATCACCGACAGGCCGTAGCTCAGGTGGACCAGCTTCTTGAGCAGCCCGCCGATCAGGAAGTACAGCTGGCGCAGCCCCATCAGGGCGAAGGCGTTGGCGGTGAAGACCACGTACGGGTCCTGGGTGAGGCCGAAGATGGCCGGGATCGAGTCCAGGGCGAACAGCACGTCCGTCGTACCGATCGCCAGCATCACGATCAGCATCGGGGTGATCAGCCGACGGCCGTTCTCCCGGACGAACAGCTTGGTGCCGCGGTAGTCGTCGGTGGCCGGGAAGCGCCGGGTGATCGACTTGAGCAGCCGGTTCTCCTCGAACTCCTCCTCTTCCTCGTCGGCCCTGGCCTCCTTGATCAGCTTCCAGGCCGTCCAGATCAGGAAGGCGCCGAAGATGAAGAACACCCAGGAGAACTGCGTCACCAGCGCCGCACCGCCGGCGATGAACACCGCCCGCAGCACCAGCGCGATGATCACACCGAACATCAGCACGCGCTGCTGGTAGATCCTGGGCACCGCGAACTTGCCCATGATCAGGATGAACACGAAGAGGTTGTCGACACTGAGCGACTTCTCGGTGATGTACCCGGCGAAGAACTCACCGGCCGGCTGCGCGCCGGAGTGCCACCAGAGGAAACCGCCGAAGAGCAGCGCCAGCACGACCCAGACGGCCGTCCAGATCCCGGCCTCCTTGATCGAGACCTCGTGCGGCTTGCGCCCCCCGATGAAGAAGTCCGCCACGATCAGTGCGATCAGCACACCGATCGTGGTGACCCACATGGTGATGGAAACGTCCACTACTGCTCCTCCGGCAGGTAGGCGAGACAGTCATCGTCACTGCCGGAGGTCTCTTCCGCCCGTCGGGCCGCACCCGTGCCGGACCAGTGCCCCGGGGCGCCGCGACGGGCGCCCGTGATGACGGGGTCGACTGCTGGGGAATACTCCCCTCCGCTGCCATCGAGAGTAACAGAACGGGCAAAGAAAGGTAAAGAAGGTAAAGAACCGTCAGAGGAACGGCTCGATCGCCGGCAGCAGGTCCTGGAAGGTCCGCCCCTTCGCCGGGGCGCCGATCGCCTGCATCTCCCAGCCGCCGTTGCCGTCCCGGACCACCTTCGCCATGATCTGCCCGGTGTGCGGCCCACCGCCCGCCAGCTCGTACCGGGCCAGCTCCACCCCGGTCGCCTCGTCCACCAGCCGGCAGTGCGCCTGGCTCACCTCGGCGAAGGTCTGCCCGGTGTACGAGCTGACCGTGAACACCACCTGGGTGATGTGCGGCGGCACGTGCAGCAGGTCGACCAGGATCGCCTCGTCGTCCTCGTCCCCGGAACCGCCCTCCAGGTTGTCCCCGGTGTGCCGCACCGAGCCGTCGGTGGACTCCAGGTGCTGGAAGAACACCACGTCGGACGGGGTCCGCTCGGCGTACAGCAGGGCCGAGGCGTCCAGGTCGATCTTCCTGGTCCGGCTGCCGAACAGGCCCCGCTTGGGCGCGGCCTGCCAGCCCAGCCCCATCCGCACCACGGTCAGGGCGGCGCCCGCCCCCTTCTGGAGGCTGACCCGCTGCCCCTTGGCAAGGTTCACCGACACGACGTTGTCCTCTCTGCCGGCCGTGCGGTCGCTCCCGCACGGCTCCCCGGTGGAACACCCCGTCGCCGTCCCCCGGCTGAGGCCCCCTCTGCTTCCGGCCCGCGACCCCGTCCCGAGGGCGCGATGCCGCAGGCCAGCCTAGGGCCTGCGGCACCCGCGACTCCTCCGGGTTACCCGGTTTGTGGCAAGGATGAGACACCGCCGGGCTTGACCGGTGCCGAACCGGCCAAGCCCCGCACGGCGGACCTCAGGCCACACCCGCCTCGCGCATCTGCCGCAGCTCCTTCTTCAACTCCTTGACCTCGTCGCGCAGCCGCGCCGCGACCTCGAACTGGAGGTCCGCGGCGGCCGTGTGCATCCGGTCCGTCATCTCCTGGATCAGCTCCGCCAGCTCGGCGGCCGGCAGCGACTTGGCCGGCTTGCGCCCCGCGCCCAGCGCCGGCACCGGGGCCTTGCCCTTGCCCTGGCCCCGGTAGCCGCTGGAGAGCAGCTCGTCGGTGTCCACGTCCTCCCGGGCGAGGGTGTCCAGGATGTCGCCGATCTTCTTCCGCAGCGGCTGCGGGTCGATCCCGTGCTCCTTGTTGTAGGCCTGCTGCACGGCCCGGCGCCGGTTGGTCTCGTCGATCGCCTTCTCCATCGACGGAGTGATCCGGTCCGCGTACATGTGCACCTGCCCGGAGACGTTGCGGGCCGCGCGGCCGATCGTCTGGATGAGCGAGGTGCCGGAGCGCAGGAAGCCCTCCTTGTCCGCGTCCAGGATCGCCACCAGCGACACCTCGGGCAGGTCCAGGCCCTCGCGCAGCAGGTTGATGCCGACCAGCACGTCGTACCGGCCCGCCCGCAGCTCGCGCAGCAGCTCCACCCGGCGCAGGGTGTCCACGTCGCTGTGCAGGTACCGGACCCTGATGTCCAGGCCCAGCATGTAGTCGGTGAGGTCCTCGGCCATCTTCTTGGTCAGCGTGGTGACCAGGACCCGCTCGTCCTTCTCGACCCGCTTGCGGACCTCGTGCACCAGGTCGTCGATCTGGCCCTCGGTCGGCTTGACGATCACCTCGGGGTCGATCAGACCGGTCGGGCGGATGATCTGCTCGACCTGGCCGTCACCGCGCGACAGCTCGTAGGCGCCGGGCGTCGCCGACAGGTACACCGTCTGCCCGATCCGGCCCAGGAACTCCTCCCACTTGAGCGGGCGGTTGTCCATCGCGGACGGCAGCCGGAACCCGTGCTCGACCAGCGTGCGCTTGCGCGAGGCGTCGCCCTCGTACATCGCGCCGATCTGCGGGACGGTGACGTGCGACTCGTCGATGACCAGGAGGAAGTCCTCCGGGAAGTAGTCCAGCAGGGTGTTCGGCGGGGAACCGGGCTCGCGGCCGTCGAAGTGCATCGAGTAGTTCTCGACGCCCGAGCAGGTGCCGATCTGGCGCAGCATCTCGATGTCGTAGGTGGTGCGCATGCGCAGCCGCTGGGCCTCCAGCAGCTTGCCCTGCTTCTCCTGCTGGGCGAGCGTCTGCTCCAGCTCCTGCTCGATGCCGGTGATCGCCCGCTCCATCCGCTCGGGGCCGGCCACGTAGTGCGAGGCGGGGAAGACGTAGATCTGCTCGTCCTGGCTGATGATCTCGCCGGTGAGCGGGTGCAGGGTGTACAGCGACTCGATCTCGTCGCCGAACATCTCGATCCGGACGGCGAGTTCCTCGTAGACCGGGAAGATCTCGATGGTGTCGCCGCGGACCCGGAAGGTGCCGCGGGTGAAGGCCACGTCGTTGCGGGCGTACTGGATGTCGACGAAGCGGCGCAGCAGCACGTCGCGGTCGATCTCCTGGCCGACCTTGAGCGGGACCATCCGGTCCACGTACTCCTGCGGGGTGCCGAGGCCGTAGATGCAGGAGACGGACGCGACCACGATCACGTCACGGCGGGTGAGCAGCGAGTTGGTCGCCGAGTGCCGCAGCCGCTCGACCTCCTCGTTGATCGAGGAGTCCTTCTCGATGTAGGTGTCCGTCTGCGGGACGTACGCCTCCGGCTGGTAGTAGTCGTAGTACGAGACGAAGTACTCGACCGCGTTGTTCGGCAGCAGCTCGCGGAACTCGTTCGCCAGCTGCGCGGCCAGCGTCTTGTTCGGCGCCATCACCAGGGTGGGGCGCTGCAGCTTCTCGATCATCCAGGCCGTGGTGGCCGACTTGCCGGTACCGGTGGCACCGAGCAGCACGACGTCCTTCTCCCCCGCCCTGATCCGCCGTTCCAGGTCGGCGATCGCCGCCGGCTGGTCACCGCTCGGTTGGTAGGGACTGACGACCTCGAAGGGCGCCACGGACCGCTCAATACTCGTGATGGGACGCACGCCTCCACCGTACGACCCACCAGTGACAAATCAGTCCCGTCCGCAGAAGACGCAGGCCGGGTACCAGGGCAGGGGGGTCAGGATGCGGTGGCGGCGGCAGGTGGCGGCCATGAACTCGGTGGGAGGCGCCGGGCGGGGGCGGGTGTGTTCGAGCATCCGGCGGAAGGCGCGCAGGTAGCCCTCGGCGTACGGGGGGTCGTAGCCCAGCTCGTCCCAGCGATGGCGGGTGAGCGCCAGGTCGACGACGGCGAGGGCGAAGGCACGGCCGCCCTCCGGGTCGGGGCCCCAGTCGAGCTCGTCCAGGTCGAGGCCGACCATGCCGCGGCCCAGCAGGTTCTGGTCCTGGTGGGCGAGCTCGGCGGCGAAGGCGTACTGCCAGTCCTCCCGGGCCAGCGCGGTGACCGCGAGCATCAGGACCTCGACCAGCACCTCGGTGGCGCCGTTGGTGAGGTCGAGCTCGCGGCCCCCGCCCCGGAAGGGGTTCACCGCTGCTGCGGCTTCGCGCTGTCGCGGGCCAGGGCGACCAGGCGGGAGATCGCCCGCAGGTACTTCTTGCGGTAGCCGCCGCGCAGCATGTCCTCCGGGAAGACCTGGTCGAAGGGCAGGCCGGAGGCGGTGATGGGCAGCTCGCGGTCGTACATCCGGTCGGCGAGGACGACCAGGCGCAGCGCCGTGGACTGGTCGTCGACCTGGTGCACGCCGCGCAGGCAGACCGCGGCGACGTCGTCCAGCAGCGCGCCGTAGCGGCTGGGGTGGACGGCGGAGAGGTGGGCGAGCAGGGCGTCGAAGTCGTCCAGCGAGGCGCCGGGGGTGCGGGCGGCGACGGCCTCGACGGTCTCGTCGGGGTACGGCGGCGGGGCGTCGGGCAGGCCGCGGTGGCGGTAGTCCTGGCCGTCGATCCGCATCGGGCGGAAGTGGGCGGACAGGCCCTGGATCTCGCGCAGGAAGTCGGCGGCGGCGAAGCGGCCCTCGCCGAGCTTCTCCGGCAGGGTGTTCGAGGTGGCGCACAGCTTGACGCCGTTCTCGACCAGTCGGCCGAGCAGGGTGGAGACCAGCACGGTGTCGCCCGGGTCGTCCAGTTCGAACTCGTCGATGCAGAGCAGGGTGTGCCCGGAGAGGGTCCGGACGGCCTGCTGGAAGCCGAGCGCGCCGACCAGGTTGGTCAGCTCGACGAAGGTGCCGAAGGCCTTGGGGCCGGGGGCGGCGTGCCAGAGCGAGGCGAGCAGGTGGGTCTTGCCGACGCCGTAGCCGCCGTCGAGGTAGACCCCGGCCGGGCCGGTGGGCGCGGGGGCGGAGCGGCGGAACCAGCTGCGCTTGGGCGCGGAACCGTTTCCCCCTCCGAGGGTGGCCGCGAACTGCTCCAGGACCTGGACGGCCTCGTACTGGCTGGGCTGGTTCGGGTCCGGGAGGTACGTCCCGAAGCTCACCTCGGCGAACCGGGGCGGCGGGACCATCTCGGCGACCAGCCGCTCGGCGGGCACGACGGGGCGGCGTTCGGTGAGTGCGATCGGGGCGCCGGCCGGGCTCTCGGCGGCTATCGACTCGGTCGCGGGGGCGGGGCGGGAGGCTGCGGGCACGTTAGTAGAGGGTACGCCTGGTGCCCGCGCCCACCGAACCCGCTCCCGGGCCGGTTCCGACCGGCCCGCGCGCCGACCGCTCCCGGCCCGCTCCCGGCCCACTCCCGGCCCCGGCCGGCCCCGCGGTGGAAGACTGGGGACATGCAACAGTTGATCAGCCCGCTGGGCGCTCCGGTCGCCGATCCGTCCGACCTGGAATCGCTCGCCGCCGTCTACGCGTACCCCGACCAGGTGAATCGGGGGCGCCCGTGGCTGCGGGCCAACATGGTGGCGGGGCTGGACGGCGGTGCGCGGCTCGACGGCCTGTCCGAGGGCCTGTCCGGGGACGCCGACAAGCGGATCTTCGGCGTGCTGCGGGCCCTGTCGGACGTGGTGCTGGTGGGCGCCGAGACGGTCCGGGCGGAGGGCTACCGGCCGGCCCGGGCCCGGGCCGAGTTCGCGGCCGCGCGGGCCGCCGCGGGGCAGTCCCCGGCCCCGGCGATCGCGATCGTGAGCCGCTCGCTGGACCTCGACCTGACCGCGCCGCTGTTCACGGAACCGCTGGTCAGGACAGTGGTGATCACCGTCGAGGACGCCCCGGAGGAGCGCCGCCGGGCGGTCGCCGGGGTGGCCGACCTGGTGCTCGCCGGGCGCGGCTCGGTGGACCTGCGGGCGGGCGTGGCGGCCCTGGTGGAACGGGGCTGGACGCGGCTGCTGACCGAGGGCGGCCCGCGCCTGCTGGGGCAGCTGGCGGCGGCGGGACTGCTGGACGAGCTGTGCCTGTCGCTGGCCCCGCTGGTCACCGGCGGCGACGCGCCGCGCATCGTCCGCGATGCGGAAATGCCGGACGTGCAGCGGATGCGGCTGGTCTCATTGATCGAGCAGAAAGGATTCCTCTTCACCCGCTACCTGCGTCACCTGGGTTCGGATGACCCCGTGACCCCCCGATCGTGATCCCGTTATGCGATGCCGGGGCCCGGGGGCCGGCCACTGGAAGGGACTCACGTGTTCAAGACGGTACTGATGATCGAAAAGGCGCTCTCGGACGCGGACGTGGAGCTCGTCACCACGCTCCACAGCGACGAGAAGGTGTCCTTCGTCGTCCTGATGCAGCCGCGCGGCAAGCAGGACGAGCTGCTGCGGGCGCTCGACGACGTCGCCCTCGGCCACCTCGACAAGGTGGTGCACGAGCACGACGAGTCCGAGCACGCCCCCACGGTGGCCGGCGAATCGCTGGAGCACAGCCTGCGCCACCTGCGCGCGGCCGGGGCGGAGGCGATCGGCGAACTGGTCGAGGAGAAGCCGCTGGAACGGCTGCGCGCGGCGGTCGGGGAACACCGGGCCGACGAGGTGGTGGTGCTCACCTCGCCGCACTTCGTCGAGGAGTTCTTCCACCGCGACTGGGCCTCCCAGGCCCGCCACAAGGTGGGGGTGCCGGTGCTCCGGCTCTTCGCCAGCGACTCCTGACTCCGCCCGCCGGTGGTGCAGAATCGTCCTTGCGGTCCGCCCGCGAGGACGATTCGCATCCCGTCCGCCTGCCCACCAGATCCCGCCCGTACGGAGCCACGCCTTGAACGACGCCGCGCACGACCTGCACGCCCCGCACTTCATCGGCATCGGCGGCGCCGGGATGTCCGGCCTGGCGAAGATCCTCGCAGTGCGCGGTGCCAGCGTCTCCGGCAGTGACTCCAAGGAGTCCGAGACCGTCCTCGCGCTGCGCGCCCTCGGCGCCACCGTGCACGTCGGCCACGCCGCCGAGCACGTGCCGGACGGCGCCAGCAGCATCGTGGTCTCCAGCGCGATCCGCGCCGACAACCCCGAGCTGGTCGCCGCCCACGAGCGCGGCATCCCGGTGGTGCACCGCTCCGACGCGCTGGCCGCGCTGATGGGCGGCCGCCGGGCGCTGGCGGTGGCCGGCACCCACGGCAAGACCACCACCACCAGCATGCTCGCCGTCGCCCTCGGCGAGCTGGGCCTGGAGCCGTCCTACGCGATCGGCGGCGACCTGGACGCGCCCGGCTCCAACGCCCAGCACGGCACCGGCGAGATCTTCGTCGCCGAGGCCGACGAGAGCGACCGCAGCTTCCACAAGTACGCGCCCGAGGTGGCGATCGTGCTCAACGTGGAGCTGGACCACCACGCCAACTACGCCTCGATCGACGAGATCTACGAGTCCTTCGAGACCTTCGTCGGCCGGATCACCCCCGGCGGCACCCTGGTCGTCTCCGCCGACCACGACGGCGCCCGCGAACTGACCTCCCGGGTGGCCGCCCGCGAAGGCCTCAACGTGGTCACCGTCGGCTCCGCCGAGGACGCCGACCTGCGCGTCCTGTCGGTGGTCGCCCACGGCATGACCAGCGAGGTCACCGTCCTGCTGGACGGCGAGGAGCTGACCTTCACCGTGTCGGTGCCCGGCCGGCACTACGCCCACAACGCGGTGGCCGCGCTGGCCGCCGGCGTCGCCCTGGGCGTCCCGGCCGCCGACCTGGCCAAGGCGCTCGGCGCCTACACCGGCGTGCGCCGCCGGCTCCAGCTCAAGGGCGAGGCCGCCGGCGTCCAGGTGATCGACTCCTACGCCCACCACCCGACCGAGATGACCGCCGACCTGGAGGCGATCCGGGAGGGCCTGGAGGGCGGGGGCCGCGTCCTGGTGGTCTTCCAGCCGCACCTGTTCAGCCGCACCCAGCAGCTCGCCGAGGAGATGGGCCGGGCCCTGGCGCTGGCCGACGCCTCGGTGGTGCTGGACATCTACCCGGCCCGCGAGGACCCGATCCCCGGGGTCACCAGCGAGCTGATCGTCGACGCCGCCCGCCGGGCCGGCGCCGGCGTCACCCCCGAGCACGACTTCGCCGCCGCCCCCGCCCTGCTGGCCGGCCTGGCCCGCCCGGGCGACCTGCTGCTCACCATGGGCGCCGGCGACGTCACCAACCTGGGGCCCGAAATTCTCCAGCACCTCGCGAACGTTGCTTCCAACGTCTGACGCAAGCCGAGCGGGAGTCGAGATGAGCTACGAGATCGAGAAGTCCGAGGCCGAGTGGCGCGCCGAGCTCAGCCCCGAGGAGTACCACGTGCTCCGCGAGGCGGGCACCGAGCGGCCCTTCGTCGGTGAGTACACCGACACCAAGACGGTCGGCGTGTACGCCTGCCGGGCCTGCGGGGCGGAGCTGTTCAGCTCCGAGACCAAGTTCGACAGCCACTGCGGCTGGCCCTCGTACTACGCGCCGCTGGCCGGGGACCGGGTCGAGTACATCGAGGACACCTCACTCGGCATGCGCCGGGTCGAGGTGCGCTGCGCCCGCTGCGGCGGGCACCTGGGGCACGTCTTCGAGGGCGAGGGCTACGGCACGCCGACGGACCAGCGTTACTGCATCAACAGCGTCTCGCTGACGCTGCGGCCGGCCGAGGAGGGCTGACCGCCGTTGCCGAGGGCCCGGCCGCTGCGGCGGCCGGGCCCTCGGCGCGGTCCGACCGGCCAGGGCATCCCGTGGGTTCCGGCGGACCCGGCAAGGGTCCAGGAGACGGGCCCTAACCTGCGACCGGCGCGAAGCGGACCGGCAGGTGTACCAGGGCGCGGTGGAACGGGCCCGGGCGCCAGAGCAACTCCCCTGCCGGGGTGGCCAGTTCGAGGTCGCTGAGCCGGCTGGTCAGCTGCTCGATGGCGGTGATCGCGATCAGCAGGGCCGGGTCCCGGGCCGGGCAGGCGTGCGGGCCGGCCGCCCAGGCCAGGTGGGCGCTCTCGCCGCTGCGCAGCTCGCCGCCGTCGGTGGCCGGCGCCGCCTGGGAGTTGGCGGCCGCGTACGAGACCAGCACCAGCGAGCCGGCCGCGATCTCGCGGCCGTGGAAGGTGATGTCGTACCGCGGGTAGTGGGCCGAGAGGTTGGCCATCGGCGGCTCGTGCCAGAGCACTTCGTCGATCGCCTGGTGGGCGGTCATCGCGCCGCCGAACAGCGAGCCGGCGTAGCGGGCGTCGGTGAGCAGGCGCAGCAGGGCGTTGCCGATCAGGTTGGTGGTCGGCTCGTGCCCGGCGATCATGGTGAGGGTGATCTGCCGGATCACCTCGTCGTCGTCCAGCCCGACCGGGTGGGTGACGAACCAGGAGGCCAGGTCGTGCCGGGGGCGCTCGCGGCGCTCGGCGACCATCGCGGTGACCACCGCGACGAGCTTGCCGTACGCGGCGCCGGCCCGGGCGCCCGACTCGATCAGCCCGGTGATCGCGGCCACCACCTCGGCGTGCTCCTCCTCCGGCACACCGAAGCCGGTGGTCAGCACGAAGGCGGGCAGCTGGCGGGCGTACTCGGCGATCAGGTCGGCGCTGCCGACCGCGGCGAAGCGGTCGATCAGCTGGTGGGCGGCCTCGGCGACCTGGCGCTGCAGCCGGTGCGGTTCGAGCAGGGCCAGGCCGTCGGTGATCACCGCGCGGTAGCGGGCGTGCGTCGCGCCGTCGCTGAACAGCGCGGTGGGGCGGTAGCCGAGCACCGGCAGCAGCGGGGAGTCCGGCGGGACGGTCGCCTGCCAGGCGCGGGAGTCCTTGGAGAAGGTGTCGGTGTCGCGCAGCAGGTCCAGGGCGGCCTGGTAGTCGGTGACCAGCAGGGCCTCGACGCCGGGGGCGATTTCGACCGGGGCGACGGCGCCGTGGCGGCGCAGCCGCTCGTACACCAGCTGGGGGTCGGCGGCGAAGACCGGGCCGTAGATCGGGGTCGGTCGGGTCTCGACGGTCACGGGCGTTCCTGGGGATCGGTGGTGGCGGCGGTGGCGGGCAGGGTGTCCAGGACGTGCTCGGCCAGGGCGATCAGCGCGTCGAGGCTGCTGCCGCGCTCGCGCGCGTCGCACAGCAGCAGCGGGGTCGCGGCGTGCAGGTCCAGGTGGGCGCGCAGCACCTCGGGCGCGTGCTCCGGGGAGTCCGGGAAGGTGTTGACGGCGACGGCGTACGGCAGGCCCTGTTCCTCGACCATGTCCATGATCTCGAAGGAGTCGGCCAGCCGGCGGGTGTCGGCGAGCACCAGCGCGCCCAGGGCGCCGCGGGCGATGTCCTGCCAGAGCGGGAAGAAGCGGCGCTGGCCGGGGGTGCCGAACATGTACAGCACCGTGTTGCCGGGCAGGGTGAGCCGGCCGAAGTCCACCGCGACGGTGGTGGTGGTCTTCTCCGGCAGGCCCGCCAGGTCGTCCACCGGCCGGCCGGTCTCGGTCATCGCCTCCTCGGTGTGCAGGGTGGCGATCTCGGAGAGGGTGCGGATGAGCGTGGTCTTGCCGACCCCGAACGGGCCGGCGACCACCAGCTTCATCAGCAGCTGGTCCCGGTCGGGCAGGTAGCCCACCCGGCTCGACCGTCCGGCCGGGAGGCCGTGGTCGGAACCGGGGCCTTCGTCGGTGGTCCGGCCGGGGCCGGGGTCACCGGAGCGCACGGAGTCCAACGAGGAGCCTCTCGACGATGGAGCGGTCGGTCTGCTGGGCGCGCGGGATCGGCGCGCGGGCGCGCAGGCAGCCCGCCTCGACCAGGTCGGCCGCGAGGAAGACGGTGGCGCTGACCGGCAGGCGCAGGTGCGCGGCGGCCTCCACCACGGTCAGCGCGCCGGGGCGCAGCAGGTCCCAGAGCCGGCGGTGCTCGGGATCGAGGTCGGCGGGCGGTTCGGCGCGGTCCGCGAACAGGACGGTCAGTCGCTCGAAGCCGTCGGTGCCGGGGCGGCTGCGGCCGCCGGTGGCCAGGTAGGCGGGCACCATCCGCCTGCGGGGGACGGCGCTCATGACCCGGTCGGGATGCCCTGTGCGCCGGCCTCCTGCTGCCGGGACGGGCTGGCCAGGGCCCGGCCGAGAGCGGCCACCTGGAGCTGCATCTGGTAGGCCACGTTGCCGAGTTGGGCGTCCGGGGCGGTGAACACGGCGAGCGAGGTGTTCTCCCCGGCGGGGACCACGATGGCGTAGCCGAGGTCGGACTCCACCACGGTCTGGGCCAGCCGCGGCCGCTCGACGTCGGTGAAGGCGGTGGTGAAGGCGCGGGCCGCGGCGTGCACGGTGGCGGTCATCGCGGCGACCCGCTCGGCGGAGGCCCGGCCGAGGCCGTCGGAGGCGGCCTCGACGAGGCCGTCACCGGTGGCCACCACCGCGTGCAGCACCCCCGGGAGCTCCAGCAGCGGGTTCAGCACCCAGGAGATCTCTTCGGTGGCGGTCGGGCTGGGCGAGCTGCTCACTGCTCGGCTCCTTCTAAGGTCGGTCCGGTGCCGCGGTCACCGGTCGGTCCGGTGGTGCGGTCACCGGTGTCGCGGCCGGCGGTGGTGTCGCCGGTGCTGCGGGTCTCGCCGGTGGGGCGGGTGTCGCCGGTGCTGCGGGTCTCGCCGGTGCTGCCGGTCCCGTCGGTGCTGCGGGTGTCGCCGGTCGCCGTGCTCCCGGGGGTGCCCGGGGTGGCCTGTGCCGCCGCGGCCCGGCCGGAGTCGGTGCCGCGCTGCAGGGCCTGCCAGTGGGCGGCGGCCCGCTCGGGGGTGCGGGCGTAGGGTGCGGGCCGCTCCCCCGGGCCGCCCGCGGCCCCGGCGGACGGTGCCCCGGCGGCCGTTCCCCCGGCGGACGGTGTCCCCGCGCCCGGTGCCCCGGGCGCCGCCCCCGGTTCCTCGCCGGTGCGCGGGCGGCGGCGGCGCCGACTGGGCAGGCCGCTGCCGTCCCCGTCGGGGGTGGCCCCCGCGTCCGGGTCGGGCACCACGTGGATGGCCGGCGCCGGGTGCGGGCCGGGCTGGTTGTGGCGGTCGGCGAGCACCGGCGGGGCCTGCTCGTCGGCATCGCGCATCGGCGGGACGGCCGTGACGGTGGGCGCCGGCGCCGGGCCGCTGCCGGCCCGCAGCGGCAGCGGGGTGAGCACGGACAGCGGCTGCTCGTCGTCCACCGTGGTCACCAGCGCGGCCGGGATGCGCAGGAGGGTCCGCATGCCGCCGTACGGCGAGGGCTCGATGTGGCAGGTGAAGCCGTACTGCCGGGCCAGCTTGCCGACCACCGCGAAGCCGGTCTTGGGCGGGTTGCCCAGCTCGGTGAGCAGCACGTCCGACGGGCCGGCCAGCAGTCGGCGGGCCCGGCGCAGCTGGTCCTCGTCCATGCCGATGCCGCTGTCGTCGACGATCACCAGCGCGCCGCGGCCGCCCTGCTGGACGGTGACCGGGACGTCGGTCTCCGGGTGGGAGTAGGCGGTGGCATTGGCGAGCAGTTCGGCGATGGCGATGGCGATCGGCTCGGCGGCCCGGGCGACCACGGCCAGCCGCTGCTCGCGCAGGTGGTTGGCGACCTTGATCCGGGCGTAGCCGGGCACCCGGGAGAGCGCACCGACGACCACCTCGGCGAGCGGGGAGTCGGTCCGGGCCAGGCCCGGCCAGGCCTCGCAGAGCACCGCGACGGTCTGGATCCGGCGCAGCGCGACCTCGTTGCGGAAGTCGACCTCCAGCAGCCGGGGGTCGTCGTTGTCGTGCTGGAGCTGCTGGACCAGGCTCTGGATCTGGTAGAGCAGGGTCTGGATCCGGGAGGTGGCGCCGCGCATGGCGGCCCGGGCGGCGGCGTCGACCCGCTCGCGCTCGTCGGCGAGGGCCGCGGTGATGGCGTCCAGTACGGACTGCAGGGCCCGGACGCCCTCGGGGCCGACGGCCCGCGGGTCCAGCGGGCCGACCGCCGGGGCGTTGGTGTGGATCAGCCGGACGGCCGTGGCGGCGACCCGCTCCTGGGCGAGGTGGCCGATCTCGGCCAGCAGCGCGGCGGCGGCGCGGTCCGCGGCGGCCAGCCGGGCCTCGGCGGCTTCGGCGCGGGCGTTCGCCTCCCCGATGCCGGCGTTCGCCTCCTTGGCCCGGGCGTTGGCGGCGGCGCCCCGCTGGTCGGCGGCCCGGGTGTGCTCCTCGGCCCGCCGGGTCTGCTCGGCGGCGTTCCGTACGGCCTCCTGGGCCTCGTCCCGCTGGCGTTCCGCGCGGGCGAGTTTGGCCTCGGCGGCGCGGGCCTGCTGCGCGCCCTGGCCGAGCGCGGCCTCGGCGGCCACCGCCCGGCGGACGGCTGCGGCCCGGCCGCGGGCGAGCACGACCGCGGCTGCGGTGGTGGCCAGCGCCAGGACGATCAGCGCGATCAGCGCGATCTGCGTCATCGGGGTCCTCGGGTGTCCTTGCTGCTCGGCCCGGGCCTGCGCCCGGGGTGCGGTGGCGGGCGGAGCTCGGGAGCGGGGTGCGCGCGGGTGCGGTGGTGCGGCTGCGGGCGTGCGGTGCCGGGTGCGCGCGGGGTCCGGCCGGATTGCGGCCGGTGGCCCCGGCGGTCAGGTCCGGGCGGTCAGGTCCGGGCGGTCAGGTCCGGGCGGAGCGCGGGTGCGGGATCCGGGCCGGGTCCTCGGCCAGTTCGCGGGCCACCAGGGCGACCTGGCCCATGGCGTCCAGGATGCCGGGCAGCTCGGAGCCGTCCAGGTGCCGGTACTCGGCCGCGACGGTGAGCACCAGCCGCTCGGGCAGGCCGAGTTCGGGGTGGCGCTGCTCGGCGATCACCCGCCGGGCGGCGTCCAGCGCGGGTATCCCGGCGGCGTGCAGGGTGTGGGCGCGCTCGCGGACGTACGCCAGGTAGCCGATGTGCTCCTGGACGCCGTCGCGGTCGAGTACCGGGCCGTGGCCGGGGACGAAGATCTCCGCGCCGGTGTCCAGGGCCTGTTCGCAGGCGCCGATGACGTTCTCCAGCGGGCCGGCCCAGTGCGAGGGGTGGTCGCCGGGCTGCTCGGGGGTCGAGGAGAAGATCACGTCGCCGGTGAACACGGCGCGCTGGTGCGGCAGGTGGACCATCAGGTCGCCGCCGGTGTGGGCGGCGGGCAGGCTGGTGATCTGCACCGGGTGGCGGCCGACCTTGAGTTCCAGCTCGCCGGTGAAGACGGTGTCCGGGTGCACCGGCTCGGTGGTGGACCAGTCGAAGCCGCCGAAGTGCTCGCGGAGGTAGCCGCCGAGCGGGGAGTCCGGGTCGCTGTTGGTGAGCAGGGCGTGCTGCTGCTGGGGGCTGGGCTCCCAGTGGATGTGCTCCAGCGCCTCGCGGGTGGCGATCACCTCGGCGTCGGGGAGCACTCCGGCGCCCCACAGGTGGTCGCCGTTGGCGTGGGTGACGACCACCCGGTCGATGTCGACCCCGGTCGGCAGCAGGCGCCGGCTGGCGGCCAGGAACTCCCCGGCCAGTGAGGGGTCGTACGGGGTGTCGATCCAGAGCGCGGTGGTCTCGGAGGCCAGCAGGCCGCAGTTGGCCAGGCCCCAGCCCCGCTTCGGCGGGAGCCACACGTACAGGTCCTCGGCAATCGCGCTCACGTTCGCACGGTTGATCGTCATGCGCGCGATTATGCCCATGTTGTGTCAGGGATGGGGCAAAAGCTGTGCGAACAGCTGGAGTTAGTGCCCCGTTCCCTCCCGCAGTGTCCGGATTCGCACCGCGTGGTCGAGACCAATCGTCTCACGGCTCGGGACGACTCGTGGACACCTCACCCCGGAATCCCGACGGGACGTCGGACCGCTGGCCGGGCAGTACCCGGCAGACCTCGACCGTGACGTCCACCGTGTCCAGCCCGATCACCCGCCCCTCCACCGCGACGAATCCCTTCTCCCCCGAGCGGAACAGCGCCGCCAGCGGGGAACCCCGGTTCGCCGAGGTCAGGGCCTCCACCGCCATCGCCGAGCCGAAGGCGAACACCCCGCAGAGCACGACGCAGGGCGCGTGCCGGGGCGTGCGGGTGACGAAGATGAAGCCGTGGTCGCGGATCAGCTCCCCGGCCGGGTTGTACAGCGCCTCGAAGGTCATCCCGCCCCAGCGGGCGCGGGCCTCGTCCGGGTACTCGACGGCGAAGTCCGGGAACACCGCGTCCAGGACGCCGCCGGAGTAGGAGTTGACGCCCGGCCCGCCGATCGAGAAGGTCGGCATCCGCGGGTCCTGCGCCCCCGCCACCACCAGCTCGATCGTCGCCTTGCGGTTGACCTTCCGCAGCAGGTCGGTCAGTTCCGCTATCGCCCTGGCCTCGGCCATCGGCACGAACAGCACGTTCTTCGGCCCGCGGCTGGTGAGCTGGCAGCCGTCCGAGGTGAAGGCGAACTCCGCCACCTCCAGGCTCGGGATGACGATCTGCACCCGCCCGTACGGCGCCAGCAGCGCCCGCAGGAAGCCGTAGCGGAGGAACAGCCTGGTGCGGGCGAGGGAACGGGCCGCGAGGAAACCGATCACGGCCGGAACCGATGCGATCAGCACCTGGAGCAGGATCTCCATATGATCCCCCGGAGGACGACTCGACCACGAACTGTGCGCTCTGGTCATGTCCCCGTCCGTGGCCGGAAATACCCCCCTTCGCGGCACATCGGGGTGACCGGGCCCGCGCGCCCCCGGTCACCCCAGGCGCTTGATCCCCTTGCGCTCCCCCGCGCAGCGCTCGTACCCCAGCCAGGCGTTGATCGCCAGCATCGGCGCGTTGGTGGCGTCGTTGCTGGTGTACGCGCGGCGGTGGCCCGCCGCGGCCGCGCGCCGCAGTGACTCCAGCTTGGCCAGCTTGACCAGCCCGCGGCCGCGGAACTCCCGGCGGCAGGCGGTGAACGCGGACCAGTAGCGGTCCACCCCGTCGGTCTGCGCCATCGTGAAGGCCGCCGGCTCGCCGTCCACCACGGCGACCACCGTCAGCCCGAGGTCGAGGTCCGGCCGGGCCCAGTCGCCCCGCAGCCACTCCTCGTAGTCCAGGGCGTCCATCACCACCTCGCCGGGCTCGTCCCGGATCGCGTCCGCCTCCACCAGGAACAGCGGGCGCGGGTCGTCCGCCCAGTCGGTGGCGGGGCGCAGCTCGACGCCGGCCGGCCGTGCCGGCGCCTGCGGCAGCGGGCGGGTCAGGTCCCGGCCGCCGAAGTGGGCTTCGCGCCCCAGCTCGTAGCCCCGGGCGGTGCCGAAGGCCAGGGCGGCGGGCTCGTCGTCCAGCCAGGTGTGCAGTTCGGCCACCCCGTGGGCGGTCAGGTGCCGCTCGGCCGCGGCCAGCAGCGCGGTGGCCGCGCCGCGCCGCCGGAACCCGGGCAGCACGCTGCCGTTGGCGTAGCCGACGCCGGTGGTCGTCGTCCCGAGCACCAGTCCGCAGCGCACCGCGCCGACCACCTGGCCGTCCAGCTCGGCGACGAAGGTGCGGAAGTGCTCCTCGGGATTCGTCCGGGCGTTCATCCAGAGCAGCGCCTCGGCGCTCATCACCAGGTGCTCGCGGCCGGCCCGGTGGGCGGCCGTCACCGCCTCGGCGTCGGCGGGGCGGAAGTCTCGGATCGTCATTTCGGTCTCGGTCATGGATTCCCACGCTATCCGCGCCCGCTCGTCGTCGCCTCCGAGTTTTCCCGCCGACGGGCCGCCCACCTGGGGATTCGCCCCGGACACCGGGCTGGAATCCTTGCCCACCAGGACGGCAAGGCTCAAATAATGCTCTGAGAAGACCGGGTGAGGCTTGGCAGCCGCTCCGCCCGGGGACATCCTCAGCAGCACGGCCGCGCGGTCCTGGCGACGACGCCCGCACCGCCCGACGGCCTCCCCACCCAGCCCTCCGAAGGGGGCGAACCGATGACTTCCCCTGCCCTGGCCCTGCCCGGCTCCGCCGCCTCCACGGCGGACACCGCCGCGACGGACACCGCCACGGTGGACACCGCCGCGCCCCGGCTCGGCGTCGGCCTCGGCTGGCGCAGCGAGATCGACACCGTGGTCGAGCGCCAACCCGGCCTGGACTGGGTCGAGGTGGTCGCCGAGAACGTCTGCGCCGACCACCTGCCCACCTCGCTCACCGTCCTGCGCGAACGCGGCGTCACCGTCGTCCCGCACGGCGTCGGCCTCGGCCTCGGCGGCGCCGACCGGCCCGACCCCGGCCGGCTCGGCAGGCTCGCCGGAACGGCCCTCGCGCTCGGCTCCCCGCTGGTCACCGAGCACCTGGCCTTCGTCCGGGCCGGCGGCCTGGAGGCCGGCCACCTGCTGCCCGTCCCGCGCACCCGGGACTCGCTGCGGGTGATCGCCGAGAACGTCCGGATCGCCCAGGACCAGCTTCCGGTGCCGCTCGCCCTGGAGAACATCGCCGCCCAACTCGCCTGGCCCGACGACGAGTTCACCGAGGGAGAGTTCCTCGCCGAACTCGTCGCGCGGACCGGCGTCCGACTGCTGATCGACGTGGCCAACCTGCACACCAACCGGGTCAACCTCGGCACCGACCCGGCCGCCGAGCTCGACCGCCTGCCGCTGGAGGCGCTCGCCTACGTGCACGTCGCCGGCGGCACCCTGGTCGACGGCGTGTGGCACGACACCCACGCCCATCCCGTCACCGCACCGGTGCTGGAGGTCCTGGCCGAACTCTGCGCGCGGGTCGAACCACCCGGCGTCCTGCTGGAACGGGACGCCGACTTCCCGCCGCCCTCCGAACTGGCCGGTGAACTGGACGCCATCCGTCGGGTGCTGGAGGGGAGCACCCGATGACGCCCGACCTGGACCGCGTCGAGCCGACCGGGCCCGCCGGCGCCGAGGACGCGACCGGTGACCGCGCCGAGTGCGCGACCGGCGCCGCCCGGGAGCGCCTGGCCCGGCGCCAGACGGAACTGCTGGCCGCCCTGGTGGCCGGCGGGCCCGTTCCGCCCGGCTTCGACCCGGACCAGGTCCGCGCCCAGTCCACCGGCCTCACCGCCAAGCGGCGCGACACCACCGCGAAGGTCGCCCCCGACCTGCCCCGCCTGCTCGGGGCGCAGTACGGGCCGCTCTTCCTCGCCTACGCCCGCACCCACCCGCAGACCGGCGGCTACCACGCCGACGCCCGGGCCTTCGCCGCGTGGGTGCTCACCGACGGCGGCCCGTCCGCCGCCGACCACCGCCGCGCCCTGGAGCAGTGGCTCCACCCGGCGCCCGAACCGCCGCCCGGCCCGCTCGCCAGGCTGCGCCGGGCCCTGCGCGGCCACTGATCCGACGTCTCACTCGGGGGAACCGCCCATGTGGCACAACAGCTACTTCCTGATCCCGGCGCTCCTGCTGGCCGCGGCGGCGCTGTACGCCGTCCAGGCCCGACAGCGGGTCCGCCACGTGCCCCGCCCGCAGGGCCTGCCCGGCCGCAGCCTGCCGCTGCTGGACACCGCCTTCCTGGCCGGCGGCCCGGGCCGGGTCTTCGACACCGCGCTGATCCGGATGCACCTCGGCGAGCAGGTCGTGATCAACCGCGCCGGACTGGTCACCCTCACCGGCGCCCGCCCGTACGACGGGGTCGACCAGGCCGTGCACGACGCCGTCGGCCCGACCGGCAGCCGGGAACTCGGCGCGCTGCGCCGCACGGTGACGCGCTCCGCCGCCGTCCAGGAGATCGGCGACCGGCTCGCCGACCGCGGCCTGATGCGCCGCCCGGAACGGCTGCACCGGGCCCGCGTGGCACGGCGGCTGCTCTGGCTGGCGATGCTCGACGTCGTGGTCTTCGCCGGGACCGCCCTGCTGCTGGACAACGACGACGCCCGCTACGACCGCCCCGACCTCTGGTACCCGGGCCTGCTGCTGCTCCTCGGCGCCGTCACCCTGCTCACCACCCGCCCGGTCGACGGCCGGGTCACCCCGGCCGGGCACCGCCAGCTCGCGCTGATGCAGGGCACCACCCCGTGGACGCCCGACTCCGGCGTCTCCCCCCGGCTGACGGGCGGCGCGATGCTGGGCGCGGTCGCCCTCGGCGGCCTGGCCGCAGCCGCGCTGGACAACCAGGAGCTGGAGGCCGCGATGCTGGCCGCGGCGGCCGAGGACGAGGCGGTGCGACAGGCCCAGGCGTCCTCGTCCTTCTTCTCCTCGTCCAGCGGATCCTCGTCCGGCAACTCCTCGTCGAGCGGCTCCTCCTGCGGCGCCGCCGCCACCGCCTCGTGCGGCTCCTCCGGCTCCGGCTCCGGCTCCACCCACCACCACTCCTCGTGCGGCTCCTCGCACCACTCCTCGTGCGGTTCCTCGCACTCCAGCAGCTGCGGCTCCTCGCACTCCAGCTGCGGTTCCTCCTCCAGCTGCGGGTCGAGCTGCGGGAGCAGCTGCGGCGGCTCCTGACGTCACAGTTCGGTATCGCGCCCCGGGAAGCCGTTCCCCGGGCCGGGGCCCCAGGCATAGAACAAGCCCATGTGGTTGCTGTTCCTGATACCGGCCTGTGTCGCGGCGGTGCTGTCCTGCCTCAGGCTGGTGCGGATGACCGCCACCGCCGATGCCCTCGCCGACCAGGACGGGCTGCGCCCGCCGGAGGCCGTCGGCATCGGACTGTACGAGACGGCCTACCTGGCCGGCGGCCCGGACCGGGTGGTCGAGCTCGCCCTCGTCCTGATGGCCGGCCGCGGTCGCCTGCACCTCGCCCACACCGGCTGGACCACCGTGGTCGACCCCCGGGGCCGCAGCCGACTGGAACGGGCGGTCATCGCCACCGTCGGCCCCGAGGGCCAGTGCCGTACCGACGAGCTGCGCCGGGCGATGGGCGAGCACCCCACCGTGCTGGAGATCGGCGCCCGGCTGGCGCTGGCCGGCCTGGCCACCCCGGCCCTGGTCCAGCGCAACACCGTGGTGGTGGTGCGCCAGGTCCGGCACGCGATGCTGCTGACGCTGGTGCTGCTCGCCGCCGCGGTCTCGCTCAGCGGCTTCACCGGCGGTGACACCCTCGCCCCGCTCGCCTGGTTCTCGCTGCCGCTGGTGCTCACCGCGGGCACCCTGCTGATGGCCCGGGTCGACGTCTACCCGTACACCCGCTGGGCCTCCCCGATCGGCCAGGAGGTGCTGCGGGAGGTCCGCCCGGCCCGCCAGCGCGGCCTCGCCGACGACGAGGAGCGCCAACTGCTCACCGCCGTCGCGATGAACGGCCCCGCCGTGCTCCCCGACGCCCGCCTGCGCGCCGCCCTGCGCCCGCACCGCGGCTGACATCCGGCCGCGCCGACGGCCGCTCCTCCGACGTCACCGGGTCGACGCCGGCTCCCGGGTCGACGTCGGCACCCGCCACCACGCCGTCCTGCGGGAGTTCGCGGGCCCGTGCCCCTGACCAACGACCGGAGGCCGGCTCCCACCCCAGCGGGGGGAGCCGGCCTCCGGTGCGGCGCGGGTCAGGCCAGGCCGTTCAGCAGCTCGCTCACCGGCTTGCGGCGGCCGGTGAAGAACGGCACCTCCTCGCGGACGTGCAGCCGGGCCCGGGAGGGGCGCAGGTCGCGCATCAGGTCGACGATCCGGTGCAGCTCGTCCGCCTCGAAGGCGAGCAGCCACTCGTAGTCGCCGAGCGCGAACGAGGCCACCGTGTTGGCCCGCACGTCCGGGTAGCCGCGGGCCATCTGGCCGTGCTCGGCGAGCATCGCGCGCCGCTCGGCGTCCGGCAGCAGGTACCACTCGTAGGAGCGGACGAAGGGGTACACGCAGACGTAGTCGCGCGGGCGCTCGTCGGCGAGGAAGGCCGGGATGTGCGACTTGTTGAACTCGGCCGGGCGGTGCAGGGCCATGTTCGACCAGACCGGCTCCAGCTGGCGGCCCAGGCCGGTGCGGCGGAAGCGGTTGTACGCCTCCTGGAGGTCGTCCGAGTCCTCGGCGTGCCACCAGATCATCAGGTCGGCGTCGGCGCGCAGCCCGGACACGTCGTAGGTGCCGCGGATCGTCACGTCCTTGGCGTCCAGCTGCGCGAACAGCTCGTCCACCTCGGCGGCGAGGGCGGTGCGGTCCTCGGGCAGGGCGCCCTTGAGCTTGAACACCGACCACATGGTGTAGCGGATGACCTGGTTCAGGTCGCGCGCCTTCTTCTTCTCGGGCCGCTGCTCGGGCTCCCGCTCAACGCTCTCAGTCATGCGCCCATTGTCCTCTCCGTGGAACCGTCCCCGGTCGCCGGGGTCAACAGTCTGTCGATGTGCTCGCCGACGGCCGCTGCGGCGGCGGCCGCCGAACCGATGCAGGCCGGGATCCCCACCCCGTCGTACGCGGCGCCGCAGAGCGCCAGGCCGCCCACCGCCCGCGCCGCCGCGCGCACCCGGGCCACCCGGTCCGGGTGGCCCACCGGGTACTGCGGCAGGCCCGCCGTGAAGCGCGACACGAAGGTGTCGTACGGCCGGGCGGTCAGCCCGACCGCCTCCGCCAGGTCCGCCAGCGAGCGGGCCACCAGCTCCTCGTCCGGCAGTTCCAGCACCTCGTCCTCGCGGTGGCGGCCCAGCGAGGTGCGCAGCAGGAAGGCGTCCGGGGCGGAACGCTCCAGCCAGCCCCACTTGTTGGAGGAGAAGGTCGAGGCCTTGATCCGGCGGCCGTCCACCGGCGGCACCAGGAAGCCGCTGCCGGCCGGCGGCTCGGGCAGGTCGGCGCGGCGGAACGCCAGCGTCACCAGGGCCATGCCCGCGTACTCGACGGTGTCCAGCTCGGTGGCCGCCGCCGGGGCGTCCGCCCGCAGCAGCCGGGCCGCGGCCGGCGCCGGGACGGCCAGTACCACGGCGTCGGCGGTCAGCACCTCGCCGCCGGCCACCACCCGCCAGCCCTCGGGGGTGCGGCGCAGCTCCTCCACCGGGGTATCGGTGCGCAGGTCCACGCCCGCCCGCACGCAGGCCGCCGCCACCGCCTCCGGCAGGGTGCCGAGGCCGCCGCGCAGGCCCTGGAACACCGGGGTGCCGACCACCTGCGGCCGGGACGCCAGCGCGTGCACCCCCTCGACCAGCGAGCCGCCGCCCTGGGCGATCGGCAGCAGCTGCGGCACGGCGGCACGCAGCGAGATCTCCTCGGCGCGACCGGCGTAGACGCCGCCCAGCAGCGGCTCCACCAGCCGGTCCACCACCTCCTGGCCCAGCCGGTCGGCGACGTAGCGGCCGATCGCGACGTCCGACCCGACCTCGGCGACCCGCTCGTGCCGGGCCCGCTCCAGCCCCTCGGCGCTGAGCACCCCGGAGGCGGCGAGCGCCTCCAGGTCGCCCGGGACGCCCATCACCTGCCCGCCCGGCAGCGGTCGCAGCGCACCCCTGGTCCAGATCGCCGCCTTCGCGCCGGTCGGCGGCTCCAGCCGCTCCCCCAGCCCGACGGCCCGGGCCAGTTCCACCGCCTCCGGCCGCCGCGCCAGCACCGACTCGGCCCCGAGGTCCACCCGGACCCCGCCGACCTCGCCGCCCCACAGCTTCCCGCCGACCCGCCCCAACGCCTCCAGCACCGTCACCCGCGCCCGCGCCGGCCCCCCGGCCGCCCCGCTCAGGAAGGCGGCCGCAGCCAGCCCCGCGATCCCACCACCGACGACGACGACGACCTGTGCATCCGACATGCCTCGCAGTCTCGCAGGTCTTTACACGGATGCCTCAATCCGCTGCACGCGACAGGTCGATGAAGATCGGAACGGCATCGGCCGTTCCAGCACACCACGGAGGACTCCGGCGGATGCGTAGCCGGCGGGCGTCCTGTCCGACTCGAGGACGCGCACCACCGGCTGCCCGGGTGACGGCGGCGCTGCCGCGTCGGGCGGGGGTCGAGGTCGGCGGGCGGTAGGTCGTGTCCGTCCCGGCGCCGAGCCGTGATGGACCCGCGATCTGCCGGGCGGGTCCGTCGGGCAGTCTCTTACGTCCAACGGCAGGAACTGCCAACGGACTTGGGGAGGGGCCGGGGAATGGGACGACGGACGAGAGCCGGGGCGCCGGCGGCGGCGGTGGCCGCGGCGGTGCTGCTGGTCGGGGGTTGCAGCGCGAGCGGCGGCGGGGACCCGGGGCGGAACGACTCGGCGGGAGCACCGGCCAAGGCGGCCGGTGGAGCGGCCGCACCGGCCCCGGCGGCCCCGGCGGGCGGGCAGCCGTCCGCCGCGCCGACGGCCGCCGGGGTCACTCCGGCCGCGGACACCCGGCTGATCTCGTACACCGCGCAGCTCTCGCTGACCACCAAGGACGTCGGGCAGGTCCTGGGCAGGGCGAGGGAGTTGACGACCGCGTCGGGCGGTTACGTGGGCGGCGAGTCGGTCAGCGGCGGCGGTGCGGACGGGTCCGGGCAGTTGACGCTGCGGATCCCGTCCGCCGCCTACCAGCAGACCCTGGACCAGCTGGCCGCCCTGGGCCAGGTGGTCTCGCGCAAGAGCCAGGCGGACGACCTGACCCAGCAGGTCGCGGACGTGGCGAGCCGGGTGCAGACCCAGCAGGCCAGTGTGGACCGGGTGCGGGCGCTGATGGCGCAGGCCAGGACGCTGAGCGACATCACCTCGCTGGAGGGCGAGTTGAGCCGCCGGGAGGCGGACCTGGAGTCCCTGCAGAAGCAGCAGAAGGAGCTGGCCGCCCGGACCTCGTACTCGACCGTCACCCTGGACGTCCGCCGCGAGGCGGCGGCCCCGACGCCGACCCCGACCCCGACCCCGGCCGGGGGGAAGGGCTTCGGCGCCTCGGTCGGTTCGGCGCTGGGCGGCGGCTGGCACGTGCTGGTCGCGATCGGCACCGCGCTGGTGGTGGCGCTGGCCGCGGCGGCGCCGTTCCTGCTGGTGCTCGGGGTCCCGGGGGCGCTGCTCCACCGGTACTGGCGGCGGACCCGCGCACGGCCGGTCGTACCGCCCGAGGAGCCCGCGCCCACCGAGCCCCGGGACTGACGCGCGACGGCCGACGCACGACGGCGGCGGACCCCCGGGAGCCGGGGGTCCGCCGCCGCGGGGCGTCAGCGGGCGCTGGCCTCGTGCACGAAGGCGACCAGGCGGCTGAGCGCGTCCGGGTCCATGGACGGCATCACACCGTGGCCGAGGTTGAAGATGTGGCCGCTGGTGCCGAGCGCCTGGGCGGCGTGCAGCACCTCGCGGGCCTTGGTCTCGACGACCTTGGTGGGCGCGTACAGCACCGCCGGGTCGAGGTTGCCCTGGAGGCCCTTGCCGAGGCCGACCCGCTCGGCGGCGACGTTCAGCGGCACCCGCCAGTCGACGCCGACGATGTCCGCGCCGGCCTGGCCCATCAGCCCGAGCAGCTCGCCGGTGCCGACGCCGAAGTGGATCCGCGGCACCCCGTAGTGGGCGACGGCGTCGAAGACCTTGGTGCTGGCGGGCATCACCGAGCGGCGGTAGTCGTCCGGGGCGAGCGCGCCGACCCAGGAGTCGAACAGCTGGACCGCGGAGGCGCCGGCCTCGATCTGCACCTTGAGGAAGGCGGACGTGATGTCGGCGAGGCGGTCCAGCAGGGCGGCCCAGAGCTCGGGCTGCCCGTACATCATGGCCTTGGTGTTCTCGTGGTTCTTGGAGGGCCCGCCCTCGATGAGGTAGCTGGCGAGCGTGTACGGCGCGCCCGCGAAGCCGATCAGCGGGGTCCCGCCGAGCTCGTCGACCAGCAGGCCGACGGCCTCGGTGACGTAGGGGACGTCGTCGGGCTCCAGCGGGCGCAGCCGGTTGAGGTCCTCGAAGGTGCGGATCGGGTCGGCGATGACCGGGCCGATGCCGGGCTTGATGTCCACGTCGACGCCGACGGCCTTGAGCGGCACCACGATGTCGCTGAAGAAGATCGCCGCGTCCACCTTGTGCCGGCGCACCGGCTGGAGGGTGATCTCCTTGACCAGCTCGGGCCGCATGCAGGACTCCAGCATGGGGATGCCCTCGCGGACCTTCAGGTACTCGGGCAGCGAGCGGCCCGCCTGGCGCATGAACCACACCGGCGTGTGCGGCACCGGCTCGTGCCGACAGGCGCGCAGGAACGCGGAGTCGTGCGCGGCGCCGCGGCGCGCGGGGGTGCTTCGGCCGTCGGAGGTGGCCGCCGTCGGGTCTGCCGTAGTCTCGCTCACGGGTCAAATCTTCGCACGCGCCCGGGGGCGCACTTCCCGGGCGGTCTCGTCGGTTCCTCCAAGATCTGGCCGGGTTTGCCGTTCCGGCACGCCGCTCGGACGGAAGTTGCGGCGATAACCCGGGTCTTCGACCTAGTCTTCGGGGCATGGCAGCGGTCGGCGGGCACCCCGCACAGGGTGGCGGAACAGGTGGCGGAACGGGTCGGGAGGGGGCGCCGAGCGAGTTCCGGGCCGCCGTGGAGGCCCTCGACGGGGCTCGGCTGCGGCCGGAGCTCCAGCTCTCCCCCGCGCCGGCCCCGCGCCGGCTGGCCCCGTACGCCTTCGCGCTGACCGCCACCGTGGAGGTGGACGACGAGGAGCTGGCCGACGGCCGGCTGGTCCTGCTGTACGACCCGGCCGGGCAGGAGGCCTGGAACGGGGAGTTCCGGGTGGTCACGATGACCCGGGCGGAGCTGGAGCCGGAGATGGCCGGCGACCCGATGCTCTCCGAGGTCGGCTGGGCCTGGCTGCTGGACGCGCTGCAGGCGCACGGCGCCGGGTACGCGGAGCCGTCCGGCACGGTGACCCGCTGCGCCTCGCAGTACTTCGGCGGCCTGGCGGACCGCCCCGCCGCGACCGAGATCGAGATCCGGGCCTCCTGGACGCCGGCCGACGGCCGGTTCGAGCGGCACCTGGCGGCCTGGGGCGACCTGCTCTGCATCAGCGCCGGGCTGCCGCCGGCCAACCCGTCCCCGCCGCCGGCCGAGGTCACGTCACTCGGTGGAGTGGTCCCGATGCCCGCCCGGCGACGCCCCCGGTCGCACTGAAGGGTGGCGTCCGGGCCGGACGGCACCGCCGGCCCCGATGCCACCCCCAGGACTGACGGAGTGTGACTTCAGCCCTGCTCTGCGTCAATTACCTGCTCAAAGTCGATCGATCTGTCACGGATCTGATCGATTTTGTACGAATTCCAGGCATGTCGCATCAGTCATATGCGCGATTTGTCCGTATTGTTACTCACTAGATCGTGATCTTTCGCTAAAGCCGGGCACGGTAGCTGCCGAAGCAGACTGTGACCCTTTCCGAACGCGGAACACTCCGACCGCCCCCTCGGGGTTCCGTCCGCCACTCCCCGCAGGAGGCCTGGTGTCGGTCCTTCTTGAGCACCCCGCAAACGTGGTCGCCTACCGCCCGACCAAGCCCACCGCCATGGTGGTCATCGCCGATCCCCGCGTCCGAAACACCGTCACCCGCCACCTCTGGGCGCTCGGCGTCCGTGACGTGATCGAGGTGTCCTCGATCGCCGAGGCCCGCCCCCGGGTCTCCACCCCGCGCGACATCTGCGTCGCCGACGTCCACCTGCCGGACGGCTCCGGACTGACCATCCTCGCCGAGACCCGCGCCGCGGGCTGGCCCAACGGCCTGGCCCTGTCCGCCGCCGACGACATCGGCGCGGTCCGCAGCGCCCTCGCGGGCGGCGTCAAGGGTTACGTGGTCACCGGCACCCGCACCAACGTCGCGATGCCCGGCCGCCCGGGCCTGCCGCTCGGTGCCGCCGGGCTGGCCGGCCGGATGCGCCGCCCCGGGATGCCGGGCATGCCGGGTGCCGCCGGCGCCCCGGGCGCGCCGGGTGCCCCCGGGGCGCCGGGCCCGCAGCAGACCGCCTACCGCGAGCTGTCCGGCCGCGAGGTCGAGGTGCTGCGGCTGGTCGCCGAGGGCCAGTCGAACAAGGCGATCGGCGTCGCGATGGGCCTGTCCGCGCTCACCGTGAAGAGCCACCTGGCCCGGATCGCCCGCAAGCTCGGCACCGGCGACCGCGCCGGGATGGTCGCGGTCGCGCTGCGCACCGGCATCATCCACTGAGTCGGCCGGGGCCGAACCGCTCCGCGAACCGTCGGCGGCCCAGGAGGAACGTTCCTCCTGGGCCGCCGCACGCTCACCCGGCGGCACCCGGGATGCCGGGCCCGGCGATCCGTCAGCCGGGCGCCCGGGCAGGCGGTCGGGCGGGCAGGCGGACGACCGGGCGGATGACCGGGCGGGCGGGCGATCAGCAGTCTGACCAGTCCGACAACACTCCCAGTTCCGGCGACCGTCGTACCCTTGGTAGGTGACCGACGCCGTAGCAGCCATCCCAGAAGAAGCAGCCCCGGTCCCGCTCCTCGAACCGAAGGAGGGGATCCCGCCCGTCGTGGCGGACGAGCAGGCGCTGGCCGCCGTCGTCGCCGCCTTCGCCGCGGGCACCGGACCTGTCGCCGTCGACGCCGAGCGCGCCTCCGGTTACCGCTACGGGCAACGGGCGTACCTCATCCAGCTGCGCCGCGCGGGCGCCGGCTCGGCGCTGATCGACCCGATCGCCTGCCCCGACCTCAGCGGACTGGGCGCCGCCATCGCGGACGCCGAATGGGTGGTGCACGCCGCCACCCAGGACCTGCCCTGCCTCGCCGAGGTGGGCATGAGACCGACCCGGCTGTTCGACACCGAGCTGGCCGGGCGGATCGCCGGCTTCGCCCGGGTCGGCCTGGGGCCGATGACCGAGAACGTGCTCGGGCTGAGCCTGGCCAAGGAGCACTCGGCGGTCGACTGGTCCACCCGCCCGCTGCCCGAGCCCTGGCTGCGCTACGCCGCTCTGGACGTCGAGGTGCTGGTCGAGCTGCGTGACGCACTCGAACAGGAGCTGGTCGCCCAGGGCAAGCTCGACTGGGCCCTGGAGGAGTTCGCCGCGATCGCCGCCGCGCCCCGCCCGGCCCCGCGCACCGACCCGTGGCGGCGCACCTCGCAGCTGCACAAGGTCCGCCGGCGCCGCCAGCTGGCCGTGGTGCGCGAGCTGTGGCTGACCCGCGACCGGATGGCCCAGGAGCGCGACGTCTCCCCCGGCCGGGTGCTCTCGGACGCCGCGATCGTCAACGCCGCGCTGGCCATGCCGCTGAACATCGCCGCGCTGCAGGGCGTCCAGGGCTTCGGCCCGCGGCTGCACCGGCGCCAGCTGGACCAGTGGCTGGCCGCCGTACAGCGCGGCCGGGAGGTCCCGGAGAACCAGCTGCCGCCGGCCGCCGCCCCGCACGACGGGCCGCCGCCGCCGCGGGCCTGGGCGGAGAAGGACCCGGTCGCGGCCGCCCGGCTCTCGGGTGCCCGCGCCGCGGTCAGCGAGCTGGCCGAGCGCCACCACCTGCCCGCCGAGAACCTGATCACCCCGGACCTGGTGCGCCGGGTCTCCTGGGAGCCGCCGGCCGACCTGAGCGGCGACGGCGTGGCCGCCGCGCTGCGTCGGCTCGGCGCCCGGCAGTGGCAGGTCGACCTGGTGGCGCCGGTGGTGGCCGCCGCCTTCGTCACCGCCGCCACCGCCGGCACCGCCGAGGCCTGATCCGGCCGGAGCGCACCGGCCCGCCCGCGCGGTCCCGGCCCCGCCGACCGACTCCCGTGAGGGGGCGCCGTCCGTCACGGACGGCGCCCCCTCACCGCGTTCCCGGGGAGCCTTCCTGGTCGCGGTGGTGCCGGACGTGTCGCGGGACACATGGTCAGAACCGTCCGAGGGGCCTGGGCAGGTTGGTTACCGACGGGTAGCATGACTCTGACGCGGCGCCGCTCGGGATCTTCCGGCGGCAGCCTGCACACCCGAAATGTTGGTCCCTGGGAGGAGAGCCCCCGTGCCTCGTACCGCGAGGGACGTCGTCTTCGTCGATGGCGTCCGCACCCCGTTCGGCAAGGCCGGCCCGAAGGGCATCTACCACGAGACCCGCGCCGACGACCTCGTCGTCAAGTGCATCCGGGAACTCGTGCGCCGTAACCCGAACCTGCCCGTCGAGCGCATCGACGAGGTCGCCATCGCGGCCACCACGCAGATCGGCGACCAGGGTCTGACCATCGGGCGCACCGCCGCCCTGCTGTCCGGCCTGCCGAAGTCCGTCCCGGGTTACGCGATCGACCGCATGTGCGCCGGCGCCCTGACCGCCGTGACCACCACCGCCGGCGGCATCGCCTTCGGCGCGTACGACGTGGTCGTGGCCGGCGGCGTCGAGCACATGGGTCGCCACCCGATGGGCGAGGGCGTGGACCCGAACCCGCGCTTCGTCTCGGAGAAGCTGGTCGACGAGTCCGCCCTGTTCATGGGCATGACCGCGGAGAACCTGCACGACCGCTTCCCGCACATCACCAAGGAGCGCTGCGACGCCTACGCCGTGCGCTCCCAGGAGAAGGCCGCCAAGGCGTACGCCAACGGCGACATCCAGCCCGACCTGGTGCCGATCACGATCCGCAACACCAACCCCGAGGTCGGCGAGACCGGCTGGGGCCTGGCCACCGTGGACGAGCCGCTGCGCCCGGGCACCACGATGGAGTCGCTGGCCGGCCTCAAGACCCCGTTCCGCCCGCACGGCAACATCACCGCGGGCAACTCGGCCGGTCTGAACGACGGTGCCACCGCCTCGCTGCTGGCCGCCGAGGACGTCGCCGAGGAACTCGGCCTCCCGGTCAAGATGCGCCTGGTCTCCTACGCCTTCGCGGGCGTCGAGCCCGAGGTCATGGGCATCGGCCCGGTGCCGGCCACCGAGAAGGCGCTGGCCAAGGCCGGTCTGACCATCGACGACATCCAGGCCTTCGAGGTCAACGAGGCCTTCGCCGTCCAGGTGCTGTCCTTCCTGGACCACTACGGCATCGCGGACGACGACGAGCGGGTCAACCCGTTCGGCGGCGCGATCGCCTTCGGCCACCCGCTGGCTTCCTCGGGCGTGCGCCTGATGAACCAGCTGGCCCGCCGCTTCGAGCAGCGCCCGGACGTCCGCTACGGTCTCACCACCATGTGCATCGGCTTCGGCATGGGCGGCACCGTCATCTGGGAGAACCCGCATTGGAGCGGAGCGGAAAAGTCGTCTCAGGTCGAGGGTGGTAAGTGAGCATGAGCAACACCACTGAGCTGCTCCAGCAGGGCGCCGAGCTGTTCCCGGGCGAGGTCGTCACGACCGCGCACGTGCGCCACCTGGACCTGCCGCTGCAGGCCGGCAAGCTGGCCATGATCACCCTCGACAACGGCTTCGACCACACCAAGCCGACCACCTTCGGCCCGGGCTCGCTGCTCAAGCTGTCCGAGGCGCTGGACCAGGTCGAGGCCGAGGCCGCCGAGGGCAAGATCGTCGGCGCCGCGATCACCGGCAAGCCGTTCATCTTCGCCGTGGGCGCCGACCTCAAGGGCGTCGAGCTGCTCAAGCAGCACGCCGACGCGCTGGCCATCGGCAAGGGCGGCCACGAGGTCTTCAAGCGGATCGCCGCGCTGCCCGTCCCAACCTTCGCCTTCTACAACGGCGCGGCCATGGGCGGCGGCGTCGAGGTCGGCCTGCACTGCGACTACCGCACGGTGTCCGCGGGCGTTCCGGCCTTCTCGCTGCCCGAGGTCTTCCTCGGCCTCGTCCCCGGCTGGGGCGGCTGCACCATCCTGCCGAACCTGATCGGTGCCGGTAAGGCCGTCAAGGTCATCATCGAGAACTCGATGAACCAGAACAAGCAGCTCAAGGGCAAGGACGTGTTCGAGCTGGGGATCGCCGACGCGATCTTCGAGCCGGCCGACTTCCTGGAGCAGTCGCTGCTGTGGGCCGCCAAGGTCCTCAAGGGCGACGTCGTCGTCGAGCGCGAGGCGATCGACCGCGGCAAGGCCTGGGACGACGCCGTCCTCTGGGGCCGCATGGTCGCCGACGGCAAGGTGCACGGCGCCGCCCCGGCCGCCTACAAGGCGCTGGACATCATCGCCGCCGTCAAGGACGCGGACCTCACCGACAAGGCCAGCCTCCAGGCCGGCTTCGACGCCGAGGACGCGGCCCTGGCCGACCTCATCATGAGCGGCGAGCTGCGCAGCGGCATCTACGCCTTCAACCTGGTGCAGCGCCGGGCCAAGCGCCCGTTCGGTGCGCCGGACAAGTCGCTGGCCCGCCCGGTCTCCAAGGTCGGCATCGTCGGCGCCGGCCTGATGGCCTCGCAGCTGGCGCTGCTGTTCGCCCGCCGTCTGGAGGTGCCGGTGGTCCTCACCGACATCGACCAGGAGCGCGTCGACAAGGGCGTCGGCTACGTCCACGCCGAGATCGACAAGCTGCTCGGCAAGGGCCGGATCGGCCAGGACAAGGCCAACCGCCTCAAGGGCCTGGTCAGCGGCTCGCTGGACAAGGCCGTGGCCTTCGGCGACGCGGACTTCGTCATCGAGGCCGTGTTCGAGGAGATGGGCGTCAAGCAGACCGTCTTCGCGGACCTGGAGGCCGTGGTCTCGCCGACCTGCGTGCTGGCGACCAACACCTCCTCGCTGTCGGTCACCGAGATGGCCTCGAAGCTCCAGCACCCCGAGCGGGTCGTCGGCTTCCACTTCTTCAACCCGGTCGCGATCCTGCCGCTGCTGGAGATCGTCCGCGGCGAGCAGACCGACGACGCGTCGCTGGCCACCGCCTTCGCCGTGTCGAAGAAGCTCAAGAAGACCTCGGTGCTCTGCAAGGACGCCCCGGCGTTCGTGGTGAACCGGATCCTGACCCGCTTCATGGGCGAGATCCAGAACATCATCGACGAGGGCACCCCGATCGCCAGCGTCGAGAAGGCCGTCGAGCCGCTCGGCCTGCCGATGTCCCCGATCGTGCTGCTGGAGCTGGTCGGCCCAGCCATCGCCCTGCACGTCTCGGAGACCCTGGCCGGCGCCTTCCCGGAGCGGTTCACCGTCTCCGAGAACCTCGGCAAGGTGGTCAAGGCCGGCAAGCGCGGCTTCTACACCTGGGTGGACGGCAAGCAGGTCCTCGACCCCGAGGTGCTGGAGCTGCTGACCTTCGGCGACACGGTGCTCACCGAGGAGCAGGTCCTGAACCGCTCCCTGGAGGCCGTGGCCCAGGAGATCGGCCTGATGCTGGAGGAGGGTGTCGTCGGCGAGGCCCAGGACATCGACCTCTGCATGATCACCGGTGCCGGCTGGCCCTTCCACCTGGGCGGGATCACCCCGTACCTGGACCGTGAGGGCGTCTCGGAGCGGGTGAACGGCAAGAAGTTCCTCGCCCCCGGCGTGGCCTCGGTGCCCGCGTAAGGCGTAGCGGTACGAGCGGAGCCCCCGGCGACCTGGGCGGTTTCTAGGGGTCGTTGCAACACGTGGTCGGTTGTCTAGGCCGCGATGAGTTTATGCAGGCGCTCGGCTGGGGTTTCCCAGCCGAGCGTTT